>JBPCRW010000089.1:0-3076 GCA_050996405.1 Pyrinomonadaceae bacterium | reverse complement strand
GTTGACCGCGACCCGTCGAAATACATCACGGCGAACGGCGCTAGTGCAGCGGACGCGGAAGATTATTATTTGCTCGGACGCGCATATTTGCTGACTGAAAAATATGTTGACGCGAAGAATGCCTTTACAAAAGCCAAAGAACTTTTGCCGCAAACGGGCGGCGCGGACAAAGCAATGCTGACGAATGAAATCGCCATCGGGTTATCAATCGTGGACAGTAATTTTGCCAAGTCTGTTCTGCAGGAAAAAAAGAATACGAGTTCGGCATCGAATCAATCAAGTAATGCGAACACTGGAACAAACGCTAATACAGGCGCAAATTCAAATACCGAAATTAAACCTGTAAATTTGAATAGCCGATAAGATTTTGTTTGGAAATTAGCAGCCGGTAAAATTTAATCGCAAATACACATGGCAGTATTCGTATAGCGCGGGTTAGACGCAGGAAATTTACTAAACCTGAAACGTCTAACTCGCGTTTGTTTGCCCAAAATGTTTCGACCCATCTTGCATTTATTCGCTTTTGATTCGGCGTTGGAATCTTTAATGGATGACGATGCCGAAGCCGATTGTAATGTTGTTTGCCAATTTACTGTGCTGGGTGATTGAGCCGTAAGGCGAGCCTGTCACGGGGAAGTCGCGCGTGAAGATCGGATTGTAGTCAAGTTCGACGAGCCGCAGGTCAATTCTTCGGCTGACGCGCAAGTCGATGCCGCCGCCGAATTTCATGGCGAAGCTCGTTACGTGGCTTTTAAGAGTAAAATTGTCGGGCGGGTAGGTAGGAGCGGTGTTCACTCCCGTAGAGGCGAAGCGCGACGCGCCGACCAGAGCGTGAGCAAACGGCTTGAAGCGTCTTGTTTTGCTGTTATCTTTCAACTGTACGCCGACCAGAAAGTTATAGATGCGGTCTTTGGTTCTGAGCGTTTCGGTTGCGCCGAAGAAAACGTCGGTGAACGGTTCGGTTTTATAGTGTCCGGTGACGTTTGCTTTAATGCCGAAATATCTCGTGAAGTTGTAGGCGATTGAAGTGTCAAAGCCGTTAAAACTCCGACGGTGGCAGAAGGAAGTCTGAAAGTTTTTGCCGAGAATGTCCGTCGCCTCGCTCGAACATTGCCCGAACGTTGTGCCGAAAGACGTGGAGCTTTTGGCGTTGGGCTGCACGCTGGCGCGTGAGTAGCCGCCGTAAAATTCGACTTTGTTGTAGTCGTCCGAACGTTGCGCCAACGCCGGAAAAGCGCAGAGGCTCGTCAAGAAAATCGGAAGCAGTAGTTTTTGAATGATGTTTAGCCTGTCGCCAATGAATATCTTAGTCCGGCTGGATTGTTTTAAAAAGCCGTTTATTATTGCCGATGCGACGAATGTTTGTTTTTTCGCGTTCATTTTCTCTCTCCTTTTTATTTGTGATTCGAGGCTTTTTCAGCCTCTATTAGCTAAAGCGACGGGCGAAATAAAATAGTCTCAAAAAATTTTAGATATTGATTCCGGCTCTTTTGGGTTTATAATGTTCGGCAGTGAACAGACACGAGCCGGATGCGGCGGAAATTACGCGAATGCTGCGCGAATGGAGCGACAGCGGCAGGCAGGAAATATTGGATAAATTGATGCCGCTTGTTTATGACGAACTGCACCGGCAAGCGGCGCGTTTTTTGCGAAAAGAACGTCCCGGTCATACATTGCAAACCACCGCGCTGATTAACGAAGCGTATTTGAAATTGATTGACCGGCGAGATATAAATTGGGAAAGCCGGACGCATTTTTTCGCCGTCGCCGCAAACGCGATGCGGCGGATTCTGGTTGACCATGCGAGAGCGAAACACCGCGAGAAACGCGGCGGAGACAATATAAAATTGTCGCTCGAAGCGGCGACGCTGGTTGTGGCGAAAGAAAAGGGCGTTGATTTGATTGCTTTAGATGAAGCGTTGGACAAACTCGCACGGCGCGACGAGCAGCAAGCCCGCGTCGTCGAACTCAAATTTTTTAGCGGTTTGAGTTTGGAAGAAACGGCTGAAGCCTTGCGCGTCTCTCGCGCAACCGTCGCACGAGATTGGGAAGCGGCGCGGGCTTGGCTGCACCGCGAGCTAAATAGATAGACAAAAATACTTAGTGCAGAAGGCGCGCACGCAGTAAAGGCGTATTTCCAAATCACACTCGACTATCGTGCGCGTTTCCGCAATTAACTTCTGCTCAGGCGGTTAATAATGTCGTCCATAAATCCTGAAAAATGGCTCGAAGTCAAAGAAATTTTTTACGCCGCCTTGCAGTGCGCGCCCGAACAGCGCGAGCAATTTCTTGACGAATCCTGCAAAGGCGACGACCAGTTGCGCCGCGAAGTCGAATCGCTGCTTTCATCAAGCGAGTCTGCCGGAAGTTTTATGCAGAACGCAGCTGTCGGCGAAGTCGCCGAAGCGTTTGCCGACGGCAGGAAAAAACTTCGCGTCAGCCAAATTCTGAGCCATTACACCATTGTGAAAATGCTCGGTGCGGGCGGAATGGGCGAAGTTTATCTGGCGACGGACGCGAAATTAAAACGCAAAGTCGCGCTCAAAGTTTTGCTCGCCGAATTTACTGCCAACCGCGAGCATCTCCGCCGCTTTGAACAGGAAGCCTGTGCCGCGTCCGCTTTGAATCACCCGAACATTTTGACGATTTACGAAATCGGCGAATTTGAAAATGTGAGTTTTATCGCGTCGGAATTTATCGAAGGCGAAACTTTGCGCGAGAAATTGCGGGATAAATCTTTGACGTTTGGCGAAACGCTGGACATTGCCGAGCAGACGGCTTCGGCTCTGGCGGCGGCGCACGAATCGGGCATCGTTCATCGAGACATCAAGCCGGAAAATATTATGATTCGGCGCGACCGATTAGTGAAAGTTCTGGATTTCGGTCTGGCAAAACTCATCAGGTCAGAACCGCCTGCGTTAGCGGGCGGGTTAAACGCCGGCAATCGGCTCGATAAAAATTACCCATCCGCTAACGCAGATGGTTCTGACAAGTCTGAAGCCGCGACGCTCGCGCAAGTTAAAACCGCGTCGGGCGTGATTATGGGAACTGCCGCGTATATGTCGCCCGAACAAGC
>JBPCRW010000080.1:0-15148 GCA_050996405.1 Pyrinomonadaceae bacterium | reverse complement strand
TCGCCTTCTTCGGCGTTGACCAAATCGGCGCGATTTTTTCCAGGGTTTTCCGGCTCGTCGCCCAAATAATAATTGATTTCCGAATTCGGTCCGCACGGTCCGGTGTCAGCCATCTGCCAGAAATTATCTTTGCGACCGAAAGGCAAAACTCGTTGGGCTGGCGCGCCCATTTCAATCCATAAATCTCTGGCTTCCGTATCGGCAGAAACTTCCGCGTCGCCTTCAAAATAAGTGAACCACAAACGATTAACATCGAGTTTTAGTTCATTAACCAAAAAATCCCATGCGAATTCAATTGCTTCTTTTTTAAAATAATCGCCGAACGAAAAATTGCCGAGCATCTCGAAAAATGTATGATGCCGCGCCGTCTTTCCGACTTCATCCAAATCGTTGTGTTTGCCGCCCGCGCGAATACATTTTTGCGAACTGGCGGCGCGTTTATAGTCGCGTCTTTCGTTGCCGAGAAAAACGTCTTTAAACTGATTCATTCCCGCGTTGGTGAACAGAATCGTCGGGTCGTTCGGCGGAAAAACGGGGCTGGAATGAACAATTCTGTGTCCGCGCCGTTCAAAATATTCTAAAAATTTACGTCTGATTTCGTTTCCTGTCATCATAAGCTAAATAAATTCGTGATAAATTAAAATGCAATTTTACCACGAAACGGATTGGTAAAACTATTTAGAAAAAATCGGATTTAATAACAAAGTTTTCCCGAAGGTTTTTCTTTTATCTCTGGCGGCTTTACAATCCAAAACCCAAAATCCAAAATCTAAAATCAGGAGATTATGCTCAGTTGGCTGAAAATAAAAAACGTCGCGTTGATTGACGAAATCGAAATCGAATTTCTCAAAGGTTTGAATTTGCTGACGGGCGAAACGGGTTCGGGAAAATCAATTATTGTTGACAGTTTAGGCGCGTTGACGGGCGAGCGCGTGTCATCCGATTTAATAAAAGAAGGCGAAACGCAGGCGCGTATCGAAGGACTTTTCAGTATTTTCTCAAACGAAAACCTGCGGCGTGTTTTAGACGAAGGCGGCATCGAATCGGACAGCAAAAACGAAATTGAAATCATCGTTCGCCGCGAGCTTTCGGCTTCGGGAAAAAATCGAATCTTTGTTAATAATCAACTCGTCACGCAAAATTTTTTGAAAAAAATCGGCTCGTCGCTCGTTGATATTCACGGGCAGGGCGAGCAGGCGACTTTGTTTAATCCGGCGACGCATCTGGAAATGCTTGACGAATACGCAAAGCTGAAAAATCTGCGCGTCAATCTTGCCGCCGCCTATCGGGAACTGGCGCGGATTCAAAGAGAAATCGACAACCTGCAAACCGACGAAGCGCAGAAACTTCAGCTTTTAGACATTCTGCAATTTCAGGTTGATGAAATCGGTAAAGCGAATTTGCAGGCGGGCGAAGATACAAATCTCGAAGAAGAAAAACGCCGTCTGAACAACGTCGAAAAACTTTCGATGTTGAGCGATGAAAGCTACGCGCTGCTTTACGAAAACGAAGCGGCGATTGTCACGACGCTTGAAAAAGTGACGAGAAAAATCCGCGATTTGTCCGAATACGAATCGAGTTTTCGTGAATATAATGAAAGTTTGCAAACCGCGCAAGCCGTCCTGGAAGATTTGGCAATCTCGGTCAGAGATTTTCGCAGCCGACTCGAATTTTCGCCCGAAAGATTGGAAGAAATCGAAAATCGGCTGGCGGAAATTTCGCGCCTTAAACGCAAATACGGCGGCACGTTTGAAACAATTTTCGCGCATTTCGCCGAATCCGAAGAACGTCTGAAAAATATCGAAACGTTTGAAGAACGTAAGGAAGAATTACGAAAGGAGTTGGAACGCGCGCGGCAAAATTATTTGATTCTCGCGTGGGAAATCCACGAAACGCGCGCGAAAGCGGCGAAAAAATTTGAAAAAGAAGTTGAAGCAAATTTGAAGACGGTCGCGCTCGAAAAAGCGCGTTTTGAAGTCCGCATCTTTGCGCCGAGTGAGAATGATTTACAAAACGAAACGGCAAATAATCGTTTGACGGCAAAAGGTTTTGACCAAATCGAATTTTATTTTTCCGCGAATTTAGGCGAATCCGTTAAACCGATTGCGAAAGTGGCTTCGGGCGGCGAAGCGTCGCGTCTGATGCTGATTTTAAAAACGACGGCGAAGCTAACGGAAAATCCGCGAACCGCCGTTTTCGACGAAGTTGACGCGGGCATCGGCGGGCGCGTCGCCGAAGCCGTCGGGCTGAAATTAAAAGAACTTTCCAAAACTTATCAGGTTTTGTGCGTGACGCATCAGCCGCAGGTTGCCGCGCTCGCCGACCATCATTTTTTAGTCGAAAAAGAAGTCGTTAAGAATCGCACCGAAATTCGTCTCAAAGAATTGAAATCGAGCGAAAAAATCGAAGAATTGGCGCGAATGCTGACCGGCGCGCAAATCACCGAAACGGCGCGCAAGCACGCGAAGGAAATGTTGAAAGCAGCGAAATAAAAGAAATATTCATCCACAGATAAATACAGATTTACACAGATAAGAGAAAGATTTTATCTTGTAAATCCTGCTTATCCTGTTTGAAATTATCTGGATTTATCCGTGTTCATTTGTGAACAATTTCTTATTCATCTTCATCAATCGCGCGGCTGTTTAGTTCGCGCATTTTACTGCTGACTAAATCATAAGAAAATCCTTGCCGCAGAAGATAATCGTAAAATTTTTTCGCGTCTTCGCGCGTGGCGGGTTTGCCTTTTAGCCGCAGTCTTTTTTCAATCGCGCGTTCGATAATTTCGTTTTCGGGCGTTTCTTCAAAAATATTTTCGAGCGTGTTTTCGACCGTTTCTTTGTCGAGTTTTTTGAGCGCGAGTTTTTGTTTTAAAACCCTTTTGCCGATTGGCTTTTGACGAATTTTTGAAGCGGCAAAGCTGTTCGCAAACTGCTCGTCGTTTAAATAATTATATTCCTTTAATTTTTCCAAAACCGATTCGACAATTTCGGCGTTTGTCCATTCTTTTTCGAGCAGTCTTTCCCGCAATTCGCTAATCGAACGCGGTTTGAAAGCGAGCAAATTGACGGCGCGGTCAAAAGTTTTCGCGCGCGCCTTTTCCGCGTTTATTTCACGTTTCGGTTTTGCTTCGTTTTCAGAATTTTCGAGAGGTTTATTGCGCCAATTTCGTTTTTTGAACATAAAAGAATTTTCCCGCAAAGCCGCGAAGAACGCAAAGGAGATTTGCAAATCTAAAATCTAAAATCCAAAATCTAAAATCGAAATGGACGGAATTTTAATCATCGATAAACCCGACGGTTTTACATCGCACGATGTCGTCGCGCGCTGCCGCAAAATTTTAAAAACAAAACGCATCGGTCACACCGGAACGCTCGACCCGTTTGCGACCGGCGTGATGGTAATTTTAGTCGGACGAGCGACGCGCCTCGCTCAATTTTTGGACAAAGAAGCGAAGGAATATGAAGCGCAAATCCGTTTCGGATTTGAAACCTCGACGGGCGATTTGACCGGAACGCGGAACGCGGAACGCGGAACGCGGAATCAAGAAATTGTCGAGATTTTATCCGAGACAAATTGGGAGAACGTTTTTGCCAAATTTCGCGGCGAGATTTGGCAGACTCCGCCGATGTATTCGGCGAAAAAAGTGGCGGGCAAAAAACTTTACGAACTTGCTCGAAAGGGAATTGAAATCGAGCGCAAGCCCGTCGCCGTAAAAATCTATGAATTAGAATTGCTGGAAGAAATCCGCACTCCGCATTTCGCGCTCCGCGTTCGCGTCGTGTGTTCCGCCGGAACGTATATTCGCGCGCTGGCAGAAGACATCGGGAGAGAATTAAAAATCGGCGCGCATTTGACGGCATTGCGCCGGACGCGAGCGGGAAAATTCGATTTATCGCAGTCTGTAACGCTCGAAAAGCTGGAAAAAATCGTCGCGGAAAATAAACTCGACGAAACTTTAATTTCGACACGGGACGCGCTCGCGCATCTGCCCGAAAAAATCCTCGCGGCGGAAGAAATTCTGCAAGTAAAACACGGAATGAAACTAAAATTTATTTCGGACGAAATCAATAATAATGAAACGATTCGATTAACCGACGAAAACGAAAATCTGGTCGCCGTCGGTTTTTATGACGACGAGAAAAAAGTTATTCAACCGAAAATCGTTTTAGTGTAAAATCGCGGCGGGAAAAATTTTGTATGAAGAAAAAATATCTAGCGGCAGGCGCAGGATTGGGCGCGGTCGGCGGTTTGATTGCGTGGAAATTTATGTCTCGCGCAAGCGAAATCGTCTGGGACGAAGTTTCGGAATTTGTGCCGCATTCGGCGAATTCACATTTTGCGGAAGTTGACGGCTTGCGCGTCCACTTTCAAGAATTCGGCGAGCGAAATAATCCGACGCTTGTTTTGATTCACGGCTATACGTCTTCGGTCGTGGTTTGGAAAACGGTCGCGCCTCGTTTCGCCGAAAATAATTTTCACGTCGTCGCGGTTGATTTAATCGGTTTCGGTTATTCGTCAAAACCCGCATGGTTTGATTACACAATTGCTTCGCAAGCCAGAATTATTTCGCGTCTGATGAATCGTCTCGGTATTGGGAAAGCGACAATTCTCGGCAGTTCCTATGGCGGCGCGGTTGCCTCGACGCTCGCGCTCGATTACGCGGAACGAGTCGAAAAATTAGTTTTGGTTGACGCGGTGATTAACGACGAACCGAAAAATCATCCGATTCTGAAATTGGCGCGGATTCGCGGCATCGGCGAAATTCTCTCGCCGTTTCTGCTCGATTCAAAAATGTTTATGCGCCGGAGAATGCGCGAAACGCTTTACAAAAAAAATCATCATTTGATTACGCGCGATAGAATCGAATCCATCCGCCGCCCGTTAAACGCGGCGGATGGACATCATTCGGTTTTGCAGACGGGACGCAACTGGGACGCGAACCGCATCGAAGCGGACGCGCATTTGATAAACCAATCGACGCTGATTATCTGGGGCGAAAACGATATGGTGATTCCGATTCGCAGCGGCGAAAAACTTTACGACGCGATTCTCCATTCGCGTTTTGTCGTGTTTGAAAATTGCGGTCACGTTCCGCAGGAAGAAAAATCGGATGATTTTGTTAATGTCGTGACGGAATTTTTAAGCGAGAAAAAACAAAATTCAGGAAATCCAACACGATAAAAATGGTGCGCGCAACTAAATATCTTTACGGAAAACCTATTTTGTCACAGCCAATTTTTTATATCCTCGCGCATTTGGTCTGTGATTTCGTGTCTCGCGTCATAAACTTTCGATTGGTAATTCGGCAGATAATTTTTTAGTTTCGCATCAAACGTTTTATATTTTTCCAACGGATAAAATTCATCTTCAGTCGTGTAAAGATAAAAAACTTTCGCGCTCGTCGGCTGATAATTTTTGTTCGTTTCAAAATCCGAAGGAATGCCGCCGCACACGCCCGCGATGCCGCGCAATTTTTCTGGATGAGTGAAAGCGTAGCGAAAATTTAAGGCGCAGGCTTGCGAAAATCCGAGCAAAAAAACTTGATTCGCGTCAATCAAGTTTCTATTTGAAAGATTTTCAATCACGTCCGAGACGAATTTTTGATGGATTTTTATAGATTCTTCCGGTTTAAAATCGGTCAGCCAGCCGAAACCTGTTTTGTAACCCGCGTCGGTTTTGCGAAAATGCTGGTGCGGGGCTTGAATCGAAGCGATGACGAAATTTTGCGGCGCGAGCAGGACGGCTTCGCGCATCATCGAGCGTTTGCGCGCGCCATAGCCGTGAACCGCAATCAGCAGCGGCGCATCTTTTTCGAGATTTTCCGGCAGAAACAAATCGTAATAAAGATTGATTTCCGCTTTGAAAAATAAATCTGTTTCGAGCATAATTTTTTTTATTCATTATCCAATTCTTTTCGAGTCATTTTTGCGGATTCGCCGCCGCGCGGAATTTTGAAACGATAGTATTTGTCTTTCTTTTGCTCAAGTTCCTGTTAGTTTTTCATAAAAAACGCCAAACGATTCAAAGCTATCGGGTAATTTTTTCATAATCTCCACAGCGAAAACATTGTAAATGATAAAAAAAAATTTACATAGAGCTATTGAAACCGCTTCGCCGTTTGCTGCGAAATGCTGAATTATGGACAATCTGTAATTTGACAATAACGCGGGAATAAGAAAAATTAAACGCTGGAGAAAGCAATAAAAATGGAAAGTGGAAAATGAAAAATATCAGTTTTCAAATTTTCCATTCTCCATTTTCAGTTCTTCAACGGTCTCCGCGTTAGAAAATTTTCTCATTCTGGACGGCGTTAATTTACGAAGCATTCTATGCAGAATTTCTTACAAAAGTTAGATAAGCTGGCGGGTATCGAAACTGAAAACAAATGGACGAAATGGCTTGAACGATTGGTGTTCTTCTTTTTGACGCTGATGGTTTTGTTCGCGCCGCATACGATTGCCGCGACGGAAAGCGCGTGGCTGCTCGGAATGACTTTCTGGGCGATTCGGATTTTCGTCCAGCCGCGCCCGCGATTTGTTAAAATGCCGCTAAACATTGCGTTAGCGGCATTTATTGGTTGGACGGTTCTAACCTGCGTTTTTTCTTACGCGCCGGATATTTCCATTGACCGCCTGCGAAGCGTCTCGGTTGTTTTTACTTTTTTCTTTCTTGTTCACAATCTGCGGACAAAACGCGCCGCTATTTTTCTGGCGTTCGCGCTGATTTTTTCGTGTATGGTGAACGTCGTCTGGACATCGGTTGAAAGAATCGTCGGGCGCGGCGTGGAAATCGAAAACGTGAAGCCGGACAGCCCGCTGGCAAAAGTCGGATTGATAAACGGTGACGCGCTGCTCAAAGCAGACGGCAAAAAAATCTACTCGCCGGAAGGATTGGAAGCGGAAATTGAACGCAATGAGACGACCGATATTTATTTCTACCGACCCGATTTTTATTTTACCGTCACGGTTCACAAATCTGATTTGCTCGGCGGTTCGAGCGCGCTTGAAAAACTCGGAATTGGAAATTGGAAACACAGCCGCAACTGGCGTTCGCAAGGTTTTTTCAGGCATTGGGCGACGTATTCGGAAATTTTGCAGTTGCTTGCCTCGCTCACATTCGGAATTTTGATTGCGCTATTTTTAGCGCGAAAAAGAATCGTAAGTCAGAAATCGGAAGTCGGAAATCGGAGTAAAAAGGATTCGCAATCCGATTACCAATTACCAATTACCAATTACCAATTATCGATTACCAATTACCAATTACTATTTGCCGTTTGTCTGGGCGGAATGCTGTTCGCGCTGCTGCTGACGACGACGCGCGCCTCGCAGATTGGCTTTATCCTTTCGGCGTTTGCAATCGTCTGGCTGACGGGAAAACGAAAGTGGCTTTTGGCTTTGGCGGCAGTAGTCTTGCCTCTGGCAATCGTCGGGTTTGTTTATTTGGAGCAGGCGCGAAACGTCGGCGTAGTCGATGCGGACGACGGTTCGACGCAATACCGGATGATGATGTATCGTGACGGATTCCGGTTATGGGCGGAAAGCGGACGAAATGTTTTGCTCGGTGTCGGGATGGATTCGATAAAGCGTTACTGGCGGGAATGGCATTTGTTCGATAACGGCTGGCAGCCGATGGGACATTTTCATTCGACGATGTTACAGCTTTTAGTCGAACGCGGGTTACCCGCTTTGCTGCTATGGTTGTGGGTTTTGTGGCTCTACGCTCGAATGCTCTGGCGGAAATTCCAGATTCCGAATCTGGAAAACGATAATCACAACTTATATGATTGGCGGTCAAACGGAATTTTGCTCGGTTGTTTCGGCGGGCTAATCGGATTTTTCTCCAGCAGTCTGGTGCAAAATAATCTCGGCGATACGCAAGTCGCCACAGTTTTTTATATTTTGATGGGGTTGAGCGTTTATTTAATAGTGAACGGTTCTTTAATGGTAAATGGTAAATGGTAAATGGAAATCCGTAATTACGCTTTCCATTTACCATTTACCATTATTCTCATCCGGTTTTATTGAGTCCGTGACGGTCTAATTTCAAATATAATCCGCGCCGCGTGACACCGAGTTCGCGGGCGACGCGCGTGATATTTCCGGCATGCCGCCGCATTGATTCCTGAATCATTTTTTTCTCAAGTTCGCCGACCGCATCTTCGATTGTGCCGCTTGGTTTCGGCGCGTCGAGAATATTGGCAAACGATGTAATCGGGCGAACGTTGCCGCTGAATTTAACCGGAATCGGCTGCGCGGTGCGGCGCAATTCGGGCGATAAATCTTCGGGTTTGATTTTGTCATTGTCGGTTGAACGCGCGACCAGTCGCTGAATCTCGTTGGCAAGCTGTCGAACGTTTCCAGCCCACTCGCCGACGCTCAATAAATCCAACGCCTGCTCGGTAATGGAAATATTCCGCTTGCCGAATTTTGCCGCGTAAAAATTGAGATAGTATTTGACGATTGGCAGAATTTCGACGCGCCGCTCGCGTAGCGGCGGAACGTGCAGGCGAATGATGTTCAGACGATAAAATAAATCTTCGCGGAAAAGCCCCTGCTCGATTTTTTCTTCGAGCGCGCAGTTGGTCGCGGCGATAATTCGCACGTCCACCTGAATCGGTCGTCTCTCGCCCAACGGCTGAATTTCGCCTTCCTGCAAAAATCTCAACAGTTTCGGCTGAATTTCGAGCGGCAAATCGCCGATTTCGTCCAGAAATAAAGTGCCGCCTTCCGCCGCGCGAATCATTCCGGGCGAATCGTTCATCGCGCCGGTAAAACTGCCGCGCCGGTAGCCGAAAAAATATCCTTCGGCAAGCTCGCGCGGAATCGCCGTGCAGTTAAACGGAATAAAAATTTTCTCGCGGCGCGGCGAAAAATTGTGAACCGCTTTTGAAACCAACTCCTTGCCCGTGCCGCTCTCGCCCGTGATTAAAACCGTCACGTCCGACGTGCGGATTTTGTGAATTTCTTCGACCAGTTCCGTCATTTTCGGCGACGAATGAATAAATCCGGGCATCAAACTCTGCGAGATAAACGGGTTGAAATCGGCGTGCGGCTGGCGCGACTTTTCCCTTTTGCGTAATGTGCAAACTTCCATTCCGAGTTCGACGATTTTGAGCATCGGCGCAATCGAAATTTCGTCGGCGAGATTGTTACCCAGAGCAGGATAAACGACCAGCGTCGCGCCGGGCGTGTTCGGGGCGCGAAGTTCAAAAACACTCAGATTTTTTTCCCTGACGAAATTTTCGATAGCGTCTTCAATTTGCCGTTCGTGCAGTTCGGTTGTTAGTCCGATACTTTCGGCAAGCGTAAATCCCTGCGTGATAAACGGATAAAGTCTTTTCTGGTCGTCAAGCTCGGCGACGATAATTTTTTTCGCTTTGCCTTCCTGCTGCAAAACGGCGGCAAGCTCCCGAAACAAAAGTTCGCGCGAGGCGGCGGCGGCTTCCGTCAAACGCAGCGTCAAAAGCTGCGAATTGGAAGATTTTTCGGCGGGGCGCGCGCTTTCGGAATTTTTTAATTTTTCGAGCGCGGCTTCCGCCAGTTTGAGCATCGGCGCGGAATCTAATCCGGCGAAAGCGTCGGCGGCGGAAGCGACATATTTCAGAGCCTTTTCCGGCTGGCTGAAACCGAGCGTCCGACCGTATTCGTATTTGGCGAGTGCCGCGTGATACTGGTCTTCGGCGGTTTCAAAAAATGAAAGCGCGCGGCTGAAATGATGCGCGGCGATTTCTTCTTCGTAACCGGCGAGCGCGATTAAACCGCGAATTCGCTGGATTTCGCCAAGCACGAAAAAATCGGATTTCAAATCGTTTTCTTCGATTGCCCGCAATAATTTTTCCGCTTCGCGCAGGCGTTCTTGACGAAAATAACTTTCGGCTAAAACCAGTTCGGCTAAAATTTTGTGCTGCCGCTCGGCGATTTTCTGGCAGATAGTGATTGATTCGCGCGCGCGGCTGATGGCTTCGTCAACGTTATCCTGCGCCAGATAGCAGCGCGCCAGATTTCGCAAAACCCGCGCCCGGTAATTTTCCCTGACATCTCTTTCCGCCAGCGTAATCGCTTCTTTAAAAATCTTTTCCGATTCCGTGTAATCGCCGCGCAAAAGAATCAGTTCGCCGATTGAGTTTAAAATCGCGGGCAGATATTTATGTCGAAGTTCGATTGCCAACTCCAGCGAGCGGCGATAGGCTTTTTCCGCCTGCGACCAACTGCCGACGAGCATCAGATTTATTCCGAGATTGTGATAGGCAATCGTCGCCTGAAATTTCTGCTCGGTTTCTTCAAACAAACCGATTGATTTTTCCAGACATCCGATGCCTTCGGACGGACGGCGCAGAAACCAATAAGTCGCGGACATATCCGAATAAATTTTCCCAAGCAGAAACGGCGCGGGACGCTCGCCGATAATTTTTATCGACTGGTGAAAATAATCGAGCGATTTTTGATAATCTTCGGTTTGAAAATGATGGACGGCAATCAGCGCGTAGGCTTCCGCCATCCGAAACCAGTTGCCGGTTTCACGCGCCAGACTCAAACTTTTTTCGGCAAATTCGAGCGACATGGCGGGTTTGTTGAGTTTGTGATAAACCCTCGCCAGCGCGACATGAACTTCCGGCAGAAAGTCTTTGAAATTGTTGGCTTCGGCAAAATCCAGCGCGGCATCGAGCAGCTTTAAGGCTTTCATCGAAAAATCCACGTTGCTGTGTGCAATCGCCAGTTGAATCAAAACGGAAATATAAGTTTGCGGTTTGAGCCGCCGCAGAATGTCTTCGGGCGAATATGGTTTGATAACTTTCAGGCTTTGCGCGTAGCGTCCCTGCGTTTCCAGCGCAAACGACAACAGACGATTTAGTTTTGCCTGCGTTTCAAACGAATTGGAAAAACTCATCAGCGTGTAAGTGATGATTTGCTCGGCTTCGACAAAGCGTCCTTCGTCCAGTTTAGTGTGAATCTGAAGAAATGTTTCCGCCAGATTTTCTTTGGTAATGACGCGCCCTTTGCGAATTCTCTCGGCGGGCGCGACTCCGAATAAAGCGGTCTTTTTCGGGAAGATACTTTTCATAAAGTTTTCTCAAAATGCGGAAACACGCACGATAGTCGAGTGTGTTTTCTGCCGCTCGCGCTCTTACTCGCGTAGCGGGCTTGTGCAAAAATAGAGAATAAAAAAACTTTCCTTTGGCGGTAAAACAGGAAACTGCTAATTGAAACTTTTTTTCACGATTTAATTTTCCGAAAAATTTAAAAGGGAATTACGAGCGAACTTTACTTCAATGTCAGCAAATTTAACAGAATTTTGCGGATGCGTCCAGATTTTTTTCTCCGGCGAAATTTTACTTCTAGGAAAAATGAAAAAACGCCGCGTTTGATGATACGATAAATTTCAAATTTGAATTGCTGGGGTTAAATCTTGAAAGCGGAAGAAAAACGGCTCGAAGAAGATAAACGGGGCGAGAAAAACTGGAAGCGTTGGGGCGGTTATTTATCGGAACGCGCGTGGGGAACGGTGCGCGAGGATTACTCAAAGGACGGCTCGGCGTGGGAGTATTTTCCGTTTGAGCAGGCGCGTTCAAAAGCCTATCGCTGGAACGAAGACGGCATTGCCGGAATCTGCAACGATTCGCAAAGAATGTGTTTTGCCGTTTCGTTTTGGAACGGGCGCGACCCGTTTTTGAAGGAAAGATTTTACGGCGTGACGGGCAATCAGGGAAATCACGGCGAGGATGTCAAGGAATATTATTTCTATCTCGACAACACGCCGACGCATTCGTATATGAAATTTCTCTACAAATACCCGCAAAGCGAATTTCCGTATAAATGGCTGCTGGATGAAAACGTTAAGCGCGACAAATCGAATCCCGAATTTGAACTGCTCGATACCGGAATTTTTAACGACGATAATTACTTCGATATTTTCGTCGAATACGCCAAGTCGGACGCGGAAGATATTTGTATAAAAATCACGGCGCACAATCGCGGAAAAGAATCCGCGCCGCTTCACATTCTGCCGACCGTCTGGTTTCGCAATACCTGGAGTTGGTTTAAAGACGTGCCGAAACCGCTTCTCAAAAAAGAAAATTCGGGCGCGGAAAATCTTTCTTCGATTCATCTCGAACAATTTGAAATCGGCGCATACCGGCTTTGGTCGGCGGGTTCGCCCGAACTGCTTTTTACCGAAAACGAAACGAATTACGCGCGGATTTACGGCGGGCAAAATACTTCGCAATTCGTCAAAGACGGCATTGACGATTATGTCACGCAGGGAAAAAAAGACGCTGTGAATCCGGCAAACAAAGGCACGAAAGCCGCCGCGCATTACGTTTTCGACATCGCGCCGCAAAAATCCGAAACGATTTATCTGCGCCTGACAAAAATTGATGAAGCCGAAACAATTTCGAGCGGCGCGGTCAAACATCAACGGCGAAACCCGCTTAATCAATTGACGATGGGCGAATTTATCGCCGAATGCGAGCAGATTTTTCAACGGCGGAAAGCCGAGACGGACGAATTTTACGCCGAAATTATTCCGCTGGATTTAACCGACGACGCGAAAAGCGTGATGCGGCAGGCACTCGCCGGAATGCTCTGGTCAAAACAGTATTATCGTTACATTATCAGGCAATGGCTCGAAGGCGACCCAGTATTTCCGCCGCCGCCGCCCGAAAGATGGCACGGGCGCAATCACGATTGGATACATCTTTACAATGCCGACGTAATTTCGATGCCCGACAAATGGGAATATCCCTGGTATGCGGCGTGGGATTTGGCGTTTCATTGTCTCGCGCTTTCGATTGTCGATGCGGAATTTGCCAAGTCTCAATTAATTCTGATGCTGCGCGAATGGTATATGCACCCGAACGGTCAAATTCCGGCTTACGAATGGGCATTCTCGGACGTGAATCCGCCGGTCCACGCCTGGGCTGCGCTGCGAATTTACAAAATTGAAGAAAGGCGAACCGGCAAGCCTGACCGCGTGTTTCTCGAAAAAGTTTTTCACAAACTGCTTTTAAATTTCACGTGGTGGGTTAATCGCAAAGACGCGGAAGGCAACAACATTTTTGAAGGCGGGTTTCTCGGACTTGACAACATCGGCGTTTTCGACCGCAGCGCGCCGCTTGCCCAAGGCGCTTACGTCGAACAATCCGACGGCACAAGCTGGATGGCGATGTTTTGTTTGAATATGATGGCAATCGCGCTCGAACTGGCGACGAAAGACAAGGTTTATGAAGATGTAGCGAGTAAATTTTTTGAGCATTTCGTCTATATCTCCGACGCGATGAATAACGTCGGGCATGAAAATACGGAGCTTTGGAGTGAGCGGGACGGTTTTTATTACGATGTTCTGCATATGCCCGACCAGCGCAATATTCCTCTGAAAGTTCGTTCGATGGTTGGATTGATTCCGCTGTTTGCCGTCGAAACCGTCGAACACGAGTGGCTTAAAAATTTACCGGAATTCAGACAGCGAATGGAATGGTTTCTCACAAACCGACCGGATTTAACCGACGAAATTGAATGCGTGCAGGAAGCGGGCAGGGAAAATCGCCGCCTGCTCGCACTGGTCAGGCGCGACCGTCTGCGCCGTATTTTGCAGTATATGCTTTCGGAAGCGGAATTTTTGTCCGATTACGGCATTCGCGCTCTGTCGCGTTATCACAAAGACCACCCGTTCAGCATTGATTTGGGCGGCAAAACCTATACGGTTAATTACGAACCGGCAGAAAGCAGGTCGGGACTTTTCGGCGGCAATTCCAACTGGCGCGGACCCATCTGGTTTCCCGTCAATTTTCTGCTGATTGAGGCGTTGCAAAGATTTGATTTTTATTTTGGCGACGAATTTAAAATCGAATTTCCGACGGGTTCGGGAAAAATGCTGACGCTGTGGGAAGTTTCACAGGAATTATCGAACCGGATGGCGAATATCTTTTTGAGAAAAAAGGACGGCACGCGCGCCGTCTATGGCGGAACGGAAAAGTTTCAGCGTGACGAAAACTGGCGCGATTACATTTTATTTTTTGAATATTTTCACGGCGACAACGGCGCGGGGCTTGGAGCAAGCCATCAAACCGGCTGGACGGGTTTAATATCAAAATTATTGCAGCAATTAGGAGAATACGCAGATGAAAGCAGTGGCAGTCATACCTAAACAAAAAGACAGCGTTCACCTTGTCGAAATGGACGAACCGAAAGCGGCGGATGTTCCGAACGGGCGCGGCGTGAAAGTAAAAACCTTGCGCGTCGGCGGTTGCGGAACGGACAGGGAAATCAACAACGGCGAATACGGAATCGCGCCGGACGGCTCGGATTTTCTCGTTCTCGGACACGAAAATCTTGGACAAATTATTGAAGTGTCGGAAAACGTCAAAGATTTTGCTGTCGGCGATATTGTGGTTTCGACCGTGCGCCGCCCGGGTCATTCGATTTACGACCTTATCGGCGAGCAGGATATGACGACCGACAGCGAATATTTTGAGCGCGGAATTTCGCGTCTGAATGGATATTTCGCCGAATTCTATGTCGAAAGCGCGGATTTTATGGTCAAGCTGCCGCCCGCTTTAAAAGAAGTCGGCGTGCTGCTTGAACCGCTTTCGATTGTCGAAAAAGGCTTGATGCAAACCTTTGAAATTCAGGAGCGTATGAAAATCTGGAAACCGAAAAAAGCCGCCGTCATCGGCACGGGCAGCGTCGGGCTTTTATCCGTGATGGCGATGCGGATGCGCGGTTTGGAAGTTCACGGTTTCGGCAAAGACAAACGCGACGGTTATTTAAACGCGCAATTGTGCGAAGAAATCGGCGCGACTTACGATTCGACAACCGAAACTTCCATTGCCGATGCCGCGAAAAAATACGGAATGTTTGACATTATTTTGGAATGCACAGGTTTTTCACCGATTATCTGGGATGCGGCGCAAGGCTTGGCAAAAAACGGCGTGTTGATTTTGACTTCGGTGACGGGCGGCAGCCGCACGGCGGAAATCCCTTCGGACAAAATCAATATCGAATTTGTGTTGGGAAATAAGCTGATGTTCGGTTCGGTCAACGCCGGACTCGAACATTTTGCCGAAGGCGTGCGTGATATGGCGCAATGCCAATCCTTAAATCCCGACTGGCTCTCGAAAATGCTGACCAATCCGATTAACGGAATTGAT
>JBPCRW010000058.1:0-23232 GCA_050996405.1 Pyrinomonadaceae bacterium | reverse complement strand
CAAAACATTGAAATGATAAATCTCAGAAGCCGGAGTGGAATCCGAGATTTTATTTTTTCTGTCCAAAACCCCAGCGAAACTTTGTCGGCAGAAACGGAACGCCGCCGATTCTGACACCCGACCACATGACGGGCGCAAGCGGTTTATGCCACCAGCCGTTTTTTGCGGCGACGCATTTTCTCAATTGTCCGTCGGCTCGCCAGCGTTCCTTCCAGCTTCCGCCTTTGAAATAAGCCAAATCGTGCTGAACGCAGCAATCCAGATAATCGCCGTTGGGAAAATGCGTGCAGCCGTCGCTTTTAAGATTTTCGGGAAAAGTTTGCGCCGAAAGCGCGGAATTAGATTTAGTCTGCGCGCTCGAACTAATTGCCGCGAGCGCAAAAATAAAACTCGCTAAAATTATTTTTTTCATTTTCACTCTCCACTAATTGGCAGAAATGGCTTCGGCATTTTCATTCTTCAAACGATGCTCGTAGAGCGGAAATTTCGCCGTCATTTCCGCAACATCTTTTTTAACCTTCATTTTTATTTCTTCGGAATTCGGTTCGCGGATGACGCTGGCAATCAATTTTCCAATCGAGCGCATTTCGTCTTCGCGCATTCCGCGTGTCGTCAAAGCGGGCGTTCCCAAGCGAATTCCCGAAGCCTTCATCGGCGAATTTGTATCAAACGGAATCGTGTTTTTATTAACCGTGATGTGAACTTCGTCGAGTGCTTTTTCTGCTTCCTTGCCCGTAATTCCCTTGCCGTTCAGAAAAACATCAGCGAGCATCAAATGATTGTCCGTTCCGCCGGAAACGATGCGCAAGCCTTCCGGTTGCAGAGTCTCCGCCAAAACTTTCGCGTTTGCCAAAACCTGCTGCTGGTAAGTTTTAAAATCTTCCCGAAGTGCTTCGCCGAACGCGACGGCTTTCGCCGCGATAATATGAACCAAAGGTCCGCCTTGAACGCCCGGAAATAAACGCCGATTGACATCAGCCGCAAATTCTTCGCGGCACATAATCAAACCGCCGCGCGGACCACGCAGAGTTTTATGCGTCGTCGTTGTCACATATTCGCAATGCGGAACGGGCGATGGATGAAGTCCGACGGCGACGAGTCCGGCGATATGCGCGATGTCCGCCATCACTCTGGCGTTAACCGATTTTGCAATTTCCGAAATTCGCGCGAAATCAATTATTCGCGGATAAGCGGACGCGCCGCAAATCAACAATTTCGGTTTCTGAATTTCGGCAATTTTTTGGAGTTCGTCGTAATCAATTCGTTCGGTTTCACGGTTTACGCCGTAATCGGCGACCGTGTAATTCAAACCCGAAAAATTCAGCGGATGCCCGTGCGTCAAATGCCCGCCGTGCGATAGATTCATTCCCAAAATCGTCTCGCCGTGTTCGAGCGCGGCGAGCAGCACGGTCATATTCGCCTGCGCTCCAGAATGCGGCTGAACATTGGCGTGTTCCGCCCCGAAAATTTGTTTTGCTCTGTCAATCGCCGCCCTTTCGACGACATCCGCAAACTCGCATCCGCCGTAATAACGCTTGCCCGGATAACCTTCGGCATATTTGTTCGTAAAAACCGAACCCGCCGCCTGCAACACCGCTTCCGACACAAAATTTTCCGACGCGATAAGTTCCAAACCATTCGTCTGCCGCCGCGTTTCATTGTCTATCGCTTCGGCGATGACCGAATCAACTTCCGCTAAATTCGCATTAAAAAGATTATTCATTATTTTCTTTAGTAATAATTTGTAAAAATTCCTGCGGCTCTATTACTTTAAGCCATCTAAATCTTTGCCGAAATTCTTTTGCTTCGTCCGTGAAATCCGTCATTAAATCAAGCAAATCGTTATCGCGGCTGACAAGAAACGCGGCTTTCGCAAAAATGGCGAGATTGATATATTTTTCATCTTTCGGGTCGCGTGGATAACCAAACAGTTGCGGCACATTTTTTATCAAAGTCGCTTTCCGGCGAAGTGTCTGCAAAAGTCTGTCGGCTCTTTCCTTTGTTAAAAGCGAAAATCTCGCTTGCAGTTTCGGGCGCGATAAAACATCGGCGATTTCGCGCAGAATTTCCTCGCTGACAAATAATTCAACCGCGCCTTTTTCAAACGCTTCGACGCAATCAACTGCCGTGCCGCGCTCTTTTATCAAACCTTGCAGAAAAATCATACAATCGAAAACGACGGGCAAAAGATTTTTCTTCATTCGCGGCTTTCCCGATAAACCTCTTCTCTGGCTTCTTCAAGCAAATCGTCCAATTCCGTTTCAGAGATCCCGTTCACCTTGATTTGTTCTCGCACGGGCGCATACAAAAGCCGTATATTAAGCGGCGAAGCAACGTCTTCTTCAATTAAATAACGCACATATTCTTCAGTCGCCACGCCGACCTCTTTAGCTCTTTCGCTGACGGCTTTGACAACCGACTCGGAAAGTCCCGAAACTTCGATAGTGTCTGTCAACATCTGTTTTACCTCATCGGCTGATTATAGCATCTGACGATTAAACCGAATCAAACAAATTTCCCTGTCCCGATTCTTTTAATTTCCAACTATCTTCGCCGACTGAAACAAAAGGATGCCTGACCTTTTTACTACTTTACTACGATTATTTTATTTTCGCCGCGCGAGGAATAACTCAGATTTTTCAGCATCGGCAGAATCAATTCTTCGCGGACAGAATCTTCTTTAAAATCAGGCGAATCGAGTAAGGTAAAATCAAAATCAGAGAAGATATTTTTGGTCATAATTTTTCAATTTTATCACGCAGCCAATTTTCAATCTCGTTAATCTTCCAAATGTCTGATTCAACGGCTAAAGACATTTCAAACAAATCTTTTGATTTTGCTGTTAATTCAAATCCGTTACGAAATAAAAACTCGTCCATCAAAAAACTTGTCGTTCTTTTATTCCCGCCTGTCCAAGGATGATTTTTAATTAAGCCGAATAAAAGCGTTGATGCCTGTCGAATAATATCGGCATTTTCATATACCGCCGCGTGCTTCGGACGCGCCAGAGCCGATTCGATTAAATCACGACTATCCACCCCGAAACGTGTTTCGCCCCAAAGTTTCATTAAGGCAAAATGCAAATCAACGGCTTCGATATAATCAATATAAAAAACATTTTCAGCCGTCAACCTTTTCCGTCTCCTTCATAAAATCGCCGTATTTTCCAATAAATCTTTCGGCTGATTTTTTCGCTTCTTCAGTCGGATGAATATATGAAGCCTGAATTCCGCCGTTTTTGATCGTCAAACTGACAAGTGTTCCTTCGGCAAAACCTTCTTTTCGACAGATTTCAACCGGAAGTTCCAGAATCCAAGTATCTTTTCTTACACCTACTGTCTTTAGCTCATTAGTTACTTCCAAAGTTTCCGTCATTATTTAAAATTCCTCTGTTTAAGATTCTACAACACGCCGAATGTTATCCGAAAATACGATAGCGGGCAAAGACAATTATCCGCCGTTTCGATTACTATCAAAATTGAGAAATGATAAACGAACGCTACAGCCGACAAATTTTATTCCGCGAAATCGGACAAGCAGGACAGGAAAAACTTTTGCGGTCGAGAGTTTGTTTGATTGGCTGCGGCGCGCTCGGCGCGTCTCACGCGGAAATGCTGGCGCGTGCCGGAGTCGGGCGTTTGCGAATTGTTGACCGTGATTTTGTCGAATTTACAAATCTGCAAAGGCAAACGCTTTTTTCCGAAAGCAATGCCAAAGAAAGACTGCCGAAAACGGTCGCCGCGCAAAAAAGAATCGCGCAAATAAATTCGGAAATCGGAGTCGAATCAATCGTCGCCGACGTGAATAATTCAAACGTCGAAAGTCTAATTAAAGATTGCGATTTGGTTTTGGACGGGACGGATAATTTTCAAGTTCGTTATTTGATAAATGATGCCTGCGTGAAAAATAAAACGACCTGGATTTACGGCGCGGCGGTTTCAAGCTACGGCGCGACGATGACGATTTTTCCGCACAAAACCCCGTGTCTGCGCGGTATTTTCGAGGAAATGCCGGACGCGGGAAGCGCGCCGACGTGCGATACAGCGGGCGTGATTATGCCGATTATCGCAACCGTTTCTGCTGTTCAGGTGACCGAAACGCTGAAAATTTTGACGGGCAGCAAAGACAAACTTCATAAATCTTTGATGCAGCTTGACGTTTGGCAAAACGACTGGCGCAAAATTAAATTAGGCAAACCGAATCCTGATTGTGAAACTTGCGGCAAAGGCAATTACGAATTTCTTTCCGCCGAATCGCGGGAGTTTTCCGCCGTTTTATGCGGGCGCGATGCCGTCCAGATTTCGCCGCCGAAACCTGTTAATCTAGATTTACAAATGCTTGCCGAAAGATTGAAAAGTTTTGCGGACGTGAAACAAAATGAATATCTTTTGCGTCTAAATGTTGAAGATTTTGAACTGACGATTTTTCGAGATGCCCGCGCGATTATTCGCGGCACGGACGATGTTTCGACGGCGCGCGCGATTTATGCAAAATATATTGGAAGCTGATTATCAATGCAAAACAGGAAAATGCAAAATGAAAATTAAATCGTCGTTGATAAACACTTGAATTTTAGAAATTGTGAAATAATTTCCGCGATTACTTGAAAATAAATTTAATGATTAAACATACGATTTTCCTTTTCACTCTGGTTTTTATTTTTATAACGACAACAAACGCCAGCGAGCCGCAGATTTGGACGGTTAACACGCGCGCCGAAGTTCTTCGGGGTGATGCCAAAGGCGTTTCGATTACGGATACCGGCACGATTGGGCTTGCGCCGAAACTGAATCGAACGTTCGATACCGGACAATCCTACGTTTGGTCGAGCGCGGTTGACAACGCGGGAAATGTTTTTCTCGGAACGGGCAACGACGGCAAAATTTTCAAAGTTGACGCAAGCGGCAATGGAACGCTTTTTACAGATTTGGCGGAACTCGACGTTTCGGCACTGGCAATCGGCAAAGATGGTTTTTTATACGCCGGAACTTCGCCGGACGGAAAAGTTTATCGCATAGATTCGACCGGAAAAGCGGAAATTTATTTTGACTCAAAGGACAAATATATCTGGTCGCTCGCCGCAATGCCGGACGGAAGCCTCGCCGTCGGCACAGGCGAAAACGGAAAAATTTATCGCGTCAAATCGGCGAATCAGACGGCGGAAAGCGCGCTGCTGTTTGATACGAGCGAAGCGCATATTATTTCGCTGGCGGTTGACGCGCAAGGCAATCTCTACGCCGGAACGGACGCGGGCGGTTTGGTGATTCGCTTTTCGCCCGACGGCAAACCGTTCGCGCTGCTCGATTCTGCGCTGCGCGAAGTTCATTCTTTGAGCGTCGGCGCGGATGGTTCGATTTATGCGCTGGCGTTGAGCAATTCGGCTTCAGCTTCCAGACCGAATCCCGCGCTCGTGACGGGTCAAGCCGCCGACGGTTCAAACGTCGTCGTCGCGGTGACTTCGACCGACGCGCCGCAGCAAGCCGAACCGCCCGCGAAAAGCCGTTACGATTTAACGGGTGCGAAAGCGGCGATTTATCGAATTTCGCCCGACGGCGGCAATCAAATTATCTGGAGTTCGACGAGCGTCACCGGATTTTCTCTGCTCGCCAATCCAAACGGCAACGGCGTTCTTTTGGGAACGAGCGACAAAGGGCGCGTTTATTCAATCGGCAATGACGGACGCGAAACGCTCCTTCTGCAATCGGACGAAGGACAAATTTCAACCTTGACCGCAAAAGGTAAAAACATTTTCGCAACTTCCAGCAATCAGGGCAGACTTTATAATTTCAGCACCGAAACCGTCTCGGAAGGAACTTACGAATCGGAAGTTAAGGACGCAAAAGCGTCCGCTCTGTGGGGCAGAATCTGGTGGCGTTCAAACGGTAATGTTCAATTGCAGACGCGCACCGGAAACACCGCCAAACCGAATGAAACTTGGAGCGCGTGGAGCGCGCTCACGACCGATGCGGAAGGCGCGCAAATCGCCAGCCCGAAGGCGAGATACTTACAATGGCGAGCGATTCTGAAAACTGCGGCGCGATTGGACGAAGTAAATGTTTCTTATTTAGCGCAAAACATCGCGCCGGAAATTCTTTCGATTCAAATTCTTCCGGCAAATCTCGGTTTAGTCGCAATGCCGACGATGATGACCGACCCGAATATTGAAAATGCCGGTCTCGACGCGCAGGCTCTCGGACTTCCGCAGATACCGCCGATTCCGCCGCGCAAGATTTATCAACGCGGAGCGCGCGCCCTGCAATGGACAGCCGAAGACCGCAACGGCGACAAACTCGAATACTCGATTTATTATCGTCAAATAGGCGAAACCGAATTCAAACTTTTGAAGGAAAATTTCACCGAGAATTTTTTCACGATTGACAGTTTGGCTCTGGCGGACGGGCGTTATATTTTCAGAATCGTCGCCAGCGATTCGCCGTCAAACACTGCTTCGCAGGCACTTTCGGGCGAGCGAATTTCCGAGCCGGTCGATATTGACAACACCGCGCCGACCGTCACCGCCGTCGGAACGCCGCAAATTTCCGGCGATAAGGCGCGCGTCACGTTTGAAGCGACCGACGCGACGGGCATCGTCAAACGCGCCGAATACAGCATCAACGGCGGCGATTGGCAAACCGTCTATTCGGATGACGGAATTTCCGACAGCGGACGCGAACGCTACACGATAGAAATTCCGCTTAAAACGGCGGGCGAATATTCGATAACTTTACGCGCCTTTGACGACAGCGGAAATACGGGAAATGCGAGAGTTTTGGTCAGAAAATAATTTAGTGGAAAGAAATTAACGGAAAATGGAAAGTAGAAAACGAGAATTTTTCTGATTCTCCATTTTCCATTTTCCACTTTCCGTTTTTCATTTTTTCGGCAAGCTCATCGTTTCGCCTTCGTTGTTAATTTCGAGATGGCGCGTCGTGGTTTCGACGACGCTCGGCGGAACTAAATCGCCGGTTTTGTAGCGCGATTCGGGCGCGACATATTCGGTTTGATTCGGCGGCAGTGCGTGGTTCGGATAATTTTGGGAAAAAGTATTTTGCGTTTCAATCTGCGAATTTAAAAAGTTTCCTTTTTCGACTTTTCTCAACTGAATAATCTGGGCAATTCCGCTTCCGAGCGCGCCGAATGCGGGAATCAGCATCCAAAACCACCAGCCCTGTCCCATTTGCGAAAATGCCAGCGCAATTGAAATTATCAGAAACGCGATTCCGGTAAAAAGTTTCGTCATCGCGCCTTCCCAATGCACGGGTTTTCCTTTTTTATCCCACGACTTTATCTCTCGCATCATTTCAAAACCTTGCATCGAATCATTCAATTTTCCGCTTAAGGCTTTGGAAACATTTCCCAAATCAGTTCCGCAGGCGCGGCAAAATTTTCCGTTATCAGGATTTTGTGTTCCACATTTTGGACAAAACATAATTTTTTAATGGTGAATTGTAAATGGTGAATGGTGAATGAAAAACCGAGATTTTTTTTCGCCATTCATCATTATTATTCACCGCTCTCCATTTTTTTATTTCTCTGGCGCACCGCTTCATATAAAATTACGCCCGCCGCGACCGAAACGTTCAATGATTCGATTTTTCCCAGCAAAGGAATTTTTACCAGCGCGTCGCATTTTTCCGCGACCAGACGATGCAAACCGTTACCTTCGCCGCCCAAAACCAGCGCGCTTTTTTGCGTCCAATCCCAATCGTCGTAATTCATTTCCGCGTCCGCGCTCGCGCCGATTGTCCAGATATTGCGCTCTTTCAATTCTTCAACAAGACGCGAAACGTTCGTCACTTTCGCTATTTTAACGTATTCGGTCGCGCCTGCCGAAGTCTTGGCGACAATTTCCGTCAAATGGGCGGCGCGGCGTTCGGGAATAAAAACTCCGTCAACGCCCGCGCATTCCGCCGTTCGCAGAATCGCGCCCAGATTTCGCGGGTCTTCCACGCCGTCCAACACAAGCGACAAAGAATTTTCCCGCGCGGCGATTTCGTTTAATAATTCTTCGGCGTTCGCGTAATTTGCCGCCGCCGTCAAAGCGATTATGCCTTGATGATTCGCGTCCGCTGCGACGAAACGCGAAAAATTTTCACGTGCCAGTTTTTGAAACGGAATGTTATTTTCCCGCGCTAAATCGAGGATTTCGTTTAAACGATGTTCGCGCGCGCCGTCGGCAATCAGAATTTTTTCGACGCGCCGCCCGCCCGCCCGCAACGCTTCCAGAACGGGCGAAATACCGTAAATGAGTCTGGAGTCCAGAGTCTGGAGTCTGGAGTCTGGAGTCTGGTTTTGAGACTTTGGACTTTGGACTTTGGACTTTGGACTAAACTTTCTTTTCATAAAAGATTTCGCCGCAGACGCGAATAGCGCGTGAACTGCCGCAGATTGCTGATTGTCGTGACGCTTTCCAGATTAAACTTTCCAAAACCTTTTTTACTAAAACCTCTGGAATCCTTTTTTTCTTCGACTTCCCAAACCAAACTTAATTCGGCGCGAATCGAATCGTAATCTTCGACGAATTTTGCGGCGGGCGCAACCGCGCGAAATTTTTCGACGAGTTTTTTCATATTTCGCGCGGCAAGCAATTCTTTTTCACCCGCGAGACACGAAAAATCAAAACCTTTCGATTCGATTCGATAACCGATTTTATCGCGGCGGCTATAAATATCAATTAAAGATTCGTCGCTGCTCAATTCGGTAGTTTGCAGAATTTCATTTTCCTTGTTTCGCTGACGTTTTTGCGTGGCTTCGATTTTGCGCTCAAACAACGCGCCCGACACAATCAGACACAAATCTTCGCGGCTGATTTCCGCGATTTCGTCCGCGTTGAAAAGTTTCAAACCGATTTTGTCTTCAAAAAATTCGAGTCCGCGAAGTCTGCGCGGCGGTCTTTCGATTTCAAGTTTTTCGTCGCTCACAACCGCCGCGTCAAAACCTCTTTCCGTCAGATTTTTTGAAATAATTTCGGCTTCGGTTTCGGATTCGGCGCGCGCCAGCGGCAGAGATTTTCCCGCATCGAGAATTTTCCGCAAATCTTCATTTTCCAGTCTCAGCATTTTGGCGATTTCCGCGTAATTTTCCGCGTCTGGATTTTTATCATTCGGCGAAAGAATAATGTTGAAACCTTTTTCCCACGCTTCGAGTTTTCTCGAAAGCCGTTTAAACGCAGCATTTTCCGTAACGGGTAATTCCGCGTCGCAGTAAAGACATTTGAGGCGCGTAGGCGCGTTTTTCCGTTCGCACTTCGGGCAATCCGTCATTTCTTCCGGTTTAAAACTTTCGTTTTCCGACCGCAGAGGCAAATCTTTGAGCCAATCTCCGGCGTGAATTTTTTCGTTTTTTTCCCGCATCGCAAACCGATTATACGACGAAATGATTTTTCCGCGATAATTTTCGCGCGCGTCCGTTTCGGCTTGACCGAAGCGCGTGCGAAACGGCAGACTATAATCGTTTTATATTACTATTTTAATTTCTTTTCAGCGGCGAATTTTAAACGCGAGATTATTGATTTTTACAAAAAAATTTAAGTTGAATTATTTTTATCCGATTGATTATCTGAAGTTATCAAACATCATTTCCGTGCGTCAGACTCTCCGCTGAAAGTTATCAAAGAAGGGTTTATTAAATGCAGTCTGACATATTGACAAATCAGCCCTGGCAATTTGGCTATCGCGGGCGCGTGGCGGTTTTTATTGACGGAAACAACCTTTTTCACGCGGCGCGTTTTCACACGATAGACATTGATTACAACAAACTCCTGCGCGTTCTTTTGGGCGACGGGCAATTGCTTCGCGCGTTTTTTTACACCGGGGTTGACGTGGGCGCGGAACGCCAGCAAGGTTTTCTGTTATGGATGCGGCGCAACGGTTTTCGCGTCATTCAAAAAGAATTAAAAACCTTTTACGACGGCACGCGCAAGGCAAATCTCGATGTCGAAATCGCGGTCGATATGCTTAGTTTAGCGGGAAAATACGACACCGCCGTTTTAGTTTCGGGCGACGAGGATTTTGTCTACGCGGTCAACGCCGTCGCGTATAAAGGCTGCCGCGTCGAGGTCGCGGGTTTTCGTTCAAACACCGCGCCGAAACTGATTGACGTGGCGGATTTTTTTATAGATTTGGGCGAAATCGGCGAACTCGTCCGCAAGGATATTTCGCAAAGCGGACGCTACGAAGTTCCGTCGTTTGTTCCGCCCGACGAATTGCCGCCGCCGGAAATGTTTCGTCCCGCAAACGGAAAAAATTTTCCGGTTCAGCATGAACATCACGATGTTTATACCGAAACCGAGACGGACACACTCGCGGATATGATTCGCGTAATTGACGAAAGATGAAAATTTTCACGCTTGCCGAAGCCAACAATTTAATTCCGCCGATGCGTCCCGTTTTGTTGAAAATTCAAAATCATCACAATCGAATTTCGTCTTTTCGTGAATCGGCGCAAGCGGCGGCAAATGCGGCGCAATTTGGCGGCGGCGGAATGAAAAGCGGCTCGCTGTATGTCAAATCGCTGTATGAACTCGGCAAATTAACGCTCGAAATTGACGCGCTCGGCATCCAGTTAAAAGATTATTCGCGCGGCTTGATTGATTTTCCGGCGATGCGCGATGGCAAACTCGTTTTGCTCTGCTGGCAGCTTGGCGAAGCGGACGAAATCGAATGGTGGCATGATTTAGAGACTGGTTTTGCGGGACGCAAACCCTTGTAATTTTGGATTTTGGATTCTGGATTTTGGAATTGTTCGACCAGTAAATTGTTATTCTGATTCCCAAAAAATCCGGTAATTGAAATCCAAAATCGAAAATCCAGAATCCAAAATCGAAATTTCTCTTTATTTTGTTAAATTTGCTATTGACGGCTTAAAGTATTTTCTGATATTATCCGCCTAGTTTGTTCATAACCAAAGTAGTTGCTCAAAACCTGCGGCTACATTTCCTAAAATCCTAAATCTTTTTAAATTTATGAATTGTCCAGCTTGTAATCGAAATCTTGCTATCACATTGTCGGTGTGTCCGAGTTGCGGAACGATGGTCAAGGATTCCGTCCGCGAAGAACTGGCTCTGAAAATTTCGCCGCTTGCCAAGTCGGTAAAAAAATCTTTTCAGGAAAAGCCGGTTCGGGAGAAAGCCGCCGCGCCGGTAAAACCCAGTCCGACGGTTGAAGCAATCAAGCCCGCTCCGGCAATCCAGGCGGCGGATGCCAGCCTGCCGACAACGGAAATTTCGGCGAAACCGACCAGCCCGATTCTGGTCGAGTTTCAAAACAAAAACGCCGTCATTCCCGAATGGCGGCTTCAGCTTCAGAATTCCGTTCGCCGCCGCAACAGCAGCAGCAGCAATGGCGGCGGGCAAGTAGAAAATTTATCGTCAACGCCGCAGAAAGTTGTGGTGACGAAAGGCGCGACCGCGCTCAAAGCCGAACCGATTGAACAAACTGCGGCGATAGTTTCCGCCAATCCGACGCTTGAAAACGCTCTGCGGCGCATCGAGAAATCGCGTCAAAAATATTTTACCGAAGAAAAACCAAAATTATCGGCAGTAGCGCAAAATCAATCGAAAACTTTTCCGCGCGCCGTGCCGAACAAACCGCAGAAGTTTTCGGCGAATAAAATCGAAGCGGCGGAAATTTCGACGATTGAAACTAAACCGAAATCGCCGGTTTCTTTGAATCCCGTAAAATTTGAGAGTCCCGTAAAATCTGAAAAGTTCGATACGAACAAACTCCCGCCGATTCCGGCGAAAGTTTCTTCCAGTTTTGAAAAAACGATAGAAATTCCGCCCACCGACGCGAAAATCGAGAAAGACAAAAATAATCTTTTGGAAATTAAAGCCGATAAAACGCCGGACGTTGTGGCGTATCAAGAAACGGCAACCGTCGAAGCATTAGAAATAGCGGAAGACGAGGCGGACGACCGCGCGCCGATGATGCAGCGTTTTAACGCCGGTTTTTTCGATTTGATTATCGGCGCGTTTTTGAGCGTTATTTTGCTCGCGCCGTTCACGCTGGCAAACGGAAATCTTTTTACGTTTCAAGGCTTGCTCGCCTTTTTAGCCACCTGCTCGATAGTCATGTTTATTTATCTGACGACGACTATCGGCGCGATGGGCAGAACGCTCGGAATGAAACTTTTTTCGCTCGAACTGGTTGACATCGAAGAAAACGCTTACCCGACTTTTCATCAAGCGGCGGTCAGTTCTTCGGTTTATCTCGTCTCGCTCGCGCTTGGCGGCATCGGTTTCCTGACGCTTTTTTTGAACGACGAAAAACGCGCCGCGCACGACCTTATTTCGGGAACAATTGTCGTCAAAGAATACGAATAAACGGAAAATTTCTTTTCGGAAAAATGACGGGCAGCTTTGCGGCTGACTCGTCATTTTTATTTGTGTTAATCTCTATTTCGATGAACGAAGCCACGCTGCAAGCCGTCACGGGCGAACTGAATTCTGTTCTACTTGGGCAGAAATTCGGCAAGATTTTTCAACTCGGCAAACTCCGTCTGGCGATTGATTTTCGTTTGCGAAATGATTCTTATTTGTTTATCAATCTCGAACCGTCCGCGCCGCGAATTCATCTCGTCAAACGCCGTCTGAAAGATTTGGAAAAGCAATCACATAATCCGAATTCCTTCACGATGTTTTTATACAAACGTCTGTCTCACGCCGTTTTAAAAAAAATTACGAAAGACGAAAATGAACGAATTTTGCGTTTTTTTTTCGAGGCGGAAGACGAAATCGAAGGCTTGAAAAATTACACGCTCGCCGCGCAATTAACCGGACGTTCGGCAAATCTTTTCCTGCTCGACGCGCAGAATTTTATTCTCGAATCGATGCGCGAAAATCGCGGTGAAGGACAGGAAATCGCTTCGCGTTTCGCCGCGCCGCAGCGTGAAAATCCATCACAAAAATTCGACACGGAAATTTTTCCGAAAGACAATTTGGAAACTTTGTCGGAAAGTCTCGACGCGCATTTTCAGGCAGCCGAGCGAGAGCGAGATTTTCAGCAAAAAGTAAAATCCGCCGAAGCCAAAATCAGACAGGAAATTTCCCGCCGCGAAAAATTAAAACGAAAACTCAAACAGGATTTGGAAAATCACGGCGACGCGGAAAAATGGAAACGCTGCGGCGATTTAATTTTGGCGAATCTGGCGACCGCCGCGCGGGTCGGAAACACGGTTTTGGTGGTTGATTATTTTGACGACGACGCGCCGACGATTGAAATCGAAGCGGACGAAAATTTGAGTTTGACAAATGCCGCCGAGAAATTTTTCAAACGCTACACAAAGGCGCGAAACGCGCAGACGGAAATCGAAAAACGCCTCGAAATTATTGATTCGGAAATCGAATTATGGGAAGCGAAACGGCGCGAACTTGCCGAAGCCGCCGCCGAAAAAGATTCTGAATTTCTGCGCGCGGTAATCGGCGAATCATCAAAAGAAAAAACATCGAAAATAAAATCGAAACGCGAAGAAATTTTCAGCGGCGCGCGGCGTTATCGCTCGACAGACGGCTTTGAAATTTTGGTCGGGAAAGCCGCGAAAGATAACGATTACCTAACGTTTCGCGTTGCTAAATCAAACGATTTATGGCTGCACGCGGCAGATTACGCAGGCTCGCACGTCGTCGTTAAAAATCCGAACCGCGCGGAAATTCCCCAAAAGACTTTAATCGAAGCGGCGCAGCTAGCGGCGTTTTTCAGCCAGGCGAAAAATCATCCGAAAGCCGTTGTTCATTACACCGCGAAAAAATTTGTCAACAAACCAAAAGGCGCAAGCGCGGGCTTGGTCAGCTTGTCGAGTTTTAAAACGATTTTGGTCGAACCGAAAGTTTCGCTCGAAAGACAGTCGAATTAATAAGCTAATCCGCTATCGTAAAAGCGGCAATTTTAATTGAAGCGCGAGATGGTTAATTTTGTTCAGAGCGTGGTTGGATTCAATTAGCGCGGTTCGTGTAAAACGCTAGTTCGTCTTCGGCGCGTTTTTGTTAAATTGGTTGGATTTTTATAATGAGTTTGAAAAAATTTCCCCTTTTCTTTTTTTCCCTTTTAATTTTCGCAGTTTCGACGTTCGGGCAAAGTTCCGCGACAACCGCTTCAATTGAAGGTTCGGTGCTGAACACGGCGGGCGAAGCCGTCGCGGGCGCAAGCATCACTTTGCGCGACGTTGCGACCAATCAAACGAGACAAGTTAAGAGCGCGGCGGACGGCGCGTATCGCATTTCCGCTTTGACCGTCGGTATCTATGAAGTTCGCGCCGAGTCGAACGGTTTCGCGTCTTACGTTAATCCCCAAGTAACAATTTCGGTCGGTCAAACCGTCGCTTTAAATATCACTTTGCAGCCTGCGGGAATCAGCGAGGCGGTTGTCGTCAACGAACAGCCACCCGCGATTGACCGTTCGCAAACCGTTTCGACGACTTCGATTGACCCCGAACGCATCGAGGAATTGCCCGTCAACAGCCGCAACTATCTGCAATTTACTTTAACCGCGCCCGGTGTTGCGCCGTCCAATACGCAATCATCAAACGGAGGCGGAAACGTCTCGAATTCGCCGCTCGGCGACAGCGGTTTTACTTTCGGCGGCTTGCGCCCGCGCAGCAATTCGATTTCGATTGACGGATTGGACAACACGGACGAAACGACGGGCGCGTCTCGCGTCGCGCTGTCGCCGGAAATCGTCCGCGAATTTCAGATTATTAATAACGGAATTTCGGCGGAATTCGGCGGCGCGTCAGGCGGCGCAATCAACGTCGTCACGAAAACCGGCGCGAATAATTTTCACGGAACGCTCTTTAACTTTTTTCAAAACGAACGCCTTAACGCCCGCGACCCGCTTTTCGGAAACGACTTGAAAACTCGCCCGCGATTTCGCCGCTACCAGCCGGGCGCGTCTTTGGGCGGGCGAATCTTGCGCGACAAACTTTTCTTTTACGTCGCCGCCGAGCAGGAAAATTCTACTGCTGACGAGCAGACGGAAATTAGCAGAAATGTCCGCGCGCGCGTCAACGCCGCGCTCGGCTCAGGCTTCGCGCCGCGTCTTGCGGTTCGCGTTTTGAACGGCAATCCTTTTCGCGTCGGCGCGGACGAAACCGAAGCGGCTGGCAAATTGACTTACCTTGTAAATTCGCGGAACACGCTGAATTTTCGTTTCGCTTTTTCCAACAATCGCGTGCGCGGCGAAGCCTTTAATACTGACGCTTTGAACGACCCGACGGCTCGCGGCAGCAGTTACACGAAAGATTACGGATTAACCGGCTCGGCAATTTCGGTTTTGACGCAGAACATTATTAACGATTTTCGAGCGCAAATCAGCGCGCGCCGTTTTCTTTCACGCGCTGGTGATAGAAGCGGAGTGGGCATTGAAATTGTCGGCGCGGCGCGTTTCGGGCGACCCTTTTACGCCGACGGCAGCAGGCGCGAAAATCGTCAGCAATTTGTTGACGCGATGTCGTTCGCGCGCGGCAATCAGGAATGGAAAACGGGCGGAAATGTCAACCGCGTTTCGCTCGACGGCGATTTGCACGACGGCTTCGGCGGCGTTTATATTTTTCGCAGCGTAGAAGATTTTCTCTCCGCGCGTCCGGCAATTTTCCGTCAATCGTTCGGCAATCCGCAGACAAATTTCGGCGTGACAAATTTCGGCGCGTTCGTTCAAAATCATTGGCAAGCATCTTCAAGGCTGACTTTAAATTTAGGTTTTCGATACGACGCGGAAAAACTACCCGCGCCTTTTCGCACCGATAAAAATAATTTCAGCCCGCGATTGGGCGCGGCGTTCAGCCCTTCAAAAGAATGGATAATTCGCGCCGGCTTCGGTCTGTTTTACGACCGCTTGCCGCTCGCGTTTTTGAATCCGGCGTTACAGAAAAACGGCGCGCGGGCGTTTGAGCAAATCGCCTTCGACGCGCAGGCGGCGCAAATTTTTGCAAACAACGGCGGCGGGCAAGCCGTTTCGCCGATTCCGAATATCGCGCCGTCAATTTACCGCGCCGACCCGAACCTTACGACTCCATACAGCATTCAAACTTTCGCCGGAGTCGAGCGGCTTTTAACTAAAGATACGACCGTTCGCGCCGAGTTTCTTTACACTCGCGGCATCAACTTGCCGCGAACGCGCGATGTCAATTTATTGCCGCCGGTTTTATTGACAAACGCCAACGCTCTTTCGTTAGGCGTGCAAAATCCAACGCCGCAGCAAATCGGTCGGCTCGTTTTTGGAACAAGCAGAATTGACCCGCGTTTCGATGCCGTTTATCAATTGGAAGATTCGGCAAGTTCGGCTTATCGCGGCTTGACTCTTGCGGTCAATAAACGCTTGAGCAATGAGTTTGAATTTCTTGCTTCTTACACATTTTCAAAAACGATTGACGACGCTTCGGATTTTGACGAACAGCCAGCGAATCCCTACAATCTGCAAGTCGAACGCGCGTTGTCGCTGCAAGATGTGCGGCATCGGTTTGTCTTCAGCAGCATTTTTGAACTGCCCTTCGGCGATGAAGACGAAAAAGGAACGGGCAAAAAAGACGGTTTATTAAAAGAGATTTTCGGCAACATAGAAATCGCGCCGATTATCACTTTGAGCAGCGGCAGACCCGTCAACGCTCTGACCGGAACAGACGAAGAACAAAGCCGCGCTTTTCCACTCGCGTCGCGCCCGTTTGGGTTTTCGCGCAATGCGCTTCGCACGCCAAACTTTTTCAATACCGATTTGCGAATCGTGAAATATGTTCCGTTGGGTAAAACGGCAAAAATTGATTTCGCTTTTGAGTTTTTCAATTTATTTAACAAACCGAATGTCGCGGTTATCAATCAGTTTTACGGCTCGAATATAACGCCGCTTTCGACATTCAAGATGCCGATTCTTTTCAACGCGCCGCGACAGCTTCGCTTTTCAATAGATTTGGAATTTTGAAAAAGCGCAGAGAATTTACCAACAAGTTTAATCCAGCAAAATTCCTTGAATGCCCAATGGCAGGCTGTAAATCGCTTCGTTAGTAGCGACAATCATTTCGCCTTTTCTCGTAAAACACAGCCCGACGACATTCATTCCCGCGACGAAAATTTCCGCCTCTTTTTTCGGCGAAATTTTGACGATGCCGCGCCGACTGTTAAGGCAAGCCGCCGCATACAAATTCCCTTCGCGGTCAAAAGCCAAACCCTGCGGTCTGCCTAAACCCCGATAAAATTCACTTTCGTCACCGCTCGCGTCAAACGAATAAATCGAATCGTGGCTGGAAAGACCGGGTGCGGAAACATACAAATCGCCTTGCGCGCTGAAAGCCAGATGATAAGCCGAAACAGACGGCTCAAGCGTTCCGAAAGGCTCGGCGATGTCAAAATTTGAAACGCGATAAATTATGCCGCTGCGGTCGCCGATAAACATTCCGCCGTTTTTATCAAACGCCAATCCGGTCGCCACGCCGACACCGGAAACGCTCGAAACGGCTTCGCCTTCCCCGTTGATGCGATAAACTTCGCCGTCGGCGCGCCCCGTCACAAACATCTGCCCGTCGCGGTCAAAAGCGATGCCGGTCGGATTCAAAACATCGGCGGGAATTTCCTGCAAATAACCGTCCGCTTCGAGCCGGAAAAGCGTCACGGGAAGCTGCTGCCCGCGCGAGCCGGAGCGCGTCAAAATAATCGAATCGTCCTGCGGGTCAACCGCCGGATTAGCGACGATGTGCATCTCGTCCGCCAGTTTTTTCCCGACCAGAATTTGAACCGAATCGCTTCGCAGCCCGCTGGTTTCCAGATGCAGTTCGACTTCCGTCGTATCAAAATTTTCCGGCACAATCGCTATCAGACGGTCGTTTGACGCGCCGACTAATCGCGCTTTTTGCCCGTCGAAATAACATCCGTATTCGTTTTCCGAACTGATTTCAAAGTTCTCGCATTCGATAAAAACTTCGCCGCCCGGGACGGCGCGCGACGGATTTACCGAGAGAATTTTTCCGGCTTTACTCATTCGCTTTCTCCATTTTCAACCTTGATTTTACGCTGTTTGCGCGGTTTCCGCCAATGGCTTGCATTTATGGTATAATTTAAGACGAAACAGCTTTGGAGGATTTGATTTATCAGCAGCGTTCACGGCTATACGAGAGGATTAAAACACAATCAATTAAAGCGCGTCGAAAAACTTTCCAATCGCCGCGTTCCGCCCGACGAAATTATTTCAACGGAACTCGCGCGGCAGATGTCTGAAATTTCATTTGAGACGCGCCGCCAAATCGGGGTTCTCTTAAACCGCAAAGGACAGGTCGAATATGTAATGGTCGGCGATGCCAGGCGCATTTGGATGCCGGATTTTAAGCGCGTCCGCGTGGCGGCTGACCGTTTTCGCGGTCTGCGTTGTGTTCACACGCAGTTAGCGGGCGAAAAATTAACGCAGGACGATTTAACCGACCTCGCGCTTTTGCGGCTCGATTTGATGGCGACGATTGATGTTGATGCGGAGACGGGTTTGCCGAATCTGGTTCACGCCGCGCATCTTTTGCCGACCACCGCCGAAAAAATCGAAACCGAAGCGCAAACTTTGCCCTACGAATTTTTAAAACCGGAAATCCCCGCGCATCTCGACACGAATTTCACCGAGTTGATAAATTCGCTCGAAGCGGAAATGGCGCGTAATCGCCAGACGGCGCAAAATCGTCAAACAACCCGTGACCGCGTAATTTTGGTGGGCGTGACGACCGGCAATTTTGCGGAAGCCGAAGAATCGATGGCGGAACTCGAAGAACTCGCGCTGTCGGCTGATGTGATTGTGCTGGATAAAATTATTCAACGCCGCCAGCAGATTGATCGCAAAACCGTTTTGGGAAAGGGCAAACTCGAAGAACTTCTTATCAGAGCAATGCGGCTCGGCGTGGATTTAATTGTGTTTGATACTGAACTGACACCGGCGCAGGCGCGTTCGTTAAACGAAGCGACGGATTTAAAAGTGATTGACCGCCCGCAGTTGATTCTCGATATTTTCGCGCAGCGCGCCCGTTCGCGTGAAGGGAAAATCCAGGTCGAACTCGCGCAGTTAAAATACATTCTGCCGCGACTGGTCGCCGGACAGGATTCGGCATTTTCGCGGCTGGCGGGCGGCATCGGCGGGCGCGGACCCGGCGAAACAAAACTTGAAACCGACCGTCGCCGCGTGCGCGATAAAATCAATCGTCTGGAAAAAGAAATTGACCATTTGAGTTTGCAGCGGCAGGAACGACGCAAGGAAAGGCTGCGCCGCGATTTGCCGATAATTTCGCTGGTCGGTTATACGAACGCCGGAAAATCAACTTTGCTGAATGCTTTAACGAACGGCGAAGTTTATGCCGAACGCAAAATGTTTGCCATCTTAGACCCGACTTCGCGCCGCCTGCGCCTGCCGATTGAACAGGAAATTATTATCAACGATACGGTCGGTTTTATCCGCGATTTACCGGAAACGCTGGTTGCCGCGTTTCGCGCAACCTTAGAAGAAATAGCGAGCAGCGATTTACTGGTTCACGTCGTTGACGCGGCAAATCCGCGCGTATTGCAGCAAATCGAAGCGGTCGAGAAAATTTTAGCCGATTTGAAGATGAACGATATTCCGCAGATTATCGCGCTGAACAAGTCGGATTTATTGGACGAAGCGTCGCTCAATGCTCTGAAAAGGCAGATTGCGCTTGACAAACATAGTGAAATCGTGGCAGTTTCAGCTATTCAATCAAACAGTTTGCGACCGATGTTAAAACAAATTGGTGCTGGTTTAGCTAGAGATTTATCCGAAGAAACGCAAAACGCAAAATGCAAAGTGCAAAATCAAGCGGCTTTTTAATTTTGCATTTCGCGCTTTGCATTTTGAACTCTGATGAATAAGCGTCTTCCCAATCTTGCCCCGCCGTTTGCCAAAACCCGCAATTGGCTGACGCGATTTTTTTCGCGTCCGGTTAAAAATCTATCTCCGAAACAAACTTTCCGGCTCGGCTTCGCGCTGCTCACGCTGGCGACCGTCTTTCTGATTCAAAATCCGTTCTGGCACACTTCCGGCGAAATTTATAAAGAGGGAGACATCGGTCACGAAAGCATTATTTCGCCCGCCGATATTTCCGTCACCGACACGGAAGAAACCGAAAAACTGCGGCAGGCGGCGCGTGAATCGGTGCGCCCGATTTTCACTTTTGAAGCCAATCGCGGCGAGCAGGCAGCCCAGAGTTTTCGCCTCTCCTGGGAAGAATTAAAAAAGAAAAACGAAACCGGCAACGCAAATATTAAATCCAATTCAATCGTCGCCAAATCCAATTCAAACGTCAAAACCGAACCGCAATGGACGGGCGCGGGCGGCGCGGAAGTCGGCAAAATTTTCGCCGGTCGGACCTTTAGCGCAAACGAACTCGATGCCATCGCCCGCGTTCTGCGCGAAAGTGCCGACGGCTCGATTTACAACGATTCCGACCGACAGTATTTTCAAAACGAAATCACGCTGATTGACCGCTTAAGACCGAATCAGCAATCAATCGTTTCGCTTCCCGAAAGCAGTATGACGGCTTTGTCGGCGGCGCGCGGAAAATTGAAACCGCGTTTAGAGGACATCAAAAGTCTGTCGCCGAAGGAAGTTACCGCGTTCAACACGGCACTCGAACCGCTGATTCAGCCGAATATTATCTTCGACAGCGCGGCGACCAAAAATGCGGTGGACGCTGCCGCCAGCGGTATTCCGCCGATTACGATTTCGCTTAAACGCGGGCAAATGGTCGCGCGCGAAGGCGACACAATTACGCCGGATGTGCTGGCGGAAATTTCGGCGATTCGCAATTACAGCGAATCAACGCGGCAATGGAATCGCTTTTTCGGGCTGCTGCTGATTATCGCCGCGCTTTACTGGATTGCGTGGAAATTTATCGAGCATCGCAGCACGATTCTGCGCCTCTCGCTGTCGCCGCAAATGAATTTCGCGCTGTTCGGTTTTGTCGTTTTTATTCAAACGCTGCTGGTAGCGATTTGTTTCCGGCTGGCGGAATTTACCGCCGCGCAAAACGTTCGCGCTCCGCTTAACGACCCGATGCTCTGGAGTCTGGCGATTCCGTTCGCCTTTACGAGTTTGCTGCTGACGCTGCTGGCAGACCGCCGCATCGCTCTGTTTTCGGGAATTTTCGCGTCAATTCTCGCCGGTTTGATTGTGCCGAATGGAATCGTCTTTATTCTGTATTCGGCAATTTCTTCGGCGGTTGCCGTGTATGGAATCGGAAATTATCGCAGTCGTCAATCGGTGACGACCGCCGGATGCCTGGTCGGCGCGGCAAACGCTTTGACGGCAATCGCTCTCATCGGTTACACGCAGCAGCCTTTTATTTTGAACACGGTTTTGCTGGCAGTCGGCTGCGGCTTGGTCGGCGGTTTGATTACGTCTGCGGTGACGGCGGTTTTCCTGCCGGTTTGCGAATCGATGTTCGGAATTTTGACCGATGTAAAATTACTGGAACTATCAAACGCCGATTTACCTGTTCTCGGGCAACTCGCGCTGCGCGCGCCCGGAACGAATCAGCATTCGCACGCCGTCGGGCAATTAGCCGAAGAAGCCTCCCGCGCCGTCGGCGCAAATCCTTTGCTGACGCGCATCGGCGCGCTCTATCACGACATCGGCAAACTCGGCGCGCCCGAACATTATATCGAAAATCAGTTGGGCAAAAATCCGCACGACCGCTTAAAGCCCACACAGAGCGCGAAAATTATTATTAGTCACATCAATTACGGCATCAAACTCGGCAAGGAAATCGGTTTGCCGCAGCGCATCATAGATTTTATCCCGCAGCATCACGGCACGCGCTCGCTGCACTATTTTCTGCGGAAAGCGCAGGCGGAAACCGCTGATAACGGCGGCGAAATCGAAGAAGCGGATTTTCGCTATCCGGGTCCGAAACCGCAGTTTAAAGAAGCGGCGATTATGATGATTGCCGATTCCTGCGAAGCGGCAGCGCGAAGTCTGGCGCAGCCGACACCGGAAAATATACGCTTTATCATCACGAAAATTATCGACGCGATTATCAGCGACGACCAGTTGGACGAATGCGATTTAACCCTGCGCGAATTGTCAGTCATCCGCGAATCGATGATTAAATCGCTGGTCGCCATTTATCATTCGCGGATTGATTATCCGGGCTACGTTCCGCCGTCCTCGATGGACAAAATCATTGTTCCAAACGACGACGGCGAAGAACGCGGAATGAAATACGCAAATCCGTCGGACATCCCAATAAGCCTTGGCGGCGAAATCGAAGACGAAGCGATTGACCATTCAAATCAACCCGATAAAGCCGAAGCCAAAACGGTTAAATAATGCCCATTCGGGATAAGCAACAATAAAGAAAAATAGCCACAAAAATTCACAAGATTCACAAAAAGAATTGCTTGGAATGTTCTTTTTTGTGTTTTTGCGGCTTTTCGTGGCCATCAATTTTTATCTCAGCCAGAACAATAATCTAATCCTGCTTTTACAAATCAAGCGGGCTTCTCACGCCGAGACCGCCGCGCCGCACAACGTGCGTATAAATTTGCGTCGTCCGCACGTCTTTATGTCCGAGCAGTTCCTGCAAAGTGCGAATGTCGTAGCCGACTTCCAAAAGATGCGTCGCAAACGAATGGCGCAAGGTGTGCGGGCTGGCTCTTTTGACAATCGAGGCTTGACCGACGGCATCGCGCACGGCGCGTTGAATAATGTTTGCTGAAAGATGATGACGACGCTCTTTGCCGGAGCGCGGGTCAATCGAACGCTTCGACGCGGGAAAAACATATTGCCAAATCCATTCGCGGGCGGCGTTTTTGTATTTTCTTTCTAAAGCAAACGGCAGAAAAACCTCTCCGAAACCGAGCCGCGAATCTTCTTCGTGAAGCAGACGGACGCGCGCCAGATGCTCTTTAAGCGAAGCGATAATTTTTTCAGGCAGAACCGTCACGCGGTCTTTCGCGCCTTTGCCGTCGCGGACGACGATTTGCCGGTATTCAAAATCCAAATCCTTGACGCGCAGGCGCAAGGCTTCCATCAAGCGCAATCCCGCGCCGTAAAGCAGATTTGCCACTAACCATTGCTCGCCGCGCAAATAATTCAAAACTCGCCGCACTTCATCTTTGGTCAAAACATCAGGCAGACGTTTCGGCGTTTTGGCGCGAACCACGTTTTCCAGATTGTCGAGCGATTTTCCTAAAACTTTGCGGTAAAGAAAAAGCAGCGCGGCAAACGCCTGATTCTGCGTCGAAGCGGCAACCTTTCCGTCAAC
>JBPCRW010000298.1:0-10419 GCA_050996405.1 Pyrinomonadaceae bacterium | reverse complement strand
TGGTGACGAAATGCGCTCCGAAATCGTAAGTAAAACCGTCCGCATCATCAAAGCTCTGCGCGAGTCCGGCGATTTTATTTCCGGCTTCGTAGAGAATTACCGGCACACCTGCGCGGCGCAGAAAATTGGCGGCGGTCAGTCCGGCAAGTCCGGCTCCGAGAATCACGACGGGTTTATTTGTTTCTAATATCATAAGTTTTTAATAGTTACGACGGACGCTTAAAAATCGCGTTGAGCAACGCGCCGCGTCCCATCAGATTGTGCAGAATGTCAAAGATTGTGAAAATGCCAAGCGAGAAAGTTGACTTCAAGCTGAATTGTTCAATCAACCAATGCGGCGCGTTTCGGTCGGTTAAAAAGTTGCGAATCGAATAAACCCAATTGACGGGGCTGACCTGCGTCGTTAGTTTTTCAATTTCAAATCCGGTTTTCGCCGCCAGTTTTTCAAGCGTCGCCGGATTAAATAAATTCCAATGCCGCGGAAAATGATAGCCGCCCCAGTGTCGTTTTTTGAAAAGTCGGAAATCGAGTGAATCCGTGTTATCGGTTACAATCACGAGCCGTCCGCCGGGACGCAGAAGCGAGCGAATGTCGCGCAAAAGCTGCGGCGGATTCGCGGCGTGTTCGACCGTCATAATCAGAAACGCTAAATCGTAAGAATTTTCCGGCAAATCGAGGTTTTCGAGCAATCCGCAGTGAACCTTCAAACCTTTTTTCTGTGCCGCCGAAGCGGCTCGCCAGTCGGCATCAACGCCTTCGAGCGTCCAGCTTTTTTTGCCGAAATCGCGCAGCAGTTCGAGATGAAAGCCGTCGCCGCAGCCAATATCAATGATTCGCGCATCGTCCGGCAAATTTTTACACCAGCTTAATAATCGGTTGGCTTCGAGCTTGCGCCGGACTTTGAATACGAAACCGAATTCCTTTTCGGAGAACTCAAAGGCGTGATAATCGGACGGATAAATCCGCTCGAATTCCGAAAGCGCGGGGCGCGGGCTTAAATAAACCAGCCCGCATGAACGGCAACGCTTCGCCTTGAAGGAGTCTGCGCTCGTCCGATACTCGAAATCTTCACCCGTCCCAAGCAATTCCGCATCGCCCGTTTCGCACAGACAACAATTAGCGACTTCCAATTTAAGAGATGTGTGTTTTTCGTTGGTAACTAACAAATTATAAACCCTACGGGAGTATTGTCTATCATTTTGGAAAAAGTTTTAATAAAGCGTCGTTTTCGATTTTTTTTCACGGAATTTCGGCGTTAAACGGCACGATTAATTCAAGCTCGCCGCGCTCCGAGCTACATATTTCAATTCGGCGCGTGACTGAAGCAATCGCAAAATATGAGCGCGTGAAATTATTCCTTCGAGCTAACGGTCGAGCATCACGGGCAATTGGTTCAAGTCCTCGCGCCCCATCAATTCCGACGCTTCGGTAACGGACGTGAGCCACGTTTTATTCAAGGTCTTCTTTCAGCAATGCGGTATTGATGGCAAACGCGGCTTCCGCGCCTTCCGCCGCCGCGACTATCACAAATTGTACGTGCCGCGAAGCGTCGCCCGCCGCATACAATCCGCGAATGCCGGTAACTTCATACTCGCCCGTGTCGACCGCGCCTTTCTCGGTGAACTTGCAGCCGAGCCGTTCGGCAAGGTCGCAACGCTGATGATGTCCCGTGCTAAAGAACATCGCGTGGCGCGGCAATGTTTCGCCGTTCGTAAAAACGATGCGTTCAAGTATGCCGTCCGTCCCTTCGAGCCGCGCAATCGGCTGTTCGCGCACCTCAATGCCGTTTCGTTTCAAACGCTCCAAATCCTCCGCGCTCAACTCCGACGCGCCGTCGCTACATAAAACAAGGTCGCGGCTCCACGCCGTCAGTTCCAGCGCCAAGCCCTTCCCGTTTTCTCCGCGCCCGTAAATGGCAATCGGCTGGTCGCGCACTTCATATCCGTCGCAATAGGGGCAATGATGAACGCTCGAACCGTAGAGCGCGTCTAATCCTTCAATCTGCGGGATGTCGTCAACAACGCCGGTGGCGAGAAGTAATGTCCGCGAATTGAAACGGCTGCCGTCTTCGAGCGTTATCTCAAAGCGATTCTCCACGCATTTCGCGTCAATCACTTCAGCCTCTTGAAGTTCGACCGTTTCATAGCGGCTCAACTGCTCACGCGCAATTTTGATTAACTCCGCCGGTTTTATGCCGTCGCGCGTGAGAAAGCCGTAAGCGGCGCGGGTGCGGGCATTGCGCGACTGACCGGCATTAAACAGTAAAACTTTTCTCCGGCAGCGTCCCAGAACGAGCGCGGCACTCAAACCCGCCGGACCGCCGCCGACGATAATCGTGTCATACATCAACTAAACTCCCTTTTGTTTTCCGCTGTTGAATTTCACTTCGGCTTTTTGGTTTCTACTTGCCGTTTCCCGTCGAATTAGCTTACCGAGCCGACGGACGGCTTGCATTTAATGCCACATTCGCACACCAATCACGAAGCGAATCTGGCTGGGGTCGCCGCCGTCCTGTCGAACGAGGTCGGCGGTGCTGAAAAAACTGCGCTTGAACGAAACGCCGATGTAGGGCGCGAACTCGCGCCGGACGGCGTAGCGCAGGCGGAAGCCGAGTTCGACATCGTTTAATCCTTTGCCAACCCCGAACCGTTCGACTTTTTGAATCGCGGCGTTGGCTTCGATACGCGGCTGAAGAACTAATCGCTGCGTCATCAGATAATCTCTGGAGAATGTAAAACGTCCCGCTACGTCGCCCTTCTGACTGATGAACATTGCGGTTTCAAGTTCGTAACGGAAAGGCACGAGTCCCTCGATTCCGATGACCGCGTGCGCCCGCGCGACATTGGCTCCGCGAAAAGTCTTCGTTTCAAGTCGCGCCCCGATTTGAAAATCGTAATATCTCTTGACGAAACGACTGTAAAGCAGTTGGTAATCTATATTGTAGTCTTTTTTGACGGTGCTTTTTTCGCCCTCGGTCTTATACCAAAGACGGTTGTAATCGCCGCCATACCAGCCTTCGATGTCCCAGCGTAAATCGCTGTCGCTTCCTTTCGGACTGAATTCGAGCAGGTCTGCGAGAAAAAAGAAATACCGATGCTCGTCGTCAACCGGATGGGGAAAATTCTTCGGTAATGGAGGTAAGGTTTGCCTGCGCTCGCCGGATGTATCCGGCGAAGTCGGCGCGGGCGTTGGCATCGGCATATTCATATTCGCCGGTGTCGGAGTCGGAGTCGGCATATTCATTTCCATCGGCATATTTGACAGCTTTGGAGTCGGAGTCGGCGAAGGCATCGGCATACTCATCGGCATCTCCATTTGCATCGGCGTTGAAGACGGTGAAGGTTTCGGCATTGGCATATTCATCTGCATCGGCGCTTGCGTTGGCGCGGGCTTTGGAGTTGACGACGGCATCGGCATATTTATCTCCATTGGTTTTGCCGCGGGTTTCGCCTTTGTCGTTTTTGCAGATGACTTCGGCTTTGCCTTTGCAGTTGACCTAGTTTTTCGCTTTGAAGCAGCCGTTACCTTCGACTTTGTTTTTACCTTTGAAGACGATTTCGCCTTTGGTTTGGATTTCGGCATCGGCATCTTCATACCCGGCATATCCTGCGCCGCCGCGATTGAAGCGTTTATTACTAAGCCGAATGACACAGCCGCGATTACTAAAAGTAAAACTCGCCAGCGGATTTTCATTTCGTTACCTCCGGCAAATTTTCAGAAACTTCGACTACTCGAAACATACCCGCTTCCATATGCAAAAGCAGATGGCAATGAAACGCCCAGCGACCCGGAGGCGCGTCAACCGTAATGGCGACCGAAACGCGCTCGGCGGGTTTGACGTTGACCGTGTGCTTGCGCGGCAGATAATCGCCCGTGCCGTTTTCCAATTCCATAAACATCCCGTGCAGGTGCAGCGTGTGTTCCATCATCGTGTCGTTGACAAACGTCCAGCGCAGACGCTCGCCGTAGCGGAAATGAATCGGCTCGCTGTTTTGAGAAAACTTCTTGCCGTCAAACGACCAGATAAAGCGTTCCATATGTCCGGTCAGATGGATTTCAAGCTCGCGCTCCGGTTTGCGCCGGTCGAGATATGGTTTCAGTGCCTTCAGGTCGGTATAAGCCAGCACGCGGCGACCGTCGCCGCCCAGACCGATGCCGGGGTCGTCGAGTCGGCTGCTGGTAATTTCCGGTGTTGCCTGATTGCCGATGCCGTGCTTGTCGGGACCATGTCTGACGGGCTTACTGCCGGGAATTTCCGACATAGTTTTCATATCCTGCATACCGGACATATTCGGCATATTCATACCCGGCATTTGCATATTGTCCGATTTCGGCATCGGCATATTGTCCATCTTGGGAGCAGACGGTTTCATCTGCGGCATCTGCATATTTTTGTCTTTGGAATTCATATCCATAGAGGACATAGACATCGGCTTGCCGCCGGCTTTGGCGTTCTCGCCCATTTCAAGTTTCATCATTTCCATATCCATTCCGCCTTCCATATCCATTCCCATACTTTCCATCGTGCGAAGCGGGCGCGGGCGGCGTTTGGGAATTTCAGAAACCATTCCCGGACGCGGGGCGAGCGTGCCGCGGGCGTAGCCGCTTCGGTCCAGCGTTTCGGCGAAAATGGTAAAGGCGCGGTCTTCCGAAGGCGTAACAATCACGTCGTAGGTCTCCGCCGGTCCGATGCGAAATTCTTCCACTTCGACGGGCTTCACGTTTTGCCCGTCCGCCTGCACGACCGTCATTTTCAAACCCGGAATGCGAACGTCGCTAAAAGTCATCACGCCGACTTGAATAAAGCGCAGACGAACGCGCTCGCCCGGGCGAAACAATCCAGTCCAGTTTGATTCGGGCGCGAGTCCGTTCATCAGAAAAGTGTAAGCCGCGCCGGTTACGTCGGCTAAATCCGTCGGGTCCATCCGCATTTGCGCCCACATCTTGTAGTTGTCCCATGTCGGTTTCCAGCCGTATTCCTTCACATTTGAAAGGAATTCGCCCATCGTGCGCTGTTGGAAGTTGAAATAGCCTGACTGCTTTTTGAGTTTCCCGATCATGCTCATCAACGGCATTGATGTCCAATCCGAGAGCATCACCACATATTCGCGGTCATACTTAACCGGGTCCGGCTCAATCGGGTCAAAAATTATCGGCGCGTAAACGCCCGATTGTTCCTGCCCGCCCGAATGACTGTGATACCAGTAAGTTCCGTATTGCTTGACGGGAAACTTATAGACGAAGGTTTCGCCCGGCTTGATGCCCGCGAAGCTGACTCCGGGAACGCCGTCCATTTCAGGCGGCAACTGAACGCCGTGCCAGTGAATCGAAGCGGTTTCGTTCAAACGATTGGTGACGTTGAGTGTTATGTCCTGTCCTTCGCGCAGGCGAATCAGAGGTCCCGGCAGCGTCCCGTTTATCGTCGTCGCCTTCGAGGCTCGACTGCCGACGCGAAACGGCGTTTCGGCGATGGTCAAATCAATCACGCTTCCGCTCAGTTGCCCGTCTTTCGGCGCGACGGTTTCACTAAAAACCGTTTGCGCGTAAGCGGGAAGCAGTCCCTTCATCGCCGCCAACGCTCCCGCCACGCCGATGCCTTTTAAAATTTCTCGTCTTGAGATAAGTTCGTTTTTCATTTTTCCACCCCTTTTTCAAATTTTCTAAAACTTCTAACGGCTGTCTTCTTTTTGATTGAGCAGCAAATCAATATCGGCTTGCGCCGCCCAACTGATTTTCGACGTATCGCCCAGAATCCAGCCGTGATTATTGAGTTGGTCGTTGGCGGCTGTCCACGAAGGCTGCACTTTTTCGAGATATTGCGCGGCTTGCTCGCTGACGCCGTTTTGACCCACCAAAATCATCGGACCGTGTTTGCCAATATGCGACAGCAGCGAACCCGTCACGGCTTGCTGCCAGTCGTCTGGATTTACAAACGTGAAATTATGTCCGGCTTCGCCGATGTCCCAGCCAAAATCCCGACTCCACCAATTTATCCAGTAACCTTGATTAAATCCCGTGTCGTGGTATCCGGCGAAATTGAGGCTGATTTCAAACGCATCGCGTCCCGGAATTCTTTGGACATGACCGTAAGCGGCAAGCTCGCGGGCGATTTTGGCGGAAATCAAAGATTCGTCGCCGAACAGATAAATAAACGCTTCGCCGTTAAACCGCCGCGACAAAGCGCGTCGGGTCGCATCGGGAATCGTATCGCCTTCGACAAAGAAAAGTCCGTGTCCCATATGCGCGTTCCACGCGACGGCTGGGAGTCCGGTGTTCAATTGATTGTATTGAACGATAATCGCTTCGTCCGGGTGGTCGGTGTGAACGTCCGCCGCCCAAGTATCGAGTTCTTCCGATAAAGCAATGGGATCGTCAATCAGAAAGGCTCTGGTTTTATAACCTAATTTATCTCGTATTTCCTGCTCGACGCGCTCCGAGATCGCGCCGACAAGATAAATCTGCACGTTTGAATCATAAACATTGCCGTCGGGTCCGAGCCGTTTTAGTTCATTGAAAGTTTCTTCCGGCAAGCGGTCGGCATCAACATATAAAACCGGAGAATTGACGGGAAAATGCGTGATGCGCGAAGCGGCGAGCATCGCGTCGGCTTGGCGGTCGGCTCTAACCAATGTCACGGCGTGCGGACGGTCTTCGTGCTGCGTCGCGCCGTAGGTCGTTTGCGTAATTGCCGTCGCCGCCGCATAAACATTCGCGCCCGAAAGCCGAATTGTGTTCGGCGTAACCAAATTTTGACCGATGACTGGCGGCGGAGTTTGGGCTTTGTTCGGCTGCACAAACGCGCGCCAGCCGATTGCCAGCGAGAGAAGCGCAACAATCGCCGCAACAATCTGAATTCGTTTCATATATTCTCCAATTCTGCGAAGAACGGCTCAGGAAATCCGCGGCTCGTTCTGCCTGCGTTGCCCGTATCTGGTTTTGCCCCACGGCTTATACACCGACAGCACGACGCAGACGAGCAACAGCACTATGGCGACACTGGCGTGGACTACGGGAGATGCTGCGCCGTGATGATGCCCGCCGAGTTCGGCAGTAGACAATGTTGGCTCTACCGCTACACTTGCCAAGTTGCTGAAGCCCTGCATGAACGTCAGCAAGACGATGGTCGCAAAGACGGTTATCAATAATTTCACCGTGACCCAGTAGTGCCGGAACAAGCCCCACGCCGTTCCCAGAGATTGGATAAGTCCGGTTATCAGCGACGCGAAACTCAATGGAACGAGAACGAACCAGCCGGTTAACTCCATCATCAGATACGCGGCTCGCACAATCTGAGCGTCCTTGCTGACCAGACCGGCGACGGCGTGAGCGAGAAAGCCCAGAACTGCGCCGAGCCAGCCGACCGAAGCGGTAACGTGCGCGGTGAGCGCGAACTTGCGAACGCGCGGTGTCATTGTCATCACGGAATCTACTATTTTTTTGTTGTCGTTTTTGTCTTTCATTTGAGTTCTCTCCGAACCTATTGTTTATATCTTGCTTTTTGTGGCAATCGTCTTAACGCGGAATCACATTCCGCCCATCTTTTTACCCTTTGATACCAACCAATAATTAAACGGATAAGCCACCAAAAAACCGATGAAGACCGAAAATAAAAGCGTCGTCCACATCGTTATATCGTCGGAAGTCGGCATCTGCATATTAGGCAGAAAAAGCATCTGCTGCCACCACATCGTCGGCATCATTCCGACCGATTCTACGCTCATCGTCGCCAGCATTATGGGAAGTCCAACCATAAAGGCTTTATCGTAAGCCGCCCGCGACTTTCGCCGCTCGTTCCCGCGCTTGTTTCGGCGGCTCTGTGCCTTGTCCGGTCGGCGCGACTCCCGCGCCGTCCGCGAAAACGAGTTCGTCGCCGAGATAGCCCTGAAACATTGTCAAGCCTAAAACCAAAAACGCGACGACCAAATAAACTATGCTCACGGCATTCGCGTTATTGGCGTAAATCCACCACCGCCAAAGAGTCAACACGGCGACGACCGCGAGGACAACGAAACCGACTTTCATATGCACGTGAACGCGCTCGTGCGCCTCGTGTTCAATCTTTTCGCGGTTCATATCGTAAAGCCCGGCAACGACCGCCAACGCGCCGCCGATTGCCGCGCCGAGCAGCGACCACCAGCCCGCGCCGCGCAGTGAATCGCTGTTAAAAATGTAGCCGAACAAATCAGCCAAAACCGAAAGCGTTACAAGCGCAATCGGAAAATGCACAATCGCCGGATGAACAGGCGGCATATACTTTATCTCCTTTTCAATTTTTGATTTCGATTTATAATGAGCCGCCAAACCCAATTTTTGAATTAAGGCTCGTCGGCTCAAATTTTTCAATATTTGCGATTGCTTACATTGAAGCGGTCGAAGACATTGAAGACATTTGCCGGCAGCTTTCCGCGCAGCGGCGACAGGCTTCGGCGCAACGCTGCATAAAGTCGTTGCCGTCCGCCAGACTTTCGCAGTTAGCGGCGCACCGTTCGCAAATGTCTGCACAAATGCCGCAAACTTGCGGGTGAAAGTCAGACATTCGCAACATAAAATCCGCGCTGGTGATGCAGCTTTGCACACAGTCCTGCAACGTGCGAATGTGTGCGGCTTCGGCGTGTTTGCCGCCCATTTCCAAACAATGACTGATAGTTTCCAAACAAACTGCGTGGCAGTTTTGACAATTTTCGATGCAGGTTCGCATCTCTTGACTTCTTTCTTGATGTGACATTTTTTAAAATCCTCCTTGCAATTTTCAACGCCAAAATCGTTGAACGGTTAAATAAAAAAAGCGTCGGGCAAACTTTTAAAATTTGCCTCAACACTTTCGTTATTGATTAACGTATTGTTCCGGGTTTTCTTCAAACTTGCGCTGACACGCGGACGAACAAAAATAATATGTTCTTCCGTCGTATTCGGCTTGTCCGGCGGCTTCTTGTTCCTCGATTTGCATTCCGCAAACCGGGTCGGTTTGTTTAGCCATTAAATTATTAACCTCCTTGTCCTTAAAGATTTCACTGGGCGCGAAAACTTTTTCCGTAGCAAATGAATTTTTTATGATAATTTGATTATCATAATCGTTTCTGTCTGCTAAATTACATACCCTACCAGTGTATATTAAATCTTACAACTTTCCGACTGTCGCCGTCATCATTTCTTTAATGAAAAAAACTGCCGGTTTATGCCGCGCTGGGGCTATTCGGCGACAAATATGTTATCTTTTTTAAGCGAGCGGAAGCGTTGGCGACACTTCCGCCGCTCTTTTAGCGACGAAGCGTTTCAGGGATAAGCTGAAAGCGTTCCGTCTAATCGCCGCATCCATAGAATGACCAAAGGAGGCTGCGAATTTGGCAAAAATCAAAACCGGCAAAGAAAAATCATTGTCGGAAATCGGTAAAACCGAACACCGAAATCAACTGCCGCGTCTGCGGCGCATCGAAGGACAGGTTCGGGGCTTACAAAAAATGATTGAGTCCGAACGAAACTGTCTCGACATCACGCATCAAATATCGGCAATCATCAACGCCCTGCGCCGCGTCCAAAACGATATGCTGCACGCACATCTCATCGCGCTCGGCACGGCAATCGTCGAAGAAAATCTTTCGCCGCAAAAACGCCGCGAAATCGCAGACGAAATCGCCGCGCATCTCAAGCGTTTGTCTTGACAGCTTCGGCTAAATTCAGCTTTTCGGCGACGGCTGCGGAGAAGGCGAAGCCGCGCGGCGCGGCGCGCTCGAATGCCAATGGACGATTTGCCATTGACCTTTGTTCTTCTCCAGCACGGCAGTTCCGAGTCCCGCGCTGTCAACGTGCCGCGCTCCGATGTCGGCGGAAATCGTGTATTTGAATGTCGCCCAAGCCGTATTTCCCGAAACTTTCGCTTTTATGTCGGAATATGAATACTTGATGTTTTTCATCTCTTTCATCTCCGGCGCGAGATGATTGTTGCGATAATCCGTCCAGCCGTAATTGGCGTATCCGTTTTCAAAAACCGTCACGGCTTTGCTGTTCGCCCAGATTTTATCGAGCGTCGTCAAATCGCCTTTTTCAAACGCGGCGGCGTTTTGCTGCAGAACGTCCGTTACCGCTTTTTCTTCGCCAGTCTGCCGCGCCGAAACCTGTTCATAAAAATTCAAACCGATAATTGTTAAAACAATCGCCGAAACCGTCGCGGCGAGGGAAATATTTTTCCTGAGTTTCATAAAATTTTATCATCCTGTTTTCAAACACAAGACTTCTCATTTTTGCGGAAGCCCGCACGAAGTAAGGGCGTATTTTCACACTTACTTCGTGCGTGTTTCTGCATTTTTGAGAAAGTCCTAAAACAAACGCTTCAAACATGCTTGCCGTTAATTATCAATGCCCGCTTTCTTCCAACACTTTGGAATCGTTTTTTCGCAAGGCGTTTTCTAAAACCGTCCATTC
>JBPCRW010000287.1:0-30120 GCA_050996405.1 Pyrinomonadaceae bacterium | reverse complement strand
AAAGCCATCAATCGCAATTACATCACGCACTCGGAAATTATGAACGGCGGAAGACTGACATTTTTTATGAGCGACAAACCGAAAGTTTAAAGTTATGTTTCCGGCTTTTGATTTTCCCGACGGCGTTTATTGATTTGAATAAACTGCCAGCCGAACCAGTGCAATCAGCAAAATTACGCTCAACAAAATCAGCAAACCGATGATTTGATTGCGTGAAAATTTCATAAAATGAACGGTTGATTTTATCATAAATCTAACCCGTCAACCTTCGATAAATATTCGGCATTCGCTCCGGCAAACATAATCAATAAAACTATTTCAATTTTCCTTTTACGTCTTTATGAAGAACTTCAATAATTTCGCCGGATTGGATTTCTTCTAACGCTTTGTGAATGTCTTCGATCATTTGCGCGTGAGTAGAAAGGCGATTGTTAAATGCCCGCAAAACTAAAATCGCAATCTTGCGATTCGATAAATTCTGCTGATTTTTGATATTCGCGTCAGCCGTCAGCAAAACATCGAAATCGTTTTCTTCGGCAAGCGCAAGCAATTCGCCGTTTAGAACGTCTGTCCAATTTTGTTCCTGCGTCGTCGCGATTTGATAATCGGTTAGATGATTTTTGAGCCGACGGTCAAGATTATGGTCAAGTAGAATTTTCAATTCGCGCCGACTTCCTTGATTAAGGATTTTTCCGCCATCTCTAAAACGGCAATCGCTTGTGCGCGCGAAACGGGCGGAAAACCTTCGAGAAAATCCTCCAAACTCTCACCGCCTTCGAGATAATCGAAAAGATTTTTGATCGGCACACGAGTTCCGGCAAACACAGGCATTCCGCTGAGTTTTTTCGGATTGACTTCGATAATATCGTTTTTCATAAAACAATTTTATCACAAATTTAACTCGTCAACCTTCGATAAATATTCGGCATTCGCTCCGGCAAACTTAGCACATCGTCAATAATCGTATAGCCGACATCGCCGTATAAATCTTTTAGTTCCGACTCCGATTCGCGGTCAATCGTGATGCAGAACGGGGTGATCCCGTTGAGCTTGCTTTCGGTCAAAGCCTCGCGCACGTCTTCTCTCGCATAACGCGCGTCGCCGTAATCGTGGTCGTAAGGTCTGCCGTCGGTCAAGATAATTAAAAGTTTGGTGCGTGATTCCTGACGCGCAAGTTTCGCCGCCGCGTGACGGATTGCCGCGCCCATTCGAGTATTGTTTTGAAATGTGATGCCGCCGATTCGTTTTTCAACTTCGTCGTAATATTTTTCGTGAAAATCTTTGATGACGTAAAATTTGACGTTGCGTCTGCCTTCGGATGTAAAACCGCTGATTGAATAAACATCGCCGACGGCTTCGAGGGCTTCGCTCATTAACACTAAACCTTCTTTTTCGATTTCGATAATTCTGCGTCCCGGATGCGTGTAAGGCTGAAGCGGATTTCTGGTAATCGTCCGCGCCGTCGAAGACGATTGGTCGAGCAGAATTGATACGGCAACGTCGCGCTGTTTTCTAAGGCGTTTCGTGTAGATATTTTCTGACTGCAAACCGTCGGCGCGTTTGTCCACGACGTATTCGACGAGCGCGTTTAAATCATAATCCTCGCCGTCAATTTCGCGGTTGACGCGCGTTAAATTTTCGGGTTTCATCAATTGAAACTGATACCGAATTGAGGAAATCGCGCCTCGATAACGGCTTCGCGCAAGCTCGACAAAATTGCGGTCGCCCTGACGGGCTTTTTTCTCGACAACTCTGCTCCAGCCCGTGCGGTAATCGTTTAATTCTCGGTCCCATTCGTCGTAGGAAAATGCTAAATCGCCCGATTCTAAAGCCTGTTCGGGCATTTCGTTGTGCGTCCAGGCTTCCGCGCCCTGCAAATCGTCCGGCTCGCCGTCGTCTTCATCCAGGTTGTTCCAGCCGCTGAATAAATCGCGCGCGTCCTGCTGTTTTTTCGGAGATTTTTCGCGTTCAATTTGATTTTCCGTGACGGCTTCGCCCGCATTTTTATCTTCGTATTTGTATTCGGTTTTCTCGTCCGATTCCTGCGCCTGATTTTCTTCCGAAGCGATGTTTTGAAACAGCGAATAGACGCGGCTCGTCGCCATCAAAGCATCTGCAACCGTCGCCGTTTTGTCATACAAATAAACGTCAATCACCGATTCGATTTCCGACACAATTTGCCCGTAAAATTTTTTTGAATCGTCGGTCGCGCCGCCGCACAAAGTGATTTGAAACAGAAGTTCGGCGGGAACTTGGGTGACAGGCAAATCGAAAATAAACGGTCGTTTTTCGCGCAGATGAGCTTGCATCAAATCCAAATCACGAACCAAACCGCGATAAGTTTTTCGCAAACGCCGGTCAATCCGAGCATTTTCCAAAGTGGTAAAAATTCGTTTCGCCAAACCCGGTTCGGGAAAAACTTGCAGAACCGTTTTGTAGTCGGAATTTTTCGGCAAAACTTTCGCGCGTTTTTTTAATTCTTCGCGCGTTTCCGCTTCCGGCAAAGCCCTTTCCCCTTTCTGCACGTCTTCGATATAACCGGCGAGAGAAAATGCGTCGCGCTCGTCGGCGGTCGCCTCGTAACGCTCGGAAAGTTCCGCGAAAGCGGCTTTTAATTTCTTCGTGTCTTTTTCAAAAGTTCCGAATTCGATTTGTCCCGCGCCGTGCGCCGCTAAAACTTTGTAGAGGCGAAAATCCAATTCATCATCCTTAAATTCGGCGACCGTTGCGGGCAGATAAATCGTTTTGCCGTCGGCGATGCGCGATTCCTGCGGCATTGCCGAGAGCGGCGCGATTTCGACTTCTTTACCCGTCAAACCTTCGACGTAAATTCTTAAAACCGTCTGCACTTTTTCGAGCGGCAAACCTTCCAAACCTTCATGCAGAAAATCGTTGCTCTGACGGGTTTCGAGCGCGAAATACGAACGCCGCGCCCGCTGATTTTTCGGTTTTTTTCCAAGCCCCGCGCGAACCCAATCTTCAAACTGAACGAGCGAAACCTTTCGCAAAGCCTGCGCGCTCGAACGAAACGCGGCAAGCGCGCTTTCGGCATCCGTTTCAGCGATTTCACCGATTAACGACAACACGCGACGCGCGATATTTTCAACTTCCGCCGGATTCCGTAGGGCAACAATCTGCGCGAAAAATTTCGGCGACGAACGCAGAAAGGCAATTAAAACGGCGTTTCCCGAAGCGGCAATTTTCAAAAGAACTTCGCGCCAATCTTCAAAAACCGTTTCGACACGCCGCAAAACTTCGCCGCCCGCCGAGATGAAATGAAGCGTCACGCTGCCGCCGAATTCCAGAAAATCTTTTGCTTTTTCGGTTAATTTAATCGTCTGTTCAGCCGTCAGATTTTTCAAAGCGTCGGGCAAAATCTGCCACAAATCCGCCGTCATTCCGCCCGTCCGCGAAGCGAACGCGAAAGCTAAATCGATAACGGACTGCGACGGTTTTCTGTCTTCAAATTGTTTCAATTTCTCCGCCACTCGCGGCGTTGATTTCAAAAAATCCGCGCTGTGTTTTGCCGAACGCTGCGCAATTTCGTTTGCCGCTTTCAAAATATCGGAGAGCAAATCGTCGTCTGAAATTTCCTTTGCCAGAGCGGGAATTTCGCGGAAGGTTTCGAGCGCAATCGAACTCGACAAAACAAGTTGGCGCGTGCAGATTTGAAAAACCAGCGAGCGCGATGCTTCGGGAATTCGTTTAAAATCCGTCACGCCGCCCGCAAAAAAAATCGCTCCCGCGTCCGCGTCTCCCATCGCTAAACGTCTGCCCATTTCCGCCCAGAGACGCAAATCTTCAGCCGATAAAATTTTTGCGGCGCGCGGCACGGCACGGGCAAATTCGCGGCTTGCGCGCAGGGAAACTCCGGCAAGCGACGCGCTCATCTCCAGCGCGACGCGCTTTTTATCCGACGGCAAGCGGCTTAATCGTTTAGCTAAACCCGTGAAAGTTTCCTTTTGAGAATTTTGTGAATCGTCTGTATTTTTCGCCATAGCTCAAGTCTAAAGTCCAGAGTCCAAAGTCTCAAGTCTGGACAATCGTATCAGACTCTGGACTTTAGACTTTAGACTTTGGACTAAGTTTTCGGTTCGATGCCGTCGGGATAAATGAAGGTGTGAAAACAAGCATTGTCGCTGCCTTCGCGCAGGGAATCGAGTTTGTGATTGCGTTCCATTGTCGAGAGCAGAGTCATCATAAAATTCTGCTCGTCGGCGGAAAGATTTTTGCGCGACATATCGAAGGCGCAGCCGGAAGTATGAGGCGGCAGACTGCCTTTGCCGCTGACGCGAAACGAATTGGCGTTGGTTTTATTCAAGCTGATTTGATAATCCATCGAGCGCGTCAAACTCGTGACGCGCAGCGGAACGTGGAATTTCTGATAATAAGCGTTGCAGATTTCCTCAAAAAGTTTTCTCGAATTCGCGTTATACATTCTCAAAAGCCGCATTCGCATCTGCTTGCGGTCGCGCGGATTATTGAGGTCGTATTTCTGCCCGTCGAAATTGTCGGCAAGTTTTTGCAGAATTTTATATTTTTCCGAACCGGGCGCAATCGGCTGAATACCGTTATCCCAATCGAACGAAGTAAATTCGCCATCGCCCGCGCTACCGCCGACATCCAAAACATAACTTTCGGTCGCCATCGGCATTTCAACTAAAATTCCGTTGAGCCGCAGTTCGGCGAGGTCTGCGAAATCGAGCGGCTGTTTATATTTTCCGGTGTTTATCAGTTCGGCGAGTTTCGCCTTTTGTTTCGGCACGCCGCCGCCGATAAGTTCGGGCGGCAAGGGAATCAATCCGGTTCGTTCCGCGCCGCTCGCGCCCGCGTGATTTAAGGCTTTGTCGCGCTGCTGCTGCCAGAATTCGACCGAAACTTTTAAGTCCGAAGTTCCCTTTTCGGTCGTCGTTTTGATTTCTTCAATATCAGCCGCGTTTAATTCCTTTTCTTCGACTTCCCAAGACGCAATTAAATCATCGAGGTCATCAGGGTCTTGCCCGCCCAGAGGGTCAATCACGGGAACTGGAATCATCGCACCCGCGCGAATCTGCTGAACCGGCGGCGCGGAATTTTTCCCGTTTCTCTGCGAATTTTCATGCGAGCGGATAATCAAAATCGCGCCGACCGCGAAAACTATAATGAAGAAAGCCGAGATACCGGCGACAACCGGAATAATCGGAAAACTTTTTAATTGCGGAGAGCGGAATGCGGAATGCGGGTTGATAACCGGCGGATTGATTGTCGGCGGATTAGCAATTTGATTTTCAAGATTCAGATTGTAATTTGCGGATTTCAACTCCGCGTTCCGCATTCCGCGCTCCGCGTTCGGGCGGATTTCAACATAAATTCTTGTGTTTCCGCCCAATAGAATTTCGTCGCCGTCTTTTAAAAGTCGCTCGTCGCTTAACCTTTGATTATTGACGAAAGTTCCGTTTGAAGAATTTTCATCCTGAATCCAAATCGCGTCCCCTTCGCGCCAAACGGTGGCGTGCAGGCGCGAGAGAGTCGCGTCGTCCAAAACAATGCTTGCCAGATTCGCCCGCCCAAACGAAACTTCATTCGCCAGATTTATCTCGCGCGTTTCCGAAACGGTTTCGACGCGCAGCGTAATTTCGTTCATTTCCGAAAAAGATTTTCGCTTGAGACGGCGGAAAATTCAAAGCGCAAAATTATGAAGCTAACTTTTATTTTGCATTTTGCGCTTTGAATTTTGAATTTATGAACGCAGCAGGAAATTTAAAATCGCGGGAACAAACGACGGCAGAAAAACGGTTTCATTTCTCGTTTTTAATTCCGCTTTTTCGCCGCTCGCGCTGCTGCACGCGAAATTTTCGGGATAGGCGGCAAGACCGTCTATCACCATCGCCGGAACATCTTTTAAAAAACTCGTTCCGGCGAACGAGCGTCCGAGCAAATCGCGGTTTGCGGCGCGCGTGTAATCGGTAAATTTCGCCGTCACATTGCCCGAATCTTTTGAGTTTATATCGAAAATTTTGACAGCCGTCGCGCACGAATAATCGAAGGCTTTCGCGTCAAGGCTTTTAATCGTCGGGCTTTGCAGCGTGCGGAAATAAATTTTGCCGCGCTTTTGGTCATAGACGACGCTCCACTGCGTATAGCCTTTTTGCGCGACATCGCTTAACACATCGAAAGCGTAATCAACAGCTTGCTGCTCGGTTTTTGGTTTCGCCGCAAATTCTTTGCTTTTTTCGGCGGCGCGCGTGAATCGGTCGAGCGAACTGGAAGTTTTCGCTTTTTCCGGCGCGGTCGCGTTCAGATAATTTATTGATTTATCGTAAGTGTCGTTTGCCAGAGCCGAATATGCCAGATTATTACCTGAATGCGTGACCATTTGCCCGTTTAAAAATTCGACGGTCGCCGAGTTTCCGTTTTTGTCGTTGACGAGATAATGAATTTTCACGTCGGATTTGATGCGGACGTTTTCCGCGTTTTTCAAAACTTCCGCAACCGTCGCGGCGGTGTCCAGATTTCTTTGAATCCATTCCAAAACGTCAATCGCCGGACGCGAATCGGCTTTCGGATACTGCGTTTCGTCAAGCCACATTATTTCAATCACGAGTCCCGCTTCATTCATTCCGCCCATCGGATTTTCGCGCCCGTATTGATTAAACGTCACGCTGCCGTATTTGGAAATCCATTTCGCGGGATTGCCGTCTCCGGCAGCCATCGAAACCTTTTGCACGCCGCGTTTATTGACCATCACCAGCCCGTCGCCAATCGCCCAATCGTAATTTCTGCCGAACAGCATTTCGCCTTTGCTTTTCAAACAGAAAGTCGTGCAGGAAAATGCATCACATACGAAAACGGCGCACATTGCCAAAAGCAAAAACGCGCCCGTCATAAATTGTTTTGGTTTGCGGTAATTCATCGAAATTTCTCCGGTTTTAAATTGCAATTAAATTGATGCGCCGAATATATTCATTGTTGCTTTACGAAAAGCGAGCTTTGAAAGTTTTGTTTAATCCACAGCAGACGAAAATAATTTAACCTTTTTCGCGCTGTGCGGAACTTCAATCAAATACTCGAACTTGAAACCGAGTTTTTCTAAAAGTTTTTCAGAGCTTTCGTTGCCCTGCGAAGCAATAGCGAGAAGGCGTTTCAAATTCAAAACGTCTCTGCCGTATTTCATCAAAGCCAACGCGGATTCAAAAGCGTAACCTTTTCTTTCAAACTGCGGCAGAAACGCAAATCCGATGTCCGCATTCGGCAAAAAATCGCGCCGGACAAAGCCGCAAATTCCAATCGGCGTTCGGGATTCTTTCAATTCGACGGCATACATTCCGAAACCGAAATCACGATAACTTTGCGCGAAACGGCTTTCGATATATTCGCGCGCCTTGTCTTCGGTTCGCACGTTTCTGTCGCCGATGTATTTGACAAAAGACGGTTGATTTAGTAAATCGAGAACGAACGCGCCGTCGCTTTCGACAACTTCGCGGAGGATTGTGCGGCGGGTTTCAAGAATTTTCACCGAATTAAAAATTTTCTTAACGCGAACTATTTTTCGTTATTTAATTAGAAACGCTTTCGAGTGCCAATAATTCGGCACTGATTCGCGCGTCGGGGCGTTCGAAACGGCTGAGAATCTTCATTGTGCGCTCCGCGTCGGCAGTCATAAAATTCTTCAGATGGACGCTTGATTCAAAATTGTAATAGCCGTTAAACGGTATGTCTTCCTTCAGAAGATTTCTACTGCCGTATAACGTCAACCTTCCGGCGTTGATGTCATTGGTTCGGCTGACTACTATCTCAAGCAGAGCAAACGCCTTTTCCGGTTCAATCGCCGCCGTCGTCCAAAGAAATCTGCCCAAATATATGAAATCGTTGAGCGTCGCCGGAGGCACGTTGATTTTGGAAAGCGCAACCGCTAAAACCGCCTGCGTTCGCGCGGAATCGTTCGGAGTCTGTTTGTGAATCGTTTCCGCCAATTCGACGAGCGGAAAAATTTGACTGTTTCCGGTGATTTGTTCGATTAACACGAACGCTTTGTCATAATCGCCTCGCTTCTGTGCGTAATAAGCCAACCGCCCGATAAATTCGTCGCTTGCCTCAGATAGTTCTTGAGCATCAGGAAAATGGTCTGCGAGAATTTTTTTCGCGCTTGCCAAATCACCGCCTCGGTCGGCGATTTGGCTCGCCGCTTTAACATACAGCAGGCGGCGTTCCCAGCCTCTGAAACTATCGGCGCGACTTAAAGCCTTTTCGGGCGGCACGTCGTCCTGCATCAATTCGAGATATTCGCGGCTCGAAAAACCGAATACACTTCCTTTGAAAGGAACGATTTGCGGAATCACTTTTTGATTGAGTTCTTCGGCTCGCTCCGGCAAAATTTCGTCGAGTTCCGACAAGAAATATCTATCATGCACATGATGATTCGGCGCGGCGACTTGAATCAGGTAATCGGCGGATTTTTCCGCTAGTTGATGAATGACGCTCGGCTCGACCGGCATCCGGTATGAAGGATATAACGGCGGCAGCGAATCGCTCAACAATTCTTCCGTGAATGAAGCGCATTCAGGATTTTGCGCGAAATTGGTTTTGAGCAGGCGCGCCAGAGCCGCTTGTAAAATTTCTCTGGCGGTTGCCGGATTTTTTTGATGAAATTCTTTGAGCAAACGATATTCTTTACAGATAGAGCCGCTCTGCAAGTCGCGTCGCAGAATTTCAATCACGCGATTCGGATTTGATTCTACCGAGTATGATTTAAATAAATCTTCGGTCGTATTTTCCTCATTAACTATGTTTTCGGCGGAAACTAGCCAGTTCTCGCCCGCCAAATTTATATCTTCCGTTTTTAGCGGAATCCCCGCCAGCGTCTCGGCAGTTAGAGACGGACGGCTTTTCAAGAATGTTTCAAACGCTAATTTTTCATCACGTTTAACTATAATTCGCAAGATTTCCTGACGGATATAATTATAACGATACAGAGCGTATGGCTTTTCGGCTTTTCGATTGAGTTCGATCTCCTGCTTTGCGGCTAACAATGCGTCTATTGATTGCCGGAATAGTTGTCGCGCTTTGGCTCGGTTTAAATTCCAATACAAACTCGCAATTCTCGCATCCGCCTTCGCGCGATTTTCCGAAAGCTGCAAATTCTCCGTGTCTTTTAAAATTTGTTCGAGCCAGAAAGTTTTAAATTTTACCGCCTCGGCTGGCTCGGCGGCGATTGCCGAAGCCGGAGTTTGCGAAGCGTTGTTTTGCGCTTCTGCGGCTTCGCCGTTAAAACCTATCGCAAAAACGAAAACTAAAAATAATTTAACCGCCTTCGGCATATTAACGATTCTCCTCTAAGCCGCATCGCTCTTTTGCTCCTTAATCTTGCTTCATCGGTTTAAGATTGCCGCAAGACGAGTCGAAATATATTTGAGTCTTAAATTTTTTCGCCCGCTTCGGTTTGCTGACGCGCGTGGTAAGAGCTGCGCGTCAAGGGCGAAGATTCGACGTGCCTGAAGCCCATCGCTTCGCCGATTCGTTTCCATTCGGCAAATTCTTCGGGCGTGACGTAGCGTTCGACGGGCAATCTTCTTTCATACGGCTGCAAATATTGCCCGATGGTCATAATGTCGCACGAAACTTTTCGCAAATCTCGCATCAGTTCGACGACTTCTTCAAACGTTTCGCCAAGTCCAGCCATAATTCCGCTTTTCGTTTTCATTTGCGGTTGAACATTATCGCGCCAATGCGCCGCGCGTTCGAGCAGTTCCAAAGTCTGCGTGTATTTCGCATCGGGGCGAACGCGGCGGTAAAGACGCGCAATGGTTTCCGTGTTGTGGTTTAAAACTTCGGGACGCGCATCGAGAACCATATTTAAAGCGGCTTCATTGCCTTGAAAATCTGGAATCAAAACTTCGACGCGGCACGCCGGATTCATTTGATGAACCGTGCGAATTGTTTCCGCCCAATGCGCCGCGCCGCCGTCCGCCAAATCGTCACGATTAACCGAAGTGATGACGGCGTGTTTTAAATCTAAATGTTTAACCGCTTCGGCAACGTGCATCGGCTCTAACGGGTCTAAATCTATCGGTTTGCCCTTATTAACAGCGCAGAAACCGCAATGCCGCGTGCAGGTATCGCCGCCGAGCATAAACGTCGCCGTCTTGTCCGTCCAGCATTCAAAAATATTCGGGCAGCGCGCTTCCTGACAAACCGTGTGCAAATTTAATCCGTCAATCAACGCCAAAACCTTATTCTGATTAGTCGGGTCGCCGATTTTAATTTTCAGCCAATCCGGTTTTTTGAGGCGTTCTTTTTTCCTGCGGACGAAATTTTGAATTAAAACTTTTTCTTCAATCATAAAAACAAAATCTTAAAACGATGAAACCACAGATTAACACAAACGAGCGCGGATTTTAATTATCCGTGTTTCGTCCGTGTCCATCTGTGGTCAATACTTTTCTGCCGATTTCTATTAAGATTACTTGCCGCTTAATCTTTCATAACGAGTCGCAATCGCGTCCCAGTCAACCACGTCCCACCACGCTTTCAGATAATCCGGTCGGCGATTATTGTATTTCAAATAATAAGCGTGTTCCCAAACGTCGTTGCCGAAAATTGGTTCGACGCCTTTGTGCAGAGTCGTGTCCTGATTCGGCATTGAGCCAATCGTCAATTTACCGCCGTCGGAATAGACGAAAACCCAGCCCGAACCGAATTGTTTCGCGCCCGCTTCGTTAAATTTCGTTTTGAAATCGTCGAGTGAACCGAACGCGCTGTTGATTGCGTCGGCTAAATCGCCCGCAGGTTTTCCGCCGCCGTCGGTTTTCATCAGTTTCCAGAACATCGAATGGTTGGCGTGTCCGCCGCCGTTATTGCGAACGGCAGCGCGAATATCTTCCGGTACGCCGTCGAGATTCGACAAAATTTCAGACAGCGTTTTTGCCTGCAAATCGCTGTTTTTGGCGACGGCTTCGTTTAATTTATCGACATACGCCTGATGATGTTTGTCGTGATGCAGTTCCATTGTTTTCGCGTCAATGACGGGTTCGAGCGCGTCGAAATCGTATTCGAGCGCGGGCAGTTTGAACGGGTATTTCTGGTCTAATTCTTCGTTTGCCATAATTTTTATTTCCTCCTTGTTTTCAGTTGTCAGTTATCAGTAATCAATTATCGCTTTAACTGGCTGCTGAATGATAATTGATTACTGATAACTGATAAAATTCATTCCGCCGGACGGTTTCCGGCTTCAATTCCTTCGACGCTTGCCTGACGAATAACTCTGACGTGCAAATCGTCAACCACGCGCACCTGACACGACAGGCGCGTGTGGTCGCCCAAATCGGTTTTGGTCGCCAGAATTGCTTTTTCCGCTTCGCCAATTTCCCCCGGTTCGCCCGCCAAAACTTCGACGCGACAGGTCGTGCAGCGCGCGTTTCCGCCGCAGCGATGCAAAATGTCAATGCCGCTATCTTCCAGACACAAAACGAGTTTGCGTCCTTCTTCGGCTTCAATCGGAACTGTTCCCTGCACAGCTTCGGCGGTAACTATTCGTAGCATTCTAAAAAACTCCTGCAATCGTAAATTCTATAAAACTCTATGTTTTGAATTTGGCACAATTCGGGCGCGAAAAGCAAGTTTGCCGATTTTAAATTAATTCGATTGAATTAAAATCAGCGGCTCGTTTTTCGCGGGCGGCGCGTCGCCCGGATATAAAACTTTTTCCAGAAACAAACCCGAAGGCGGCGCGGTGGTCGGCGCGGGCGCGTTGGAAAACGTCGTCAGATATTTTTGAAATTCCGCGACGGAAAGTTTTCCGCGTCCGATTTCAACCAGGCTGCCGGCGATTCTTCTAACCATTTTCCACAAAAAATGACTCGCGCCGATGCGGAAACAAATTAAATTTCCGTCTGTAAAAATCTGCGATTTTTCGACCCTAACGAGCGTCGATTTTTCCTCTTTCGGCGCGTCGCAAAATGAACGAAAATCATGCGTGCCGATTAAAAGTTTCGCCGCGTGATTCATCGCCGCCGCGTCCAATCTGTCTTTCACCCACCACACAAAATTTTTCGCAAACGCGGTGCGCTCGGTTGAAATTTGATAAAGGTAATAACGCGAAACCGCGTCGTGACGCGCGTGAAATTTTTCGACCGCGTTCTGCACTCGCAAAACATTTATGTCACGCGGCAAATTATCGTTTAAAGCAAGCTGCAAGCGGCGCGGCGTGACACCTTCAAACTCGCGGAAAACGCGCAAGTGAGCAATCTGACTTTTGGCGTGAACGCCCGCGTCCGTCCTGCCCGAACCGCCTATTTCCAGCAGTCCGGTTTGAAAAAATTCCTTCGCGGCGCGTTCGATTTCGCCCTGCACGGTGCGGGCATTCTGCTGAATCTGCCAGCCGCGATAGCGCGTGCCTTCGTATTCGATTTCCAATTTCCACGTTTGCATTTATTTAATTCGACGCGGATGAAATGTGCGAAAAATTCGTTCTGCATCTTTTGAAGGAGTTTTTGCGTCTGTTCCGTAGCCTAACATGAAAATTCGCTTACCTGCATTCACTGTCAAATTCCTTCCATATCCTTCAACAGTATAAATAACTTCATAGGCAGGCAAACCATTTATTTTCACTTTTGAACTTTTGATAATTTCGCTTTCGTCTGGACGTAAGGCTTCTGCAACCAATTTAGCCTCTTTATCAAATAAAGCCTTCGTACGCCGACAACCTGACACATCAAAAACAACAATATCAATTGAATCATTTTTTGAGTTTAACGAAATAGAGTAAGCATCAAATGATTTGGTACACTTAAACATACCATAAAGATTTGGATCATTAGGGTCTAATGTATCGCTATGCTTTGGATTTTTAGGCAATTCAACTGTAAAACTTTTATCGGGCGGAGAAAAAACAATCCATTTTCTCTGTGTTGTTTGGCTATTATCAGGAATTTTACGAGTATCTTGAGCATTAGCATAATTCAGCGGCAGCAACACCACACCAATAACCGCTAAAAAAAATGTCGTTAATTTTAGATTCGTTTTTGTTTTCATAGCGCAGATTATTTTCCTATATTAACCTTTTCACGATATTGATTTATCGCAACATAAGTTACGTCGGCTTCGGTAACTTTCACTTTTTGACCGTGCGGCGAACCGAAACGTTCGGCTTCGACGATGACGTGAATCGAGATTGAAGTGTTTCCGAGTTTGGTCGTTTCGGCGTAAAAGCTAACCAAATCGCCGATAAAAACCGGCTCGTGAAAAATAACTTCCTTCATTGCGACGGTTACGAAACGGTCATGTCCGGTGTGTCGCACGGCTTCCACGCCGCCCGCCACGTCAATATAGCTCAAAATAATTCCGCCGAAAACCGTGCCGTGCGCGTTCGTGTCGCGCGGCATCATCGTCAGGCGAATCGCCACATCACGTTCGATTTTGGATTTTGGATTTTGGATTTTAGATTCTTCCTCTTGATTTTGCATTTTGAATTTTTAGTTTTGCATTTGACTAATCGTCCAATCTCGAACTGCGTCTTTTAATTCGTTTAAATGTTTATCAAAAAAATGTCCGCAGTTTTCAAAAATTATCAATTCTTTTTCACATTCCAAACTGTTAAACAATTTCTGCAGATTTTCGATTGAACCAAATTCATCCGAATCGCCGTGAACAAACAAAATTGGCTTTCTGCACGCCCGCAAAAACGAATAATCGTATTTATCAACCGGCGTTCCGATGCTGATAATTCGCTGAACTCTTGCGTCATCCAAAACGGTTTCCGCGCCGATGCGCGAGCCGAAGGAAAACCCCGCAAATGTGATTTTTTCATTCGGATAATTTTCGTTTAAATAATCTAAAGCGGTGCGAATGTCGTCCTGCTCGCCGCGTCCTTCGTCGTGCGTTCCGGTCGAATTGCCGACACCGCGAAAATTGAAACGAAGCGTTGCGAGTCGCGCTTCAACAAGTCCAGCCGCCGCGCGAAAAACGACTTTGTTGTGCATCGTGCCGCCGCCCAAAGGATGCGGATGCGCGACGAGTGCCGCGCCTTTTATGGCGTTTGCCGGTTCTTTCAAAATCGCTTCGAGCCGTCCGTGCGCGGCGGGAATAAACAGATTGCCTTGCGGATACATAATCAAATTTTCGATTTTAGATTTTGGTTTAACGATTAGCAAATAGGGAAAGAAAATAGGACGCGGATAAACGCTGGTTTTATAGATTTGCGCGGATTTCTATTAAAATCTTCCGCGCCAATCCGCTTCATCAGTGTTTATCCGCGTCCTATTTCTTCTGGATTAGAAGTTGGCACGATTTCGTGATATTTTACGAAAGATTCATCTCTTGAATTATTTTTATAAAAGGCTTGATAAATGGACGAAATTATAGACGAAAAGCGGGAAGTTTTGCCTGTTGAAACGCCGGTTGAAACGAATCAAACGACCGAAAAAACAAAGTTGACCTGGAAGGAATGGCTCGGCACGGACGAAGCCGCGCGCTGGATTTATTTGATTTTCGGACTGTGCGCGGCGTTTCTTTTAATGACGATTTTGCAGCGTTCGACCGACGCAATTTGCTGCGGCGATTGGGACGGATATTATCATATTCGCTGGAGCAGCCTGCTCTGGGAAAATTTCAAACACGGAAAATGGCTGCCGGAATTTACGTGGCTGCCGCTGACGGTTTTGAACGCGCAGGATTACGCCGACCATCATTTTCTTTTTCACCTTTTGCAGATTCCTTTTTTGTGGTTTTTTGAACCCGTGATGGCTGCAAAAGTCGCGGCGGTCATCTATGGCAGTCTGGCGATTTTTTCGGTTTATTGGCTGATGTTTCGCTACCGGATTGATTATTTATTGCTGTGGCTTGTCGCGCTTTTGACGTGCGTCAATCCGTTTTTTTATCGGATGAATGTGGCGAGAGCTCCGCCTTTGACAATAATTTTCACCATTGTCGGAGTTTATCTTTTGTTTGAATGCAAATATGTCTGGCTCGCGCCGCTGATGTTTTTGTTTGTCTGGACTTACAGCCTTTTTCCGCTGCTGCTTATCGCGGCGATAATTTGGGCTGTGATTATTGGCTGGAACGAGCGGAAACTCGAATGGCAGCCCATCGCTTACACGCTCGGCGGAATGATTGCCGGAAACATTATCAACCCGTATTTTCCCAACAATCTCAAACTTTTTTACGAGCATTTTGTCGAGAAAATCAAAGTCGGCGGCGATTTCGTCGTGCCGGTCGGCGGCGAGTGGTATCCGTATTCGGGTCAGGAACTTTTGACGCATTTGCCGATTGCGCTGGCGGCGATGGTTATCGGCTACGTTTTATTCGCGCCGAAAAACGGGAAACTGCCGGAAAAAGCGACTTTCTTTTTGGCGTTTGTGACAATTTTGCTGGCGGCGCAGTTTCGCTCAAAACGTTTTGCCGAATATTTTCCGCCGTTTGCGATTCTTTTTGCGGCGTTTAGCTGGCAGGCGTTTCGCGTTCCGAACATTTTACTGCCCGAAGATTTCCGGCGTGAAATCGAACCGTATCTCGACAAGAAAAAATCGGAAAGGCAGGAAAAATTTCAACTGGCGAAAAAAATTACCGCCGGAGTGTTGGGCGCGCTGCTTTTTATTCTGATGATTTACAACTTTCGCGGCGTGAATTTTCAATGGTGGTTTTTCGACATCAAACAGGAAGGCTTGACCGAATCCATTCACAACAATGAGCCGAACACGAAATATCAACGCGCGATGAATTGGTTTCTGCAAAACGTGCCGGAAGGCGAGCGGATTTTTAACTGCAACTGGGACGATTTTCCGAAAATGTTTTTCTACGACCAGAAACATAATTACGTCTATGGACTCGACCCGAATTATTTATATTCCAAAAATCCCGAACTCTCGCAGCGCATCAGCGAAATCACGGGCGGCAAAGTTGATGATGCCGCGCCGGAAATCCGCGATAAATTCGGTTCGAGATATATTTTTTCCGACGCGAAAGAAAATCAGGATATGATTGCCAAACTGCTGGAAAGCGGCTGGTGCGAAACGGCTTACGAAGACGACGAAGCGATTATTTTAAAAATCCGCGACCAAAAAGGCGAACCGCCCGCCGAGTCGAAAGATAACGGCGGCGATAATTCGTCTGACGCGGCGCAGGCTAATGACAATTCTAACGCGAACGACGAAAATGCGAACGCGAACGACAAAAATGCGAACCAGAATGACGATAATGAAGAAACGAACGAGCAATAAAATCCGCGCGAGATTTTTAAAAAGTAAAAACGCGGCGAAAATAATAATTTTATCTTTGGCGATTTTTCTGGTGTCGAGCGGTTTCGGCTGCTCGCGCGTCGAAGAAAACGCGGTCAATAACGCTTCGCCGACTCCCGCCGCCGCGGAAAAGAAAACCGATGATTTTCCTGAAAGTCTAGCTTCCGTCCAAACAGGAAATTTCGATTTTGTTTATGTGTTTCGCCGACCGGACGGCGCGAGTTTGACCGGCGACGATAAAAAGTTTTTGAAAGGTAATTCTCCGCCGTACACGAATCAATGGGTTTTAACGAATGACGGAAAAACGGCGATTGCGGGTTCAAATTACAAGTTTATGCCGGAAAATCTGGAGGCTTTGAAAAAGCGTTTTACTATTGAAGACCATTCGCCGAAAGTCGGCAACGGCAATCAAAATTCAGGCAGCACGAAATAATTTAGGAGTAAAATAATGGCGGAAAAAACTGAAAACAGAAATATTCCCGGTCGCTCGTTGTCGCGGCGCGTTTTTATTGACCCGTCGTCGCCGTCCGCGCGTTCGATAATTCGCACGGTCATCATTACGCTGTTGATTTTAGCGGTGTGGAATTTTTTTCTCGGAATTGTTTCCGAGTTGACGCATCTTTTCTTTTTGATAGTTCTGGCAGTCTTTTTCGCGTATCTCATCGAACCGCTGGTGCAAATAATCAGCCGACCGTTTGAGCAGGGAAATCGCAGTAAATATATGCCGCGAACGCTGGCAATCGCAGCGGCGTATCTGGTTATTTTTTCAATCATCGGAGTCGCCATAGCACTACTCGCGCCGCAGGTTTCCGAGCAGGCGAGACTTCTGACGACGGAACTGCCCAGATATGTAGCTTCGCTGCAAAATGGTTTTAATGGAATTGGCTCGCGCTACAACAGGTATAAAATCCCCGAACAATACCAGCAAGAAATTAACAAGAAAATCAGCGATACGGTTTCCTATTACGGCGGCGAACTGACTTCAACCGTTGGAGCCGTCGCCATCAGCGTGGTTTCGTATCTGCCGTGGCTGGTTCTGATTCCGATTCTGTCATTTTTCTTTTTAAAGGACGCGAATCTTTTCCGGTTGTCGCTGCTGCGGGTTTTTCCGCACGGCGACTGGCGCGCGCGGGTTGAATCAATCATTCACGATGTCAATAAAACTCTGGCGGCTTATGTTCGCGCGCAGCTTATTTCCTGCGTTTTAATCGGTTCTATCTGCACCATCGCGTTTTATATTCTCGGCTTAAATTACGCTCTGCTGCTCGGTATTCTGGCGGCGGCGTTTGAATTTATTCCGCTTATCGGACCGCTGACCGTCGCCATTACAGCGGTGACGGTCGCGGGTGTTTCAAATTCGGGAACGACCGCCGCTTATGTCGCCATTTTTTTAGGCGTTCTGCGGGTTTTGCAGGACTACATCATTTATCCGCGCATTGTTCGCGGCGGAATTCATCTGCATCCGCTGGCGATTATTCTGTCGGTTCTGGCGGGTGAAGAAGTAGCGGGAATTCCCGGAGTTTTCTTATCCGTTCCGATTATCGCGCTGATAACCGTGCTGTATCGTCACATTCTCGAACATAGCGGCAGTCGCGGTGTCGTCGCCAACATTCTCGCGCCCAAAGAAGAACATGTTAACGAAGGCGTGGTCGAAGAAAAAAAACCTGATTCGGAAAAATAAAAATTGTCTATTTACTTTAGCCGTTCGCGTTTGATTTTGTTTTGTTTTCTTCCATCAATTTTACAAAACGTCTGAAATGATGTTCCGCGTCGTGCGGACCGGGCGCAGCTTCCGGGTGATACTGAACGGAGAAAACCGGTAGAGTTTTATGTTTTAAGCCGGCGACGGTTTCGTCGTTTAAATTGATGTGCGTAACTTCGACTTCGGGCGGCAAACTTTTTGCATCAACGGCAAAACCGTGATTGTGCGAAGTAATTTCTATCTTGCCGGTCGCCAAATCTTTTATCGGCTGATTGCCGCCGCGATGCCCGAATAATAATTTATAAGTTCCGCCGCCGAAGACCTGTCCAAGAATCTGATGACCGAGACAAATACCGAACATCGGAACGTTTTCTTCGGTCAGTTTTTTGATTTCGGCAACGACTTTTTCCATCGCCGACGGGTCGCCCGGACCGTTTGAAAGAAAAATCCCGTCCGGTTTCAAAGCTAAAACTTCCGTAGCTGAAGTCTGCGCCGGAACAATTGTCAGACGGCATCCGTATTTCGCAAACTCGCGCAGGGAATTGGTTTTCACGCCGAAATCATAAGCGACGACGTGAAATTTTTCCGCGCCGACGGCTGGAAACTTGTAAGATTTTTCAACGGTGACGGTCGAAGCCAGTTCAAGATGTTTCATTTCGGGCGCGGCTTGAACTTTTTCAAGCAGCGAGGCTTCGTCAAAATCAATTGTCGAAATAACGGCGCGCATCGCGCCTTTGTCGCGGATGTGACGGACAAGCGCGCGCGTGTCGAGATGTTCGATGCCGACGATTTTGTAACGTTTCAGATACGAATCCAGAGTTTCCCGCGAACGCCAGTTTGAAGCGATGCGGCTCGCTTCGCGGACGACCAAACCTTCAACCCAAGGGCGGCGCGATTCTTCGTCTTCCGCATTCACGCCGTAATTTCCGATTAGCGGATAAGTCAGACAGACGATTTGTCCGGCGTAGCTAGGGTCGGTCAAAATTTCCTGATAGCCGGTCATCGAAGTATTGAAAACCATTTCGCCTGCGCTTTCGCCGTCCGCGCCGAATGAGCGACCGCGCCAACTCCGCCCGTCTTCCAAAATTAAAATTGCCTGTTTTGATAAATTCATCGCTCGTCAAAATCCGTCTGCGTTTCCTGAACATCCTTCGGTTTTTCTTCGTTTAAATCATAATTTCCCTTTGAAATAAAGCCGAATCTCGCAGGCGACCAGTAGCGGAAAAAAACTTTGCCGTAGATATATTTTTCCGGCACTAAACCCCAGAAACGCGAGTCGGAAGAATTATCGCGGTTGTCGCCCATCACGAAATAATAATGCTCGGAGACTTTGCGCGGTTTGAAATTTTCCTTGTTTTGATTGTGTTCGGTGTCTAGATAATTTTCGCGCATCTCCGCGCCGTTGATATAAACCACGCCGTTTCGCATCTCGACCGTATCGCCCGGCAAGCCTATAATGCGTTTAACATAACTTTTGTCGGGGTCGTTCGGATACCAGAAAACCACGATGTCGCCGCGTTCGATGTGCGCCCAACTGAAATTTTTCCAGTTGTAATAAACCAGTTTATCGACAATCAAACGCTCGCCGTCGTGCAGATTCGGCAGCATCGAAGTGCCTTCGACAACCACCGGCTGCGCGACGAAAACACACAGCAAAATAAAAACGGCGAGAACGAAAATAATGTCGCGCGCGAGTTTCGCGCCTTCCGACCACAAACCGTTTTGCGATTCTCGTTTGATTTTTTGAATTTCGATGTCGCGGTCGTCGTCCGCTGCGACAATTCCAAAGGCAGGTTGTTTTTTTCTTGCAAAATCGAACATAATTATTTTGTTCAGATGTTTTAAATGAGGCTTTCGGATGCAGATTCCCGCGTCGCCGAACCATTTCAAAATTATCTGCTATTCTGATGATTTGTCAAAAACTTTGAGGAGTTTAATTTTGTGAACGAAACTATTCGCGCTCTCTTTCCCGCCGCCGAAAAATACTGCTATTTGAACAGCGCGGCGGTCGCACCTCTGCCGACGGTTTCGATTGAAGCCGTCGTTTCGCAATTAAAAGACGTTTCCGAAAACGGAAGTTTAAATTATTTTGATTGGATAGACACGAAAACCCGGGCGCGCGAACTTCTTGCGGAAATGCTCAACGTGCGAAGCGAGCAAATCGCGTTTATGCGAAATACTTCGGACGGTTTTGCGACCGTCGCCAACGGTTTAGAATGGAGCGAGGGCGAAAATATCGTGACGTTCGAGCGCGAATTTCCCGCCAACTTTTACGCCTGGCGCAGAATCCGCGACGCTTACGGCGTTGAATTAAGGCTTTGTCCAGAGCGCGACGGGCGAATCGATTTAGGTGAATTCATTAGATTGATTGACGCGAATACGCGACTCGTTTCAATCAGCGCGGTGCAGTTCGCTTCAGGCTTTCGCGCGGATTTGGAACGCATCGGACGAGCCGCGCGGAAAGCGGACGCGCTGTTTGCGGTTGATGTTATTCAAGCATTCGGCGCGATGCCGTTTGATTTGCCGTCGCAGTTTGTCGATGTCGCGGCAGGCGCGGGTCACAAATGGCTCTGCGCGCCCGAAGGCTGCGGCATTTTATATCTTTCCGACCGCGCGCGCGAACGGATTCAACCGACTTTGGTCGGCTGGATTAGCGTCGAACAGTCTTGGGATTTTGAAGATTCCGAGCAGGAATTTAAACCGAACGCGCTCGCCTGGGAATCGGGAACGGGAACTTCTTCGCTTTTTTACGGGCTTGAGCAAAGCCTCAAACTTTTGCGCGACACGGGCTTGAAAAATATCGAAAATTATCTGGCGGAGTTGAGCGATTATTTGTGCGAGCTGCTGGCGGGGAAAAATTACGACATCGTTAGTTCGAGAGCGAAGGACGAAAAATCGCAAATCGTCTGCGTCAAGCATCTCGGAAATTTATCTTCAAACGAAATTGCGAAACATTTAGAGCGCGAAAATATCGTCGTTTCGCCGCGTGGCGACCGTCTCCGTATCGCGCCGCATTTTTTTAATAACCGCGAAGATATTGAAAGATTAGTTGAAAATCTGCTGTAAAACAAAAAAGAGAAAATCAAACGCTTTTCTCCTTCCAATTTTCCTCAATCTTATACTCTGACGCTTAACCTTTGAGCAGTCTGTCGGGCAGAACGTCGGGCGTTAAATCGTCCAGATTGAGCCGCGTCATTCCGCCCGCGTCGGTAAATGCCGTCATCGAAGCGCGTTTTTGTTTTCGCGCGTAAAAGACAATCAAACCCGCCGCAATGCCCAGAAATGCCGCCAAAGTCAAACCCAAAACGATTGAAATAATTGTCGAAACGAAAACATTTGAAGTTTTTTCCAGATAAGCGCGTTCGGCTCGCTGAAGTAAAAACGGGTCTTGCCCAAGCCACTGTACATTTTTTTCGTATTTCACCTGGTCAATCAGCGCGTTTGCCGCCGTTTCGTCGTTTCCGTCAAAGACAAAAACTTCGTAATTACCGACGCGGCGAAAGACGACCGGTGGATTTTGTTGATTTCCCGCCAAAAATTGGCTGATTCGATTATCCGCGTCAATCGAAAACTGCGGCGTGCCGTATTCGACAATTAAAAGTTTTCCGGCATCGTAATCGGCTGTTGCCGCTTCAGTTCCGCCGACAAAATTCACGAAATTAAACACCGGACGATTGCCGAGAACTTTTTGCAAATCGTCGGAATTTGAAATATAAGCGGCGCGGTTTTGAACATTTTCCCAGTCCGGCAAATGTTTCAAAATAGGCGGAGTCGATTCGTCGGAATCCGCCGGATTTTTCGGCTGTGGCGAATTTGCCGGTTGAGCAAAAATTACCGTTGAAAAAAGAAAAATAACAAAAACAACAAAAAATTTTAAAAACCTGGCTCGACGCATTATAAAACTTCTCCGCGCTTGAAATTCGTTTGATATATCCTGAAATTTTGATATTAACATTGACAACTTCAAATTCAAATAAAAGAGCGCAAACGTAACAAAAACATACAATTTGCGGCGGCGTGTAGCAATTGACGCAACTATGCACGCTTTCGGTTGAAACTTAACTAAGATGAAAATCGGGACGGATAATTTGCCCGCGCGATTATTGCAAACAGGCTTTCTCCGAATCCAAAACGCGCTTCACAACGAATCCAATTTATGGCACGATAATTGATATAAGTCAGCAAGGGGGAATTGAAATGACTAGTGAAACTTTAACATATCCGGTTTGGCGAAACGTTTCTGCGAATGAAACAAATGCCGATGAATCAACTGAAATCCGAACGGCTGCGAAAGCGGTTTCAAGTTCGGACAGCGACATTGCGCTTGCCAAATCAGCCGCCGATGGTAATATGCCGGCGTTTGAGGAACTTTATAATCGTCATCATCGAAGGGTTTATTCGCTCTGCCTGCGAATGCTGCAAAATACTGCTGAAGCGGAAGATTTAACGCAGGAAGTTTTTATCCAACTGTATCGCAAAATCGGCAGTTTTCGCGGCGATTCGGCTTTTACGACGTGGCTGCACCGGATGACAGTCAATCAGGTTTTAATGCATTTTCGCAAACGCACGGTCAAATTTGAAAAAACGACCGAAGAAGGCGAAACGCCCGTCCAGATTGTCGCCGGAACGGAAAATCAGGCGAAGATGCCGATTGTCGATAAAATCGCGCTTGACAAAGCGATTGCACAGCTTCCGAACGGTTATAGAAATGTTTTTGTTCTGCACGATGTCGAAGGCTACGAACACGAAGAAGTCGCTAGAATTTTAGGCTGTTCGGTCGGCACGTCGAAATCGCAACTGCACAAAGCGCGCTTAAAAATGCGAAAACTTTTGGGCAAAAAAGCACCGCCGAGATTGGCGCGGTCTTGGTAAAAATTTTAGTTTAAATAAATTTTTTTTAAAGGGAAAGATTTCGTTCTTTCCCTTTTTTATTTCACGAAACTTTTTTCAATTCCATCTCAAAATTCTTAAACCACGTTTTACCGCCGTCGCGCGAAAACTCGCCGATTTCAAACCAGTTTCCCTTTTCGTTGAGCGTGATTGTAAAGCGCGTTTCGCCTTGCGGCAATTGAAATCCCCAGACAAATTTTTTATCGGAAACCTGCGGAACGACTTCCACCGAATTACCGTCGAGCGTGAATGCGCGCCAGCGATAATTTTGTTTTTCCGCGTCGAAGGAAAGCGTGGCGAGCGCGTTATGAACTAATTTATTTTCGGAATTTTTGCCAACGCCTTCGACGAGTAACACCGTTCCGTTAATTTTTGATTGGACGGTTTCGACATTCGTAAAAGTTTCGCGTTTTCCTTGTCCGAACATTATCCAGCCCGTTCCCTGCCAAGTGCCGACCAGAAAATCAATCTTTTTCATCGCTTCCTGCTGTTTCGCCAGCGAACCGCTCTGCGCCATAGTTACGGACGGGAAAATCAGGCAGCATAAAATCAAGAATATATTTTTCATTTGTTTAAGCCTCGTGGATTATAATATTTCTTTTCGTTAATTCCGCAACAAATTTTTCCGCGTCAATCGCTGTTTCCTGCGGAGTCGCGCCGCGCCGTAAAACGTCGCCTTTTGCCATCATTTGCGCGATTATCGAAGCGGGAAAAGCGGTTGTTCGCATCATCGCGCTCAAGCCGGTTTGCCCGTCAAATTTATCAACGATGTCGTATTTCAAAGTTTTCTCCGCGCCATCCGTTTTGCCGGAAAATTCAAGTCTGACCAGAACATAATCGAGTTCGTCCGACGGAAGATTTTTCTGCAATAGCTCGCCCAAAACTTTGCGCGGGCTGACTTTAATAAAATCCGCCGTGATTTTTTCGCTCGAACACAAACCCAAATCAATCAGCGTTTTAAACTTTTCGCAATGCCCGCTATAGCGAATCGTTTTGTAATCGAGTTCTTTAATTTTCCCAAAAAACGTATCGGGCAAGGTTGAAGTTCCGCCCGAAGTTTGAAACGCTTCGAGCGCGGGAAAATTATCAAACGATAAACTTTCCAGTTCGGTCATCGAGTCAACTTCGGTAATTTTCCCGTTGCGAATGACGCGCGCCTTTTCGATATATTCGTTTATCAAACCTTCGACCGAAAAAACGAGTTGATAATCGAGCGGCGGTTTCGGATTCTGCGGCAAACCGCCGACGCGAATGCGAATTTCCTCGATTTTATCGAATCTTTTCGCGCCGCGCATCGCCAGAATCGAAACCATTCCGGGCGCGAGTCCGCAGTCTGGAATGATGCTGATTCCGGCTAGTTTCGCTTCCGTGTCGAGCGCAAGCTGTTCGTCAACCACATAATTATTTCCGCCTAAATCGCAGAAATTACAGCGGGTTTTTATCGCCGCCCGCGAAAGCGAAGCGTTGAACCAGTAATTAACGCACGAAATCGCCGCGTCGTGTCCGTTCATCAAATCTATGACCGCCGCGTAATTTGAAACGTCCGCTTGCCGCACCCGAATTTTATCGCTTCCAACTTTTTGCGCGACCGTTTCGGCTTTTTTTAAATCGAAATCGGCGACGGTGACAGATTCCACGTCGGGCGAATTATGAACCAAATCATAAACCGCGCCGTGTCCCATCCGACCCGCGCCGAGAACTAGAATTTTCATTTTTCAATTGTCAATTATCAATAAACAGTTATCAATAAATATCTGATAATTGATAACTGTTTATTGATAATTGTTCAGTTCCAATCGTCAAAATCGTCGGGTTTCTGCGCGGCGAGAATATCACCTGCATATTTCCAGACGTATTTTTCCCAGTTTCGCGTGCCGCTTAAAAGCATCAGCGCGACCTGCGGATGCGCGGCGTTTCGTTCCAATCGCAAAACCTGCGCCGTCACCGTCACTTCATTACTGGCGTTTTCCGTGACCGTTAAATTTACCTTGCCGCCGACGATTGGCAGTTTGCGCGGCAAGTGAATCAACGCGCCCTGCCGCCCAACATTTTCCGTTAATCCTTCCTCGACAACCGGCTCACCCGTTTCGTTTTTCCATTCCAGACGAATCGGAAATGAAACTGAAAAACGTCCATCTTTTCGGCGTTCTTCCATATTATGAAATTCTCCTTTTTCCGCCCAAGTTAAGGCGAATGAAATATACGAAATAAACTGATTTATGTCTATTGAAAAATGCAGTTTTTTGCACAACCGATTATCCAAAATTTTAGATAAAATTGTAAGTCATAGATGCGTCTGATTTTCCGCGACTGGACAAATTTTGTTCCGGCGTGTTAATCTCTAAAGTGTCTTAACGGGACACAAACAAACACAACTTTTCGCGGATAATCCGCATTTACTTCCTCGATAGTAACGTAACAATCATCAGTCCGTCTGATTTCAATGTGTTTCAAACACTAGATGTATTTATTTTTTTTACGTTTTTATCGGGTGACAAAGAAAGAAAAGGAGCATTTGATAATGAAAAATTTTGCTAGAGGAAGAGTCGCTCTGAGCTTTCTCGCGCTGATTGCAGGAATCACCTATTTTCAGCCAAGAGTCGGAGAAGCCTTCAATATAGCGGACGACGCGCAAAAATCGCTCGTTCAAGAAAATCGACAAACAACTATTATTGAATCGGAAATATCTGAAATTTCCGACGAAATCGAAGATTCAACTTCAAAAACCACAGAAAATTCAACCAACGAAAAAGTAATTGATTTAGGCAGAAAAGTAATCGCCGGAGCTTTCAGAGCAACCGCGTATTGCTTGAAAGGCAGAACGGCAGTCGGCGGCGGAGTTCGTCGCGGAATTGTCGCCGCAGACCCGCGCATTCTGCCGCTCGGCACACGCATTTTTATTAACGCCGGTTCATACAGCGGAAGTTACATTGTCGCCGATACGGGCGGCGCGGTTCGCGGAAAAATTCTCGATGTTTGGGTCCCGACCTGTTCGGAAGCTATTCGCTTCGGTCGTAAAAACATCAGCGTCAGCATTCTCGGAAAATAAAATTCTTTAATAAATACAATTTAAAATTCAGGTTTATATAACGATTTATATAATAGGCTGCTTCTGTTTTCTGAAGCGGCTATTTTTTTGATTTTCGATTCAAGTTGTATTTTGGCAAACTCAACAAATTTGCAAACAGACGAAACGCGCCCGCGTTTCCGGCGGGCAATTGGCGAAAGAAAGAATACGAAGTATAAATATAATTTCCTTTGCCAAGTTTTGCATAAACCATTCCGCCTTTATTTTCCTGCTCGCCCGCGTCGTGCGATTCGAGCAGCGGCGTATATCGCTTATCAAACGTCACAAAATTATAAAGATTTCTTTCCTGCACCCATCCTTCAAAATCCGCGTCCGTGATTTTATTCGGAAAATTAAAAATCGGATTCAGCGGTTCAAGAATTGTCACTTTCGCGTTTTCGTCAACGACACGCGCCGTCGTTCCGGCGGTCGTCTTTTGCGTGTCCGTCATACTCGCCGGAAACGGCTGCAAATTCCGCGCGACGTAATCCGGTCGCTGATATTGAACAATCAAAGTCCCGCCGTTTTTTACATAATCCAAAACTTTCTGATTATTTGAAATTAAATCATCGCGCACTTGGTAGGCGCGGATTCCGACGACAATTACATCGTATTTGGATAAATCGCCGCCCGACAAATCCTTTTCGCCGAGCAAATCCACGCTCAAACCCATCTGCCGAACCGCTTCGGGAATCGAATCGCCGCTGCCCATTATGTAACCAACTTTAACGGGCGCGACTTTCAAATCCAGCACATCGATTTTTACTTTCGCATCAGTATAAAAACGATGTGTTTGAATGTGCGGATAGGCAATCGTGTTCATCGTTTGCGTGAAAGTTTCGCCGTTCGTAGCGACTTTCGCGCCGATTTCATAACTTCCAATCTTGTAATTTCGCGGAATCGTCAGCACAAATTTAACGGAAGTTTTTTCGCCTTTATTTTCCAAACTAAAATTCGGCGCGGCGGAAACCGACTGCCAACCGTTCGGTAAATCGAGTTTCGCCGTTCCGCTAACCGAACTTGAAGAATTATTCATCACCGTCAGAATCAAATCGCGGTCGCGCGATTTTTCCGCGCCGGAAACTAATATAAGATTTTGGTCAAGATTCAAAGAAATTTTCGGCACAACGTTTAATTCACGCCGCACTTCGCCGCGAATCGGGTCAGCAAAACGATATTCGACGGGCTGATTTAAAATTATCTCCGTTCCGTTAATTTCGATTTTCACTTGAGCCGAAACAAGCGGCGGCTGGAACGGCAGGTTTCGGTTATTATCATTCTGCCAATCGAACAAATCGCCCTTGCGCGGATTTTCCAGCCAATAAGGTTCGGTCGGTTTTGCTTCCGGCGGAATCTTGACGCTGAAAAAAGCCGCTCCGTTCGGTGTTTCGCGCCCGAAAAAATTTTGACTATTTTCCTGCGGCGGCGCGATTTTGGAAACCGTCCAGCCGTCCGGCGATTTCAGAGCGATTTCCTTGACTTTGATATTCGGATTGTCGGGAAAGAAAATTTTAACGGCGGTTTGAAATGACTCGTTCGGCGCGGCGGTTTCGCGGTCGGCTAAAGCGTCAATTTGAATTCCGCTTGCAAGCCGAATGGCTTTTTGAAATTCAAGCCGAATTGTTAGTAAAAGAAAGAATGCGTCTTTGTAGTTTTGTCCCTTTTCGGCATCCTCAAAATGAGGATAACATTTTGTTATCATAATCATCCACAAGTTCCAAGAACCTTTCACTAAATTTGAAAGGATGCCTTGCGGATTATTAGGCTCGTATTCCTTAAGTGCGATTTTTACTGATTCTTGCGCGTTGTTAAATTCCTCTTTTGAGAAATCTTCAGGCAAGCCTAACAGCTTTGGAATACTCGTTATCGAAGTATCAATGCCGTCGAAAACGCTTTTCTCGTCTGCGATTTTCGTCGCTTTGCTTTCAACTAAATTCAAGCCGGAAAAATGTTCGCCTTTTAATTCCAAACTGCCTTGCTCTTGCGTGCGATGCAGGCTTCTGCCTTCCGCCGCGATTTCAAAATAACTTCTGCCTAGAAGAAAATCGTATGCGCCCGTGTTGATTTTTAAAGTCGGCTGCTCGGTCGAGCGAAAACCTTGCTCGACGTAAAATTTCAAAACCTGCCAAGGAAAACCGTCACCGACGCACTGATTCGCGTCCGACGCAGCTTTGACCGCGAGCGGCGAAATGTAACCCGCGAATTGATGCTGCCCGTGACCGTCTGCCGGAGTGCCGGAAAAACGCGAAATGACGACGAGCGGGCGAAATATGCGAATCGCGCGCACCGCGTCGCACAAAATTATTTTCTCGTCCCATTTCTGCTTTGTTTCCGCCAAAGTTTTCGTGAATCCGAAATCAAAGGCGCGCGTAAAAAATTGTTCCGCGCCGTCTAATTTTCGCGCCTGAAGAAGTTCTTCGGTGCGGATTATGCCCAAAGATTCAAAAAGTTCCGAACCGATGATATTTTGCCCGCCGTCGCCGCGCGTCAACGAAAGATAAGCCGTGCGAGCATTTTCGCCGCGCGCCAGATAAGCCAGCAAAGCCGAATCTTCGTCGTCCGGATGCGCGCCAACCATCATCACGCTTTTGGTCGCGCCTAATTTTTTTAAAAGTTGTCCGAGTCCGCTTGCGCCGTAATCGTAAATTGGGCGAACCTGCGAACGAACGGAAAATGGAAAATGGAAAATGGAAAATAATAAAATGAACGGGATTAAAATTCGATGTTTTGAAACTTTCATTTTTAATTTGCGACAAACGGAAATTCTTTTCTTTTATAGGCGCGAATAAAATAAATTATCAAACCCAGAATAATCAGAACCGCCGCGTATTTCACTTCCTTCTGAAAATTCTGGCGCATAAAAAGCACGTATAAAAATCCGGCAATCGCAATCAGTGCGGGTAGCGGATAAAGCCACATTTTAAATGGGCGCGGGAAATCGGGCTTGGTTTGACGCAAAATTATCACGCCGATAATCTGCGCCAAAAACTGAATGATGATGCGAATGACGACGAGCGCGGCGATGACATCAGCTAATTTCAGAAAACAAAAGAGCGCGGCAATCCCGCCCATTATCAAAAGCGAAACATACGGAAAATGATATTTCGGATGAACTTTCGAGAAAATACGAAAATAATTTCCGTCCAGAGCGGCAGCATACGGCACGCGCGAATAACCCAAAAGCAATGCAAAGACGGATGAAAAAGCCGTCCACATAATCAGCAAAGTCGCAATGATTCCCGCCGTATGCCCGTAGAGTTTTTCCATAAAAACGGAAATCACATAACGCCGCGCATCCGACGCTGCCGTTTCCGAAAAATCGCGCCACGGAATCACTCCTAAGATTGAAATATTCATCACGATGTAAATCGCCGCGACAATCAGAATCGAAAAAATAATCGAGCGCGGAATTGTCTTTTCGGGATTTTTTACTTCGCCAGCGAAAAAACAGACGTTGTAATAACCCCAATAATCGTAAACCGCGATGAGCAAAGCCGCGCCCAAGCCGAGAAAGAAATTTGAATTCAAGGTGAAAGCATCAGGCGGAAAATCGAATGCGATTTGTGGATTAAAATTCGTCACGCCCGCGAAAATTACCCAGACAATCGTCAGCATCACGCCGACCCAAAGAAACTTGGAGAATTTTTCGATGACCGTAATTTTTCGGTAAAGCAGAAAGACGCAGAGCAGGCAAACGCCGATGGCGACAAAGGTCGAATACGCGCCGACAATGCTCGCGCTTAAATCACCCAAAATAGGAATCTGCAAATTAAAATCGTGCGAGAAAAAAGTTTGATTTAAATCGGGAACAGCGTAGGTCGCATAGAGCGCAAAACCCAAACAGCCCGACGCAATCGAAAGCGGCGCGGAAAAAGTCAGTTGCCAGATAAACAAAAACGACATCAAACGTCCAAGTTTTCGCTCGCCGTAAATTTCCTTCAAATAATAATACGCGCCGCCCGATTTCGGCATCGACGCGCCTAATTCAGCCCAAACCAGCCCGTCGCAAATCACCAGCAGCGCGCCGAAAATCCAGCCGAGCATCGCCTGCGGTCCGCCCATCGCCGCGATAATTAAAGGCAGCGTGATAAACGGTCCGACACCAATCATATCAAGCATATTCAGCGCGGTCGCGCCCAATGCGCCGACTCCGCGAATCAATTCAGGCTGTTCGGATTTTTCTTCGGACATTTAATTTAATGGAAAATGGAAAATGGAAAATAGAGAAAGAGATTTAATTATTCATGGTCCAC
>JBPCRW010000223.1:0-16402 GCA_050996405.1 Pyrinomonadaceae bacterium | reverse complement strand
GCAGAAGCCCGCACGAAGTAAGAGCGCAAGATTTCACGCCCTTACTTCGTGCGGGCTTCTGCACTAGCCGCATAATTTTGAAAACCGTTATAGCTAAATAAAAACGCCGCTGTTTGTATCTGAAATTGTCAAATCTTTTAAGGCTTGGCTGTTGCTTTGTCGCGGCTTCCTTCAAAATTGACCGGCGGGAAACCCGGAATGCTCGCGTTAACAATTCCCTTCATCGTATCTCCTTCGATTGTTCCGTTTAAATTTAATTCGACATCCTGACCTTGAATCTGCGTTTTGGCAGTCGAAATCAATTTATTTCCGCTGACTTTTCCGCTCGGAATTTCGCCCTTGCCAAGCATCGAATCGAGCGTTCCGGTCACTTTGTCGCCATCCTGTTCTAAATCGAGCGTAACGGGAATTTTCTGTCCCTGCACGTCCAAACTCAAATTCCATCTGCCGGTGACGTTAACCGTCGGCGCGGCTGACGAGGCATTGTAGGAATTGATGTTCACCGCTTTTCCTTCCGTGTCGAAAACTTCGATTTTTGTGGAATACGGTTTGACCTGTTTCAAAATTTCTCCGGCATCGCCGACGATAATCAAAGCCATTTTTTCGGGTGTCACATATTTGTTTGCGACGCGCTCGATGTCCGCCGCCGTCACCGCATTCACTTTGTCGCGGTAAGTTTGCAGATAATCGTCCGGCAGATTATAAAGCTGCTGCGCGACGATTAAATTAGTCAAACCTTCCTGCGTTTCGGCGCGCAGCGGAAAAACTCCGGTCAGAAAATTTTTCGCGTCCGTTAGTTCTTTTGCCGAAACCTGTTCATTGCGAATCCGTTCGAGTTCATAGAAAAATTCTTTCAGCGAGTCGCCCGTGACGGGCGTGCGGACTTCGGCGGTAGCTTCAAAAGCACCGGCTTGGCGACGCGCGTCGAGACTCGAATACGCGCCGTAAGTATAGCCTTTGGCTTCGCGCAGATTCATAAAAAGTCTGGACGACGCGCCCGCGCCCAAAACCTGATTCATCAACAGCACGGGAAAATAATCCGGGTTCGAGCGTTCGATTCCGAGATTCGCCAGCACGATATTCGACTGCGCCGAACCCGGACGGTCAACAATTGTCAGAGTTCTTTCTGCGCGCGTCGGCAGAGCCGGAAACTCTCGCGCCGCGAATTTTTTGTTTTTCCATTTTCCGAAAAGCGTTTCGACTTCCTTCAGCAAATCGGCGCGATTGACATCGCCGACGACAATCAGAGTGGCGTTGTTCGGCACAAAAATTTCTTTGTGAAACGCCGCCAGTTGCTCGCGCGTAATTTTTTCGACATCCGCCGGAGACGGCGAGACGACCGCATATGGATGCGCGCCGAAAAGGATTTTCGCAGTTTGCTCGCCCGCTAAAAAATCCGGCTGCGAACGCTGAAACTGTAAATTTTTTATCGTGTTTTGTTTATAAAGCGCGACTTCATTTTCGGGAAACGACGGAGTCAAAGTCATCTCCGCCATCAGTTTCAACACATTGGAACTGTAAGCGGAAAGAGAAGATGCGGCGACAATTGTATTATCCGAAGAACTCGAAGCCGTCAATGTCGCGCCGAGCTTTTCGATGTCTTCGGCAAGCTGCTGGCTGGTGCGCGTCGCCGTTCCTTCGCGTAACAGATGCGTGACGGCGGCAGTCAATCCGCGCTGGTTTTGCGGGTCATCGATGTCGCCCGTCCGAAACGCAAGACGAAAACTCGTAATCGGTAATCTTCTGTCTTCAAAAATAATAATTTTTAAACCGTTCGACAGTTTCGTTTCAAACGGCTTGACGATATTAAATGCTCGCGGCGCAAGCGGAGCGGGCGCGGCTCGGCGAAAATCTTCATTCATATTTTGTGCGTAAATGTTTATTCCAAATGCTGCGACGGCAAACGCGAAAAACATTGTCTTGTAAATTTTTTTCATAATGTTTTCTTTCCTTTTCAGCATTTGTTTAGTCCCGCGCGCCCGCCTTCCCTGCCGGAACAACGTCTAAAAGCGCGTGATTATCGGTGTTTAGATACTTGGCGACGGCAGCTTTAATTTGTTCCGGCGTGACTTTTAAAAGCGCGTCGAGGTCGGTGTTGATAAGCGTCGGGTCGCCGTCGTAGAGCGCGTATTCGGCAATCGCCTGCGCCCGACCGAGCGATGATTGACGCGAGCGAACTTCGTCGTTGAGCAGTTGATTATGCAGTTTCCGTATTTCATCCGCGCTCACTCCGACGGTTGCCATTTGTTTGATTTCATCCAAAATTGCTTGACGAATCTGCGGCAGATTTTTCGCGTCCTTCGGAATCGCGCCGATGTTAATGCTTGACGGTCCGCGCCGCTCGTCCATAAATCCGAAAAGCTGCAAAACGGTTTCGTCGCCTTTGACGAGTTTTTGATAAAGTCTGGAACTGTCGCCGTCATACAAAATTTTACCGGCTAAATAAAGCGCGTTAAATTCTGGCGTGCGGCGCGCCGAAATTTTCCAGCCCATAATAAATGCGGGCAGCGGCGCGAGTTTGTCTTCATATTTTTTATATTTTTCCGCGACTTCCGTCGGCTCTGAAACATTAGCCGCCAACGGTGCGGACTGCATCGGAATCGTCGCAAAATATTTTTCAGCGAGAGCTTTCGCCTCTGCCGAATCGAACGCGCCGGAGATAACTAAAACCGCGTTGTTCGGCGCGTAATTGATGCGGAAAAATTCCTGAACGTCTTCAACGGTCGCGTCGTCCAAATCTTTCATCGAGCCGATGGTCGAGTGAGAATTTGCGAAATTTTTGTAAATCATCGTATTCAAAAGATTAAAAACTTCGCCGTAAGGACGATTGTCGTAATTCAGGCGTTTTTCTTCCTGCACGGCGTTGCGCTGGTTGTCGAGATTTTCCTTCGTGACGGCGAGCGAGCGCATTCTATCGGATTCGAGCCACAGCGCGAGCGGCAGTTGATTGGCGGGCAGAGTTTCAAAATAATTTGTGCGTTCGGTCGAAGTCGTGCCGTTCATCGTGCCGCCCGCGTTTGAAACGTATTGAAAATGCTCGGCTTTTTTGACGTTTTCAGAGCCTTGAAACATCATATGCTCGAACAGGTGCGCGAAGCCCGTGCGTCCTTCGCGTTCATTGCGCGAGCCGACGTTATAATAAACCACGACCGACACGACCGGAGTGGCATCGTCTTTGTTTAAGACTACGCGCAAACCGTTTTTGAGCGTGATTTGTTCGAGTTTTAAAGGCGGAAGTCTTAAGTCGTTTGATATATTTTCTTTTGTTATCATTGTATTTTAGTCGAATTTGTTTGCGCGGAAACTGCGAATGCGAGCGAGATTGTTAAAGCCGAGCCTGCCGCCAGCCGAATAATTTGACGCTTCATTTGGAAGTTTTCTCCTAAAATTTTGAAAACCGATTTTGCAAAATTTATCAAAACATTTTACGCGCCAAAAAGCAAAAGGTTTTTGAAATTGCTTTACCTTTGCTCGCTATTTTTCCGCGCGATTGCGTATAGCAAAGATTTTGCTTGAAACGGAGTTAAATCTGGATAGGTTTCCAACAGGAGCGCGACGATTCCGACGATGTGCGGGCAGGCGAAACTGTTGCCCGTCAAACTTCTGTAACCGCCGTCGAGCCAGGTCGTTCGGACATTCACGCCCGGCGCGGTCAGTTCGATAACCTCGCCGAAACGAAAACCGAAATTAAACGGGTCAGTTTCTTCAGATTTGCTGACGGCAATCAGCGACGAAGAAAAAACGGACGGAAAACTCGGCTGCGGCAGATTATTCGCCGCCGCGACGACGACGCATCCGGCTTGATACGCGCGGTCAAGCAAATCGTGAAGCGGCACAAAAAATTGCGCTCTGGTTGTGCCGAGACTTAAATTTATAATTCGTATTTTACGTTTAACGGCATATTCTAATCCCGCCATAAACGCCAGTCCGTCGCCGGAATTTCCCGCGCCTAAAACTTTAATGCTGTGGAGTTCGGCTTGCGGGGCGATGCGCGCGATAATTCCCGCGCAAGCCGTTCCGTGTCCCGCCGCGTCTCCTTCATCCGAAGGAACAAACGTCACCCGTTTATCTTCTGTTTTGGCTTCGACCGATTCGACAATTTTATTTCGCAAATCGGGATGCGCGGTATCAATTCCGCTGTCTATGACGGCGACGCTGACTCCCGCGCCCGTCCGCTGTTTCCATTCGTCGTCAATCGTCAAAGGCGCGGGAGATTCAAGTTGTTCGTTAAAGTTAAATGGCGGCGTAATCGTCGTCATAAAATTAAAAGTTCAGGAAACTCGTTTCGGAATTGTCTTTTGAATATCGGGCGGCGGCTTCTAAAATTTCGCGGCACAGAGCGCGTTCCGCCGCGCCGCGTCCGGCAATCTCGCGCACCAGAATCGCCAAATCAATCATCTCGCGGTAATCATTATTTCCGCGAATATCTTTTAACCAGTTTCTGACTTCCGTAAAATCCGCCGCTTCATTCGCGTTTAAAAGTTTTTTGCTCAATTCCTGCAAAAGCGTCGCCGATTCGTAAGCATTGACGAGCGAAGAAACCGCGTCGGCAAACAAGGCGGCTTTGTCCATTTCATCCGGCGTAAAGGCTTCATACGGCGGCTCGCCGACGCGGTTGACATATTCCAAAACACCGATAATTTCGCCGTTATAACGCAGCGGCGTGGCTAAAATTGTTTGCGTCGTATAGCCGGTTTGCCTGTCAATTTCGTCGTAAAACGTCTTTTCCCGTCCGGCATCGGCAATCGCCACCGGCTGACCGGAAGAAAAAACGAATCCGGCAATTCCCTTGCCCGCCGGAATTTTTATTCCCGTCAGACGGTCTGCGACCTTGCCCGTTGCGAGCAGAAATTCCATATCGCCTTCGTCGCCGTCTCGGACGATGACCGACGCTTCTTCGGATTTCAAAGCGGCGGCGGAAAGTTCCAGCAAATTTTTAATCGATGTCGTCAACGGCTCGGTCAGAGCGTTTGCCGCGTCAATAGTTTCAAAAACTTCCCGCAGTTTTTCTTCAAATTTTTTTTTATTTTCTTCCGGCATTTTCTTTCACTCAAAAATAATTTTTCAGACTCTCCGCTGCTTTCTTTGATTGATTATCCAACAACATTTCGCGTTTATCAAAAAATCATTGGAAGTTTGACGCGATTCGGTCTTTCAAACGGACATTAAGAAAATTTTATCCGAAGATTCAGACTGCGGCGCGGGCAGATTGCGGAAAGTTATTTTCGCGCCTGCGATTCGTTTTAAAACGATGGAACATTTTGCTATCGCCGCCTGACGCTTCGGATTTTCCAGCAAACTAAATTATGAAAATTTTTTTCTGCATTTGTGTCAGTTTATTCAGCGCGTCGGGATGCGTTTTCGCGCAAACTACGAAAAAAAATATCTCGCAGCTTCCGCCCGCTAAAATCGAGCCGTTTAAAATCGAACCCGGCAGTTCTTTTTCCGCCTCGCCCGCGCGCGAAAATCAAAATTCCGTCATGGCGAAAAACGAAATTGAAATGAGCCGCGAAGCCGTTTCCGAAGATTTTAGCGACGCGCTCGATATTATTCGGAATAATCATATCGACGGCGACAAAATTCCTTTAGACGATTTGACAAAATCTTCCTTGACGGCGATGCTGCGCGCGCTCGACCCGCATTCAAATTATTACGACGCGCGGGATTATCAAGCACTTTTGTCGGACGAACAATCCGAATACAGCGGCATCGGAGTTTCGATTGCCAATTTCACCAGAGACGGGCGCGCCGATATTTATGTCACTTCAACCTTTCCCGATTCTCCCGCTTTTCGGGCGGGTTTGCGCTTCGGCGATAAAATCGTGGCGGTCGGCGGCGAAAATATGGCGGGCAAAAGTTCGCTTTACGCGCGCGGAAAAATTCGCGGTGTCAAAGATTCTATCGCTAAATTATCAATCGAACGCGGCGCGTCCGGTCGAATCGAAAATATCGAGATTCGCCGCGCGACCGTTCCGCAGCCTTCGATTCCAGACGCTTACGTTTTGCGTTCCGGCATCGGCTATATTGATTTAACGGGCGGTTTTAATTACACGACGGCTGACGAATTTAATCGCGCGCTCAAGGATTTACATGAACAGGGAATGACTTCGCTCGTGATGGATTTGCGCGACAATCCGGGCGGCATCGTCGAACAAGCCGTCAAAATCGCCGAGAAATTTCTGCCCGCCGGTCAGACGATTTTAACGCAGCGCGGGCGTGTCGAAATCGATAATCGAAACTGGAAATCGTTTAATAAAAATCCCGAAAATATTTCGCTCGTCGTGCTGGTCAACGGCGGCAGCGCGTCGGCTTCGGAAATTGTGACGGGCGCGCTGCAGGATTCAGACCGCGCTCTGATTGTCGGCGAAAAAACCTTCGGCAAAGGTTTGGTGCAGAGCGTTTTAAATCTTCCATACAACGCCGGACTGACTTTGACGACGGCGAAATACTACACTCCGTCGGGGCGTTCGATTCAGCGCGATTATTCGCAGGGAAATCTTTACGATTATTTTCGGCATCGAGTCAGTTATAATCCATCGCCGAATCAATTGCCGAGCAAAACTTTCACCGGCAGAAACGTCTATGGCGGCGACGGTATTTTGCCCGACGAAATCGTCAAAAATCCGCAGATTACTCAATCGCAAATGATGCTGTTCGACCCGATTTTCTTTTTCGCCCGTGAACTGGCAAACGGCAGAGTCAAGGGATTTGAAGATTACAAAATTTCATCTCCGGTTCAATCCAGAAGAAGAATCAAACCGTCTGATTTTCCAGTCGGCGAGGAAATTCTAAATTCATTCAAAAATTACTTGAACAAAGAAAAGTTTGTATTTTCAGACAAACAATTTGAAGCCAATCGAAAATTTATCGCGGCGCGGCTGCGTTATGATTTGGCAACGGCGGCTTTCGGCAGTGTCGCGGCAAATCAGGTTATGATTGAAAATGATTTACAAGTCGCAAAGGCGATTGACGCTCTGCCGCGCGCGCAAAATCTGCTCATCGCGGCGCGGCGAATTTCACAAAGAAAATAAAAAAATTGCCTGTCCGAGTCGCTTTCTCAGACAGGCAATATAACAGGAGGAATCAGAAAAGACTTAAAGCCGTGTTTTTATCTTCTGCATATTTTCAAGACCCGACTCTTAGTCTGTTAGAATAGATCCAGTCGTTTTTTTTTTGGTTGCACAACTGAATAAAATCTCCGGCGATTCTATTTGAGTCGCCGGAGATTTTATTTTTAAGACGAAATAAATTTCAAATTTAAATAAAATCAAAAATTTATTTTGCCGGAGATTTGTATGCGCCTCGAACTGCTGACGACACCATCACGAATACGTCCGAAAATAGTTGATGTAAAAGTCGCCGTCGGAATATCGAACGACGGCGTGTTCGTCAGATTTTTGGCATCAACCCTTAACTCAAAATTAAATCTTTCGGTAAATTTAAATTTCTTGGAGATCGAAACGTCCGTTTGGAAAAAGCGCGGTCCGATAAAAAAGTTGCGCCCCGAACTGCCGGTTGAACCGGGAACGGGAATCGAAAATTTCGCGCGGTCTCCGGCATCGAAAAAGAAATTCGTGCCGCTTTCCTGCACCACGCTTCCCAAATGCCGGTCGCAGCCGTTACAGTCAGCCGTCGACTGCACGACGTTGCTGAAAGTGTTCACGCCGGAATAAACCGTGAACGGTCTGCCCGATGTCCAAACCAAATTTCCGGCAATCTGCCAGCCGCCGATGATTAAATCGAGCGGCTTCGGAATTTCAGAACCGAATCTCTTGCCTCTGCCGAACGGAAGTTCATAAACATACGTTCCCTGAAGCGAGTGGCGGCGGTCAAAATCCGATGGCGCGTAATTCAAACGACGATTATTAATGTCAAATGGCGTGCTTGATGCCGATTGCGCGTTGGCGCGCGAGACAGTCGAAAACGTCGGGTCAAACGAGCGCGTATCCTGCGACTTGCTGAACGTATAGCCGAATTGGAAACCGAGACCGTTTGTAATACGGCGTTTCATAATTATTTCAAGCCCGTTATAAAGCGATACGTCGTTGCTGTCTAAAACGTTGAGCGCGCCCGTAAATTGCGGAAATTTCTGGAAGAAAAACGGATTGCCGATAGTCGAAGCTATCAACTGTCCGCCTGCGGCTGAACAAAATCCGGCTGTGACATCTGAATTCTGACAAGTTCTTTGTGAAATCGCTGCCGCCGCCGCGCCGACACCGCCCTGCGAAATCGCGGTTGTATTGAGCGAACGGAAAGTTGCAGTTCCCGCGTTGTTCGCAGGATTACCCGTGAAAAGCGCATTTATCAAAGGGCTGTTATAAGTGCTGTCGCCTCTCACTAAATTGAACGCATCCAAAAAGTTTTGACCGAAACCGCTCGACTTGATATTGACCTGATTGGCATCGTAACCGCCGAATAGATGAACGCCGCGCTTGCGAATGTAATCGGATTCAAAAACGAAACCCTTGCCGATTTCGCGCTGAAAACTAAGCGAATATTCATAGACTTCAGGATAACGCACATCGGAATCGAGTATCGTCAAACCGCTTGTCGAAAACGGAATGGGTTGCCGCAGAATGGCGGGCGTAGTCGTCGGAGTTAGCGGCGCGGTTAAGACATCGAGTCCTTCGCGCAGCAATCTCGTTCCGGTATATGAAGCCGTCGGTCCGAGCGCGTTTCCGGGCGTGCTTTGGAAGATATTTCCCGAAAAAAGCTGTGACGGGAAACGGTCGTATGACAGGCGGAAATTTGCGCGGATGGAATTTTTTCCGGTTTTGAACGGGTCGTAGGCAAATCCGACTGACGGACCGAAATTGTTATAGTCGTTTCTAAACAATTTCTTTTCGACAAATTTGATGGTGTTGGTGGCGGGCGTGCCGAAATTTATCTGCCGGTCGGGAGCTAAAATCGGTCTGCCTTCGGAAGACGGCGAAAGTTTGATTTCATAGCGCAAACCCAAATCGAAAACTAAATTCGGTTTGTATCGCCATGTGTCCTGGAAATAAAAATCATATTCCGGGTAAAACGCCGTAAAAATATAGCGCGTTCCGGCAGGCGCGAATTGGCTCGGATTGCTCGGGTCGGAAACGTAAGCCTGCGAGACGCTGCCGACTCTGCCCAGCAGGTCGTTAATCGTGCTGCGAAGACGGGCTAAATCGTTCGTGTTGATGCCGGTCGAAGGTAGACTAAACGCCGTATAACTATTGTTTGTCGTGCTGAAACTGACAATCGGTTCGATACCTGAACCGGCAACCGACGAACGGTCGTCAACTTGCCGCCCGAAACGAAAGTTAATGCCGCCCTTAAAAACGTGTTTTCCGGTCACATAAGTAACGTTATCCACGTATTGATATGTCCGCAATTTCCGCGCGTTGAATGAAAAATTCGTGTTCGGCGTGGCTTGCAAATTAAACGCATACGGAAACGCCGGGTCGGGTGTCGGAGTTTTAAAAATAAAGCCGAATTTGTTTAATCCGAAAATCGCTTCGTTCGTCAAATTCGCAGTCGGCGAATATCGAAAATTGATTGCTAAATTTTTCGGTGTTCGGAAAGTATCAACCAGATTTGGCGAGTTTGGAAATATCGGTCGCCCGCCGTTCGCGGAATCGCCGAAACTGTTTTGCACGCCTTGCGAATAGCGCACATAAAGCTGTTTATTGTTGGCAATTTTAAAATCAAACCGCGACGTAAAATCATACTGCCGTTCGTGCTGCGGCGAGGCGAAATCAAATCCCGCCGTATTCAATCCGTCGCTAATCGAAAAATTATTCGGCAGCGGCGCGGAGTTGATGACTGCTAAAAGAGCAGGGTCGAGTCCGGTCGCCGTCGGATTTCCCGTTCCCGCCGTTTGATTAGCATTGATGTTATAAGTTGCAATACAGCCAGTCGTGACGGTCGCGCTGCAATTCGGAAAAAGCGGCGCGCCGATGCTATTAACCGACGGCGTAGAAGTTCCGGTCGGAGCGTTTTGCCCGCCGACGACATAACGAAAAACCCCGCCGCGCGCCAAAGATGTATAAACAGGTCGCGTCACCAAAGCCGTATCGTAGGCGCGAAGCAGTTGAAGATTGACAAAGAAAAACGCTTTGTCTTTCAACAATCGCGGTTTTGTGCCTTCGCCAAAACCCGGATCGAAAAGCGGACCGCCGAAGCTGCCGCCGAAAATGTGCTGGACAAACTGATTTTTCGCGCGTCCGTTCAAATTATTTTGATACTCGTTGGCGTTAAAATCCGGCGTTTGATAATACTCGAAAACGTTGCCGGAAAAGCGATTCGTCCCGCTTCGGGTCACGAATGTCACTTGCGCTCCCGACGAGCGTCCGAGTTCCGCCGTGAAATTGCTGGTCACCAATTGAAATTCCTGAATTGAATCTGGATTCGGGCGCAAGGGCGTAAAGTTTGCGCCGCCCGCGCTTGATTCGTTGATGTCAATGCCGTCGAGCGTGAAATTAAAAGCGCGGTCGCGCGAGCCGTTGACGTGAACGCCGCCGCCCGTATTCGCGCCCGAATTCACGCCCGGCTGATAGGTTAGCAAATCGAGCGGATTACGCCCGCGCAAGCCGACAATCGGCAAACTTTCTACCGTTCGCTGTTCAATCGTGCTGCCGATATTTCCCGAACTGCTCGTCTGAACTTCTTCGACTTTTGATTCAACCGTGACGGTCGCCGAAAGGCTGCCGATTTCCAAACTGACATTGACGGTAGCCGGTTGGTTGACATTGATTACATTTTTAGGCGAAACAAATTTTTTAAATCCCTGTTTTTCAACCGAGACCTGATAAGTTCCCGCTTGAATCAGATCGAAAGTGTATGTTCCGCTGTCGCTGGTCTGCGCTGTCAACGAAGTATTTGTCGCTTCGTCGGTTAAAGTGACGGTCGCGCCGCTGACCGCCGCGCCCGCGTTATCGGTGACCGTTCCCGTCAAGCGCGAAGTCGTTCCCTGCGCGAAACCGCAGATAGCAAAAACGAACAATGCGACAAACGCGCTCGATAAAATTAAATTAAGTTTTTCTAGTCATCTGATTATCCTCCCACTCAAACTGATTTTTTAAGACGAAATAATATCGAAAAATCCGAAAAATAAATTTCAAATCGATTCCAATAATTTCAGAAATCTTTTCTAAATTTTCAGGCTTTAATCGCTGCGGTAAAACAAAAGAATGCAGAAACTATCGCGTCTTTAGAAAAAGACTTCGTTTCTGAGAAAATGCCCGCTTGTTATTCTTATTGAAAGACTATTATTTTGTATTATGGATTTATGGTTTTTGTCAACTATTTTTGATATTGAAGGATAATTCCTTTTTTGCCGACCGCCCAGCCGTATTTTTTTTCCATAAACAATCCGTAGAGCGAATCCTGCGTCTGGCTGTCCTGCCGCGTCCACGTTCTGCCCTTATCGTCGGTTCGCAAAATCGTGCCGCCGCCGCCGACAATCCAGCCGTTTTTATCGCTGACAAAATTAACCCGCAGCAGCGATTTATTGATGCCCGAAGAAATTTTAGACCAGTTGATTCCGCCGTTTTTGGTTCGTAAGATTATGCCGTCGCCGCCGACCGCAACGCCGTTGTCAGAATCACGAAAATCGACGTTGTAAAGACTCGAAGTCGTTCCCGAAGATTGTGCCTGCCACGTCTGACCGCCGTCGCGCGTGTTGAGAATCAAGCCGCGATTTCCGACAATCCAGCCGTTATCGTTATTCGTAAAATCAAGATGATAAAGTTCCTCTTTAGTCGGAACGATGACCCGCGACCATGTTTCGCCGCCGTCCGTCGTTTGCAAAACTAAACTATCCACCACTTCCTCGCGTTGATTCGACAGCGAGCCGACAATCCAGCCGCGCTTTTTATCGCTGAACCGAACGCTCAAAAATTCCGGCGTTAAATTTTTGTAGTCGTTTTTATTAACGATGACGTTTTCGCGCCAAGTTTTTCCGCCGTCTTTGGTCAAATAAATCCGCCGACCGGCAAGAACATAACCGTTATCGTCGCTGCGAAAATAAATTTCGTTGATGGTATCCGTAGTGTTGAGATTTTGCCGCGTCCAGTTTCTGCCGCCATCGCTCGTCATTGCCAGATAGCCGCCGTCGCCGCCGACAAAGCCTCTGTCCGAAGAAGTAAAATAAACCGAAACCAAATCGCCCGCGCCGCCGCGCCTGATAAGATTCCAGCCGCCCTGCGCCGTCGCCGCCGAAATAAAAAACATCAAACTGAAAACCGCAAAAAATAACTTTTGCCCAACGCCGGAAACTATTTTCATTTTTTACTCCCAAGAAAATTGACAGGTGATTTTGACGAAAAGCATAACTTTTATTTCGCCAAATGTCACCTGTCAGACAAAAGACAGACGAATTTTTATTAAGCGGTTGAATTAAAAAACTCAATTGGTCACGCGATAAACATTGCCGTTCAGCACAACGACGACCTGCTCGCCGAGCGCGAAATACTGCGCCAGTCGTTTTTCTTTTTTCAATAAATTATAAAATTCTTCACTGCCGAATTTTACTTTTATTTCCGGCAGTTTTTGCTCCGGTTTATATTCCGCGTCCTGCCAGATTCCGTCACGATTATAGAAATTTTTCGCGCCGACAAATTGATTCTGACTGCTGCCCGCGACAAAGATTTCCTTGTCTTTGGTATCGAGCGTCGCGTTTGCCTGCTGTTTATTTTGCTGGACGCTCATCTGCACGGCGCGCCGACCGCTCGATTCTCTGACCGAATCTGCGTCAACGGCGACCGCAAAATTACCGCTCGAAGTCATCGGCGCAGAATTAAATGTGCCGTCCGCCGCCAGATATGAAGTATAAGGCGTGACGATTCCGAAGCGCGTGCCGAGTTCGGTAATTTCATCGCGCAATTCTTTGGTTTCGCCGCTGGCGCGAATTTGTTCGAGAAGCCAGCCGACGCGCCGTGTCGCCCACAAACGCGGCAGGAAATCGTTATCGTCGGCGCGAAGCGGAAACACCAGATTTTCATAATTAAACGTTTTCGATTCGCCGTTTGTTTTGCCTTGCAGACGAAGCGTAATATTCCGCAAATCGCGCTCGTTTTTGTAACGCCCGATGATCGTGATTTGCGAGCCTCTGAATAAATCCGTCAGCTTTCGCGGATAGACGTAATCGGTCTGCGCGTCGCCGAAATCAATCTGCAAATCGCTCAAAACAGGCGATGCGACCTTGGTAAAAAAGTTTGAAACCTTGATTTCCAAATCTTCCTTCGGTTCGACATAATCCGCCGCGCCCGAATTTTCCGCCGCGAGTTTGTCGAGCAATTGCGTGTTGACATCGTAGCCGACTCCGAAAGTAAATAAACGAACGTCCTGCGATTTAAAATTCTTTATATTCTGGACGATTTTTTCGACGTTCGTTTCGCTGACTGTCGGCAAACCGTCGGTCATAAAAACCAGCATTTTCGGGCGATTCGACGCGCCGAATTGTTTGAGCGCGGCAACGAGCGAATCGTTAATATTCGTGCCGCCCGACGGAGTTAATTTTTTGACAAAATCCTCGCCGCGTTTTTTCCCGCCTGCGTCTGCGACAATCAAATTATTTTCCATCAAATGTTCTTCGCCCGCGAAATTGATAACGTTGAAACGGTCGCCGTCGCGCAAAGTTTGAATGCCGAACAGCAGCGCGGCGCGAGCTTTTTCCATTTTGCCTTCGTCCGCCATCGAACCCGATGTGTCGAGAACGAAAACGATGTCTTTATTAGTAATTTGTTTTTCTAAAAGGTCGTCCTTCGGCGACAAGGTGAGCAGAAAATAACCATCCTTTCCGGCTTCGCGGTAAGTCAGAAGCGACAAACCGAAATCTTTATCCGACAGCCCGTAAAAAAGCTGAAAGTCGCGCTGTTCTTTTTCGTTTGATTCAAAAGTCAGAACGGCTTTTGTTTCGCCGGCGCGCTTGATGTCAATCGAATGCGTCGGCGAATAAATATTGCGTAAGGCTTGCGTTGTCGAAATTTCGACTCTGCCCGAAACCGTGCCGATTTTTTCATTGCGATTTTGATTGTCGGAGTTTTCATCAACATTTTCGCGCATCATCGACAAAGGACGCGGCGGAGGCATCGGTCTTGGCGGAATCGGATTATTCCAAATTCTGCCGCCCGTGCCGAGCGGATAACGATAGGCGACAGTTCCCGATTCGGCTTTTAAAACCTGCGAAAAGGTCAGTTCGAGTTTTCTATCGGAGTTCGGCGGAATCGGAAAAATCGAGGCTTGGAACAAATCCTTTCCGGCGTATTCCAATAATCCCGGGTCGCGCAGACGACGCACAATATCATCGTAAATTCGCCGCGCTTCTTCTTTGCTTCTAACTTCGCCAGCTAATTTTTTCCCGTTTTCCCAAATAGCGAATTCGCTGATGGAAGCCGTTTCGGGAATCGGGAAAAAATAAGTTCCTTCGAGCGTGTAAGGCGTATCGTTGCGGAAAATCTGCGTGACGTGAGTCGTCGCAATCTGTCCATTGATTTTTACGTCAATGTTGATTAATTTAACGGGCAAAGCGTTCGGCAGCGGAACGGGACGCGGAAGCGGACGGCACGGGCGAACGTCGCAAATTATCGGAACAATAATTCCCTGCGCGTTTGCCGAAACCGCGACCGTAAAAACTGCAATCAGCAGAATAAAAAAACCGGAAACTTTTCTTAAATTCATCATTTTTTCCTCGACAAGAAAATTCGCGGCGCAAAATTTCGCGCGGGCTTGATGATTTCAAGAACGCCGGTTTCCGGTTAGACTTGCAAAAATTTTTATTGAACTTTTCTCTGATTTTGCAGCGGCTTGTCGGGAAATAAATCGCCCGCAAAAAATTCGACGACGTTTTTCGCCGCGCCGACAAACGGAATGGCATCGATTCCGGCGTTCAGAGTTCCCTTAACGACACCTTTGCGTTTGATGTCTGAACCGATTAAAAAAATCGCCATTCCCGTTCCCAAATACGGAACTGATTTCGCCACGCGCTTGGCAATCTGCCAGCCGCCCGCGTGAACCGCCTTTCTCGCCAAACTCGGTTTTTCATCGCTCATTTACTTTATTCTCCCAAATCTCGAAATTTTAAACTTGCACGATTCAGATGACAAAAGCATACTTTTAATTTGCTTGCCAATGCCAATAGCGAAAACGAATTTTCAGAAACTATGTCGTTAAAAATTTCAAACGTTTCTAAAACACTCAACGGTAAATTGATTCTGCGCGATATCTCGTTTGAAGTTTCACGCGGCGAGATTTTCGGGCTTTTGGGCGCGAACGAAAGCGGAAAAACGACCGCGCTCGAAGTGATTTCGGGTTTGGAAAAAGCCGATTCGGGGAAGATTTTTTTCGACGATAAAGATTTAACCGACGCGCCGAAACGCGATTTTTGTTTCGTCCGACCAGCCGACCAAAATCTTCCGATTTGGCACTATTTTTTTTATAAAAGTCTGATGAAGATGAAAGATTTTTCCGAGTATTTTAAACAAAAAGCGGATTTTGAAAAAAGTTTGTTTGAAGCGCGAAATGTTCTTTTTCTCGACGAGCCATTTTCGTCTTTTGACCGAAACCGGCGCGACGAAGCATTAGAAAAATTGCAAAAAACGGCGAAGGAAAAAAATCTTGCCGTAATCCTGGCGACCAATAATTATGAAGATGCGTTCGCCGTCTGCAAGCGCGTCGGAGTTTTGTGCAACGGCGAAATCGCGCAGACCGGAACGCCGCGCGAATTATACGAAAAGCCAAATTGTGTTGCCGTTGCCGCCGCGCTCGGACGCTGTAATTTTATCGAGGTGACGCGCGTCAGTTTCACTAATCAAAACTCGCCGGAATTTCAAACATTAAACGGCGAACATCGTCTGCAAACCGACAAAACCGAAAAAAAATTGCTGGGCGCAATCAACGCGCCGCTGACGCTCGCCGTTCGCCCCGAACATATTTCGCTGTCGTTCGGCGCGTCGTTTCCCGAAGACAATCTGCTCAAAGCGAAAATTTCCGGCGTTCAATATCGGGGCGCGACGACGCGCGTTTTGCTCGACGCGAACGGGTTGATTTTAGAAGTGTTGGTTTTGCGGCTGGTTGGATTAAACGTCGGCGACGAATGTATGGTCGGACTTCCGCCCGACCGTATTTGGTTTTGAAAGATTAAAAATTTACTGCCCGATTATCGGAGTCAAAATAATTTCGACGCGACGATTTTTGGCGCGGTCGAGATTGGTCGTGTTCGGCGCAACCGGCAAACTCGCGCCAAAACCTTTGGCTTCGACACGCGCCGTATCAACGCCGCCCGCCGTCAATTTTCCCGAAATTGCCTGCGCTCTCGCGTCGGTCAGAGTTTGCAATTCGTCGGGCGTTCCCTTGTTGTCAGTGTGCGATTCGACTGTGACTTTGTAATCGGTCGAGGTTGCCAGAATTGCTGCTAAATCATTCAATTTTGAAC
>JBPCRW010000218.1:0-5720 GCA_050996405.1 Pyrinomonadaceae bacterium | reverse complement strand
CCAGAATCGAATTGCCGTTTTCGGTTGAACTCGCGGGCGAATAAAACGAATAGACGGCGACGCTTTTGCGCTGCGCTTTTAAAATAGCCTGGTCGAGGTCGAGACTCTGCGCGGGCGACGAAGAATCAAATCCGCGTGACGTATCCAAGCCGTCGGAAATCAAAAGAATCGCGCGTCTGCCGAGCGGCAGCGCGTCAAAACGACCTAAAGCCTCGCTGACTTCGACATACGGACTGCTCGGCGCGGCGAACGGGCTGCTGACGACAATTCGCAGGGAATTCGCCGCTTTTTCCAAATCGGTGGTAAATTTCTGGCGCACTTGAATCGAGCCGCCGCGCAGATATGCTACCATCACGCGCGTATTATTCGGCAGGCGGCGAATAAAATCGGCGAGTCTTTCCAATTCGAGATTAACGTTTGAAGATATGCCTTCCTGAATTAAAATTGCCAGAGCCAGATTTGTATTTTCCGTGCTGCGAATCGAAAGAATTACTTGTTCGTCGCCGTCTTCCTTAACGATTAAATTACCGGCTTCGAGAAATTCTTCGGGCTGCTTTTCCTTCAACTCGCTTTTTGAAAAAATCGAGACGGGAATATTTACGGGACGAACTTTAGCCGTTTGATTTCTCGGCGGCTGGGCAAAGACAAAACTAAAAAACGCCGATAACAACAAAACGAACAAAAGCGGACGAGAAAAGAATTTTGACATAAACGCCTCACGATTTTATCTGTTGATTCAATCATATTATAAATCGGAGAAAGTTTGTAGCTTTATAGCTTTAAAGGCGTTGCCGCGCTAGAATAATCAAATTGCGCCCGATAGTTTTGGCGACTGCGGAAATCTATGAATTCTCTGGAGCGAAATTACGAAGTAACACGCGGGGATTTGGTAAAAGGCAAGGCTTTGAGCTTTGGAATGTGGCTCGCGCCCGTTTTGTTTTCAATAATTCCGGCGTTGCTTTTCTTTATTCTTTCTCTTTTTTATGGCGCAGTTCCGCTTATTTTCTTCAGTCTTATTTCGCTCGTCGCGGGATTTCTTTTCGGTTTAATTGTTTCGGGAATTCTGCTTTTTTATCGCGGGAAATGGCTCGCGCAAATTCGTGAACGGATTGCCGTTGACGGAATAAAGGCGGAAGAAGTCGGCTGGTTTCAACCTGAATTAACTTCCGCCGAAAAAAAATCTCTCAAGGAAATGGACAAACAAGACCGTCTTTTGGCGGACGCTTACCGCGAAACTCTCGCTTCGCGTCTGACGGCGGCGCGAATTATCAAAAAATCGAACCGCGAATTATTGTTGGTGCGGAGACGGCAAAACAAACTGAAATATCTGAAAAGCGAACGCAGCGAAGAATTCCAGGAAGAGTTAAAAAGAGACGGCGCGAGATTGCAGGAAATAAATAAAGAGGCAAAGGAAATGCGGACCGAAGCCGAAACTCGCCTGCAAATGATTGAATCTGCCGTGATGCGCGGCTCGACGCTGGCGGATTCAGAATTGGCGTTAAAAAAACTTTCGGCGCGGGCGGAGCAATTACCATTAGCGTTGGAAAATTTGAAAATGGAAGATGAAATTCGCCAGGAGTTAGAGTCGGAAACCGAAGACGATAAAAAATAAAGCCGTCTGGCGATAAAATTATTTTCAATCCTGATGAGATAAGCGAAGCCGTTCAATTTTTTTTGCCTTGCCCGTCGCTTCGTCAATTTCCAAAACCAGCGCGCAAATCCAGACATCGCCGGTTGCGTGTTCGGCACGGCGCGCGGGAAATTGTGTAAAGCGCGCGATAATATCTTCTTTTTTCATCCCGATACAGCCTGCATAACTGCCCGTCATTCCGACATCGGTAATATACGCCGTGCCGTTATCCAAAATTCTTTCGTCGGCGGTCGGCACGTGCGTGTGCGAACCATAAACGCAGGAAACGCGCCCGTCCAAAAACCACGCAAGCGCGTATTTTTCTGAAGTCGCTTCGGCGTGAAAATCTACCAGACGGATTTTTACGTCGTCTGGAATCTGCTTTAAACATTCATCCGCAATACGGAAAGGGTCGTCAACCGGCGGCATAAAAACTCTGCCCAAAAAATTCATGACGGCGATTTTAAAACCGTTGATTTCGCCAATAAACATGCCGTTTCCGGGCGTGTTCGGCGGATAATTGGCGGGACGAATTATTCGCGGATTTTTATTGAGATACGGAATTATTTCGGCTTTGTCGAAAATGTGATTGCCCGAAGTTATCACGTCCACGCCGTTTGCGAAAAACCCGTCGGCGATTGCGGGCGTAATTGAAAATCCGCCCGCGACGTTTTCGCCGTTTATCAGCGCGATGTCAATTTTATATTGTTCGCGCAAATCCTGAATTCTTTCTAAAACGGCTTTTCTTCCGGGTCGCGCCACGACATCGGCAATTATCAAAATATTCATAAAATAAAAAAGTAAATCGTCAACGATAAATCGTCAACAGATTGTGTCTATTCACGATTTACGATTCACGATTTACTGAAAAGGCGATAGAACACCGCATAAGCCGTTCCTTCAATTTGAATTGAACCTGTTGTAACAGGTGGGTGACTTTTTGCGAAATCGCCCCGAAAGAGCATTATCGCATTTCGAGCCGCCGTCTATGGCAGTCTTTAACCTGGAAAGATTGCACCGAGCGAGCGGCATTAGTCTCCCGTATATTCAAATGTTGGCTCAATTATCGTAATGAAAGTGACGAACTTCGCAGAAGTTCCTCCGCCTGAAATTCATTTTACCACAAACGAAAATAATGCAAAATTACCACAAACGAAAATAATGTAAAACGAAAAATAGGAAGCAAGGCGATTCAACCCAAAGTTTAACCGCCAACAGATTTTTAAATTCAACTTAAATTATTGCGGAGCGAATTATCGGACAAGATTGAATAACCGCAAGTCATTATTTTTAATTGTTAAAAGTAATTAACGCCAGAGTTGACCGGGCGCGGCGATTAGCGATAACCTTCGCCGCAGCCAGCAAGTTAAAGAACACGCGACCCGCGCTCCGGTCCAACGACGTGTTGGGTTGCGTCTCGGATTCATGGCTTTGCTGCGGCGAAACGGGCACTTTCGACGACACGCAAAGAATTAGTGATCTCAGGCAAGTCTTTCGTGTTCGAATATGTCGTGAATACAAACGTGACCTCGCCCAAGTCGAGAACACCTTCAGTGATGTAGTGGAATTCGCCAATCGGAAATCGATCGTAACCAGGTGACTGGAAATAATATCCATTTCCGCCGGGCGACGAGATTTGCGTCAGTGCGGGCAGATTTCCTGACGATCCAACAATATAGCGAGCCGATTTTTCAACCGCGTGTCGCATCCATTCAGATTCACGAGAGGCGCGGCTTTCTGGTGGTATCCAAATGGCAGTCACCTTCATATAGAAGTCTGTTCTGTAGGGCAATCGATAAGCGAGTGTCACGCCCTGCGGTTTATCCAACGTTTTGGACCGCTCTTGCCAATTGGACGGCACGGTCATTTCGAGATTGCCAACGCTGCCCATGCGATAAGCTCTTGGAGCGTTTGTCGATTGGGCACTTGCCGTCGCCTGACAGACAACGAATAATATCGTGAATAAGAAAGTTGTCGCGTGAAACTTCATAAGCAATCCAATTTTGTATTATACCGAATTAATTCCGTATAAAAAATTATGCCGAATCTCTAATCAATTTTCCTTCATTGCTTTACGGTAAATTAGCTTGAGAAAAACCGAATTTTAACAATTCTAAAATTTCCCGTTAAATTACTGTTCGGTTTCAAATTCCTGCGGCGCGAGAGATTCTCTTTGTTTGAGAACGCGGTCGAGCATTTCGGCGCATTCCGCGCTGCGCGAGGCAAGCTGGTGATCGGTTTGTTGCTGCTGTCTTTTGAGTTGGTGAAATTCGTCTGCGATGTGAAGCGCGGCTAAAATTGCGACTTTCAAACTGTCAACCGTCAAGGTGCCGCTTGAGATTTCGCGCATTTTGCCGTCAACGTATTCCGCCAGCTGCATAATATATTCGTTGTCGCCGTCGGAACGAATGTTGTAGGTTTGATTGTAAATCTCGACGCGGATTGACTGCGCCGCGTCCAACGCTTTTTCCTTATTCCCAATCATATCCATTTTCTATCCGTGCAGAGCTTTCGCCGCTTCGGGTTCGATAACGGTAATCGCTTCGAGCATCGCTTCGATTTTCAGTTGAATCGCGTCGCGCTCCGACATCAACCGCTCGATTTTATCTTCGAGCCGCACTTTTTCTTCCAAAAGCGAACTGACTTCGTGACGCAGCGAATTGGTTTCGCGCTCAAGTTTTTCCTTTTCCTCACGCATCTTTTTGGCAAATTCGATGGTCAGGTAAATTTTATCTTCCAGATGCGAGAATTTTTCCATTCCCGATAAACTCCCCATTGTCTTTTTCTCCGATTGCAGCAGACAAATTTGTATGAAACTGCTTGATTATGTTTCCAATTTTCAAAGATTGCAAGAAAAAACTTCAAGTAATTTTTCAGAATCTTTGTTTGGCGTTTAATTTTGATTCGAGCGTCTCCAAAATTTTGCGGTGAATTTCTTCGACTTCCGCTTCAATTAAAGTTCTCTCGTCACTGCGATATTCGAGCCGAATCGTCAACGAACGCTCGTCGTCCGCGACTCCTTTTCCTTCGTAGACATCAACAAATTCAATGCCGCGAAGCAATTCGTAATTTTCTCCTTCAATCGTTTTTTTTATTTCCGCAAAACTCGTCGAGCGTTTGACGAGCAGCGAAACGTCGCGTTCGACCGCAGGAAAAATTGACAGCGAATGATACAAAACGCTTTGTTGTTTTGCTTCGAGCAAACTCTGTAAATCAATTTCCCCAACAAAAACCGGCTGGCGAAATTTGTAATTATTTGAAATTTCGTCGTTCAAACGTCCGATTGTTCCGATTGATTTTCCGTCGAGCAAAATTTCCGCCGACTGACCTTTGCGAAGATGTTTCGCGTCTTTTGCGGAAAATTCCAGAGTCGGCGAATTTATCGCGTCAGCAGCCGCTTCGAGCGCGCCTTTCGCATCGTAAAAATCAAACTCACGAATTATTAAAGACTTGTTTTGAAAAGTTTCGCCGCCCGTTAAAACAATCGCCAGCAACTCGCGTTCGGTCGGCAAATCTTCATCCGATTTTGCATTTTGCATTTTGCATTTTGCATTTGAAAACGCTTTGCCGATTTCAAACAGACGCAAGTTTTTTTCTTGATGATTAAAATTCGCACGCGCCGCGTCGAGCAAACCTGCGAGCAAAGTCGGACGCATTCGAGTCGCGCCTTCGATAATCGAATCCTTCAGCGAAACGAATTTTTCATCCAGATTTTCGGAGACGAAATCGGAAACGAAATCAAAAGTTTCGTCCGTTTTCGCGTCAATAAAACTGTAGGAAATCGCTTCGTCAAAACCGAGATTCGCCAGGGTTTGGCGCAGGTGAAATTTGCGAATTTCGTCCGGCTGATATTCGCCCGCCGAAGATGACGGAGGCAATTCCTCGCCGATTTTTTCATAACCGAAAATCCGCGCCGCTTCTTCGACCAAATCTTCTTCAATCGCAATATCGTGCCGCCAACTCGGAGAGAAAAAGAGTCTTGAGTCTTGAGTCTTGAGTCTTGAGTTAATTCCCAAAGCCGACAGGATTTGTAGAATTTCAGTTTCTTTAATGTCCAATCCCGTCAATCTTTTCACCGATGCTTGAATAT
>JBPCRW010000181.1:0-25240 GCA_050996405.1 Pyrinomonadaceae bacterium | reverse complement strand
CTATTTCGATGCGGGTTTGCGGCGAGAGAGTTTGCCCGTTTGATTTTTCCGCGCCGTCCCACCAGACGGCTTCAAACCTTTTTCCGCTCTGGTCGGCAAGTTTTAATTTCAAATGTTTTTCCTTCATTACATACGGCGTGTCGGTTAGAAATAAATCTTTGGTGACAAAAACGGGTTTCGGATTGCCGATGCCGAATGGCTCTAAACATTTTAATTCTTCGACCAGTTCAAGATTTAAAGAATTTGAGGAAACCGGCGCATCAATTTTCAGTTCCGGCGTTAAATCTTCTTCCGACAAATTCGCTGCGGCATGAGCGTTTAATCTTTCGCGCAAAGTTTCGATGTTTTCTTCGCGGATTGTAAAACCGCAAGCCGCCGCGTGTCCGCCGAATTTTTCAAACAAATCGGCGCACGAATCCAAACCGTTTAACAGATGATAATTCGCAATAGAACGCGCCGAGCCGTGTCCGATTCCGTTTTCCAAAGAAATAACCAAGCTGGGGCGATAAAGCTTTTCGGTAATGCGCGACGAAGCCAAACCAATCACGCCGCGATGCCATTTTTCGCCCGCGATGACGGCGACAAAATTTTGTTTCGCGCTGCCGCCGTTTTCGACGTATTCGGCAAGCGCGAGTTCGCTGATTTCTTTTTGCGCTTTTTGCCGTTCACGATTGCGGCTGTCGAGAATTTCGGCATATTCGCGCGCTTTTTCAAACGTTCCGGCTTCAAACAAACGGACAACCGTCATCGCTTCGTCCATTCGTCCGGCGGCATTTATGCGCGGCGCGAGCCGGAAACCGATGTCGTAACTCGTCATTTCCGAATTGCAGTCGGCAACTTCCATCAACGCGCGAAGCCCGTAATTTCTGGCTTTCGGCAAATCCTGCAAACCTAATTTGACGATGACGCGGTTTTCGCCCGTCAAATTCATCATATCGGCAATCGTGCCGATGGCGACCATTTTTAAAAAACCTTCGACCAGATTTTCCCTGCCTTTTTCACGCAGCAAAGCGTGCGCTAATTTGAACGCCACGCCGACTCCGGCAAGGTTTTTATCGGGATATTCGCAGTCCGCCTGATTCGGATTGACGACGGCAAAAGCACTTGGATTACCTTTTGCGTCGTCCGCCAAATGGTGGTCGGTGACGATTAAATCAATGTTGTTTTCTTTTAACCAGTCCGCCGCTTCAAACGCGCGGCTTCCCGTGTCAACCGACACGACCAGCGTGTAGCCTTTCGCTTTCGCTTCGGAAAGTTTTTCGATGTTGATGCCGTAGCCTTCGGTAAAACGATGCGGAACGTGAAAGCCCGTGCGCGCGCCCAAAATTTCCAGAGCCTTTCGCAAAACAACCGTTCCGGTCGTGCCGTCAACATCGTAATCGCCCCAAACGAGAATTTTTTCGCCCGCTTCGATTGCCTTTAAAATACGCTCTGTCGCTTTTTGCAAATCCTTGAGTAAAAACGGCTCGTGCAAATCTTCAATCGTCGGATTAAAAAATTTTCGCGCTTTTTCCGGCGTGTCATAACCGCGTGAAATCAAAAGCGCGGCGACAATCGGCGAAACTTTTAAATCTTTCGCCAAATTCGCCGTTTGCTCGCGGTCGTGTTTGAGAATTGTCCAACGCTTTTGCATTTATTTAATGGAAACCTGCGGGCTTAAAATTCCCGCATAAAGCAGTCCTAAAATAATTCCGCCGACGATGATGCGGTAAATGATGAAAACGGCGGTCGTGTGAGTTTTCAAGAATTTCAGCAGAAACCAAATCGAAAGATAACCGATGATTCCCGCGACAATTGTTCCGGCAACAAGCTGCGTCAAACTGTCTTTGTCCAGAATTTTCAACGCTTCTTTTAATTCCAAAAGACCGCTCGCCGTAATCGCCGGAATCGAAAGCAGAAAGGAAAATCTGGCGGCGGCTTCGCGTTTTTCGCCCGCGAGAAGCCCGCCCATAATCGTCGAACCCGAACGCGACGCGCCGGGCATCAACGCCAGAACCTGCGAAAAACCCTGCACCAAAGCATCGAAAATTCCGAATTCCTTTAATTCCTTTCGCTGACTGCCGAAAAATTCCGCAATCGCCAAAAGAAGCGCGACGACGACCATCATCGTCGCAATTATCCAGAGGTTTTTTGTCGCCTCGCCTTCGATAACTTTTTTGAAAAGCAGCCCGACTACGCCGACGGGAATCGAGCCGAGAATTATCAACCAGCCGAGCCATGCTTCTTCGGACAGCCAAATCGGACGCACGCCGCCCGTTCCCGAAAAACGCATTCCGCGCCCGCGCGTCAGCAAAGCCCAATGGTCGCGCAAAAAAGCGACGGAGATGCTGAAAATATCGGGCGCGAAATATATCAAGACGGCAAGCAAAGTTCCGAGTTGGATAACGGCAATCGTCGCCGTCGTCTGCTCCGCCTGCTGCGGATTATCTTTATAAAGCTCTATCCAGCGACTGGCAAAAATAAGATGCGCGGTTGATGAAACCGGAATAAATTCGGTTAATCCCTGAACGATTCCGAGAATAATTGCCTGTAAAAGATTCATATTTGAAATGGTAAATAATGAATAATCAATGGTAAATCAAAGTAGCAATTTACCACTAACCATTTGCTATTAACAAATTACTGGCGATATTTTGCGCGGCTGGCAATCCGGTCGTAGAGCCACGCGGGAAAACATTTTCCGGCGCGAACGAGCGTTGCGAGCTGCCACGGAAACGCGGCAAATTTCTTTTTCCTTTCGATGGCGCGCAAGAAATACGGAATCGAATCTTCGAGTTCCATTAAAAAAGGCATTTTGGCGGCGCGTCCCGCAGTCAGAGGCGTTTTGATAAAACCCGGTTGAATGATTGTCACATAAACGCCTTTGTGCTGAACGTCGAGCCGGACGCTTTCAAAGTAAGCCGTCATTCCTGCTTTCGACGCGCAGTAATCCGCCGATTTCGGCAGTCCGCGAAAACCCGCGAGCGAAGAAATGGCGACAATCTGCCCGTTTCCGTGTTTGAGCATCTGCGGCAAAACGGCGGAAACCGAATTGACCGCGCCGATTAAATTCGTATCAATGACGCGCCGAAAATCCGACGGTTTTAAATCCTTCGCGCTTTTCGAGTTTCCGCCGATGCCCGCATTGGCAATCAAAATATCTATTTTGCCGAATTCGTTTCGCAGACTTTGCGCCGTGTCCGCCGCGCACATTTCATCCGTGATGTCGCACGAAAAAGCGCGCGCCGCCGTTCCCTTGCGTTCGCATTTGGCGACCAAATCGCGCAGCAGACTTTCGCGCCGCGCCAGCAGTCCAAGAATCGCGCCGCGCTTTGCCAATTCCAAAGCCAGAGCCTCGCCGATGCCGCTCGACGCGCCGGTTAATAAAACGACTTTTTCCTTCCAGAAAGACATAAAAAATGCCAAGTGGTTTTCAGTTTAAACTAAAAACGCAGACTTGGCATTTAAAAAATTCTTGGCGAATCTATTTATTTTTTCGCTTCAAATTCGAGAACGGTCGCGTCACCCGCCGTCAGCATCAATTTATTTCCCGAAATTTCGTATTTCGTCACGCGCTCAAGATTTCTGAAAAAATCATTTTCGACCTGCATCGTATCTCGATTGACGCAAGCCATTTTTGTCGAAATAACCTGTCCGATTTTAATTTCGTTTCCGTTCTTCGTCAGTTTGCCGCCGAAGGAATTACAGCCGCCGCTGCCGTTCACGCGGTTGTTTTGCTCGTCAAATCTAATCGCGGCTTTTTCGCTTTCAACTGGATTTCCTTCGACGCGCGTCAATTTCCATTCGACTCCCGACAGATTTTGCGTCATCGCCGTCGGATTATTTTCCGCTTTGACACGCGCCAAAACTCTGAGCAACCGATATTTTATATTTGAAGCGTCGGCGGGCGCGTTTCTGACATTATCAACCCGCACATCCAGAACGTAAAAATAACCTGGAATAAACTTGAAATTTTCGATATTTTGACGAAACAGTTCAAATTTTTCCTCGTCGAGACGTTTGACCTGCAAACAATCCTGCGCGACGATTCCGCGACAACTCGCCTTTTGGTCGGCGACAATCAAAATTTCTTTTTTAGTCTGCGCCGAAGAATTTGTGTTAAATGTAAAAATTGCTGCGAATAAAAATATAAATACGGCTGAAAATTTAATCGTGTTTTTCATAAGATTTCCCTTTTTCAAAAAAATTAGCAACGCATTTTCGTCGCCATAATTTGAACGACGATTATTTTCAAAACTTGCAGACTTTTTCAGCAAACATCTTCGATATATTCGCCTAAAACTTTCAACGCCTTCGCTAAATCATTTTGTTTTATCAATAAATGGTCACGTGAAAACGATGATAAAGCGACAATCGAAATCTCCGCCTCGCTTAAAATTTTTGCAATTTCCGCCAGAAACCCGACGACCGAAAAATCGAGTTCAATATCGAATGTCAAAAGCCGGAAATTTCCTTCCGTTTTCGCATCTCGAATTGCATAACGAATTGTTCCGAAATCAATTTCGTCAAGCAGCAGCGTCGTCTCGAATTTGTCTTTGAAAATCATAAACGGCGCGGTCATTTGCGGCGAAAGCTCTGGATTTTCGAGCAGCTTCAGCCAATCTTCGTGACGCACGGAAACGAGCGTAAATGTTTCGGGCGCAACTTCAACGCGAGTTTTCCGTAAGAGTAAAATTATATTTTCCATTGCAGATTATTTCTCTGATTGAAAACACATTCCATCAAGAATTTTATCAAAAACTTCTGCGGCTTCTTTCGATTTTGTTTGATAATAATAAGTTTCAAAAATCGAAACCGAGCCAATCCAACGCCAAATTATTCCGTCATTGGTTATTCCGCGCCAATCCAAACCAAGATTCGTTCGGCGGTATGAAAAGTTTGTTGATTTGTCTATGAAATTTGAGCTTGGATATTCACTTCCATACAAGTTACCTAATCCGCCTTCTAACCAAGATTTGTTATTTCCCTTTCCAAAACCGATTCGGTAATAAATATAATCAGTATCAGTGCCTGATTTGAACTTTAATTTTTTAGGTGCGGAAAGTATCAAATAATGTCCGACCAAACGAACATTTTTATCTTGATTCGCAGTACAATTTGGAATTGTTACTATTTCGGAATTTTCTTCATCCTTTAAAACTATATTGAGTTCTTTCGCAATCGAATCAACCGGAACAGCTTGCGCTTGAAAACCCTTTTTATCAAAGAAGACAATTCCTTTTTCCCAATATTTTGTCATCCTTAAATTAAAGAATCCGTTGGCATCAGTTTTTGTTGAGTAAATGTAACCTTCTGGCTGTACAAAAACTTCGCTAATCGGCTTTCCGTCTTGGTTTTTCACAAAACCTTTTAATTCCTGTGCAAAAATATCAATTCCAAGACATAAGAATAAAATTAAAGAGCCGACAAATTTTAGAGTAATTCTCATATTCACACTTCGACAATCGTCGGAATAATGACGGGTTTCGTGCCGGTTTCCTGTTTGATAAAGCGCATTAACTGAATCCGCAAGTTTTCGCGCAGAGCGTTTTTATCTTGAAAACTTTCTTTCGGAAGCTGATGAATCGCTTCGGCAATTGTCTGCCGCGCGTCGTCCATCAAACCGTTTTTCCAGTCAATTCCCGCCACGCCCTGAACAGTAATCTGCGGCTCGCTGACGATTTGTTTGGTCTTTTTGTCAATTGCCACGACGAGCGAAACGATTCCGCCGTAAGCGAGTTTTTTGCGTTCACGAATCGTTTCATATTCGATTTCGTCCAACGCTTCTTCGTCAATAAACGAGCGTCCGATGTCGTATTTTTCGACAATCGCGGCGCGGTTTTCGTCCAGTTCCAAATGGTCGCCGTTTTCAATCAAAATAATTTTATCGGCATCGTAACCGAGATGATTTTTAACGTATTCTTCCTGCCGGAAAAGCATCCAGTATTCGCCGTGAATCGGAATGACATATTTCGGACGCGCGGTTTCGACCATAATTTTGATGTCTTCCTGCGAAGCGTGACCGGAAACGTGAATCATTCGGCGTTTTTCTTCGATGATATTTCCGCCGCGCTTATAAATCGCGCCGATGAGCCGCGAAATGTTGCGCTCGTTGCCGGGAATAATTCTGGCTGATAAAACCACCGTATCGCCTTTTTCGATTTGCAGACCTTTATAAACGCTGGTCGCAATTTGATAAAGCGCGGCGCGGTTTTCGCCCTGCGAGCCGGTAATCAAATAAACAATTTCGTCGTCGTCGTAATGACGCGCGTCGCCGAGCGAAATTTGTGTGCCGTATGGAATATTTAAAAGTCCAAGTTCGTCGGCAATCTCGACGTTTTTCATCATCGAACGACCGAGAACGCAAACCTTTCTATCAAATTTTTTGGCGACATCAAAGACGACTTGCAGGCGATGCAGAGACGACGAAAATGTCGCCACGAAAATGCGTCCTTCGGCTTGGGCGAAAAGTTCTTCAAAAGCCGGAATGACGGCTCGTTCCGAAGGAGTTTTGCCCGGAACGGTCGAGTTTGTCGAATCCGACAGCAGCGCGAGAACGCCTTCGTCGCAGTATTTTTTCAGAGTTTTCAAATCATACGGCTTTCCGATAACGGGCGTGTCGTCAATTTTGTAATCGCCCGTATGAATCAGCGTTCCGGCGGGCGTTTTTATCGCTAAGGAAAAACATTCGACCAAAGAATGCGTGGCGTGTATAAATTCGATTTCAAAATCTTCGAGTTCGATTATTTGACCCGCTTCGACGCGGTGCAGCAACACATCGTCAATCATTTCGTGTTCGGTCAGTCTTTTTTCACAGAGCGCGAGCGTAAAACGCGAACCGTAAACCGGCAAATTAAATCTCTTTAAAAAATACGGCAGCGCGCCGATATGGTCTTCGTGTCCGTGCGTCAAAACGAGCGCGATTAAATTGTCTTTATATTCTTCCAGGAAATCAAAATTCGGGATGGAAATATCCACGCCGTAAGGAGTTTCTTCAGGAAAACCCATTCCCGCATCAACTAAAATCATCGCATCGCCGTAGCGGATGCCCATACAATTCATTCCAAACTCGCCGATGCCGCCGAGCGGAATTATTTCAATTTTATTCACTTAAGTTTTACTCAACTTTATAATCAGATAAATTTTTATATATTTTCCGTTTGATTTTAACACAAAGCGTCTTTTTGTGTTTTGGAACGGCTTTTATAAATGGTCGCGTCTCCGATAAAACTGTTCAAAATGTTTTTTAACCCGGCGATAATGCCGGTTAAATTTGCCCGCGAAATTTCTATTTTTTGACTATCAGTCTTCGATTTGTTAATCTGTTGACGACAATTTGAGGGGAGTAGATAGCCCGCAAGGGTTTGTCGAAGTCGTCAGGACAATCGCCAAAGTCGAAGGCGATTCGGCTCGACAAAGAAAATATCAAGACCTTTTACGACATTTTTAAATCGTCGTAAAAGGTCTTTCCTTTTGCGGCACGCAAGGAGAATTTTTAATGAATCTGTTTCCCTTTGCCGATTACTGGTGGTTTTACGGCTTATTTTTACTGTTCGTGTGCGGGATGCTCGCGCTCGATTTAGGAGTTTTTAACCGCAAATCTCACATCGTTTCGTTTAAAGAAGCAACCGTTTGGAGTATCGTCTGGGTCGCGCTCGCGCTCGGTTTTAACTTTCTTTTTTACCAATACGCGCTTTCAAAATTCGGCGCGGAGACGGCAAAAAACGTCGCGCTGCAATTTCTGACCGGCTACGTTATCGAATACTCGCTTTCGATTGACAACATTTTCGTTTTCGTGCTGGTTTTCAGTTATTTTGCGATTCCCGCGAAATACAAACACCGCGTTTTATTTTACGGAATTTTAGGCGCGCTCGTTTTTCGCGCAGCGTTTATCGCGCTCGGTTCGGCTCTGATGCAGTTTCAATGGGTGATTTATATTTTCGGCGGATTTTTAATCATCACCGGAATCAGGATGATGTTTTCCGGCGACGAAAAAGTTGAGCCGGAAAAGAATTTTTTGATTCGCGCTTTCAAAAAATTTATGCCCGTCACGCACGACATTCAGGGTAAAAACTTTTTTGTGAAATTGAGCGGAGTGACATACGCGACACCGCTTTTTATCGCGCTGCTGTTTCTGGAAGCGACCGATATTATTTTCGCGGTTGACAGCGTTCCGGCGATTTTTTCGATTACCAATGAGGCTTTGATCGTTTTCACGTCGAACATTTTTGCGATTCTCGGTTTGCGCTCGATGTATTTTATGCTGGCGGGCGCAGTCGATAAATTTCATTTGCTGAAATACGGTTTGTCGGTCGTGCTGGTGTTCGTCGGGCTGAAAATGGTCTGGCTGAACAATTTATACGACGGACATTTCCCGATTCTGTGGTCGCTCGGATTCATTTTGGGAACTATTTTAATTTCAGTAATTCTATCTCTGATTTTTCCAAAAGACGAAACGGATAAAGTGCCGGAAAGACCATCTGAAGATTCTTCAGACAGTTAAGTTTAGGAATTTGCAAAAGCCTGATAAAATGGATGATTGCTTTTCTAATAAAATACCTTTCCTTTATTTTCAACAATTTGGCATTTTTCAAACGAGTGCCGCAGGTTAATAGCTTAAACATTTATTGCAAATATGAATACGCAAATTTATAATTTTAGATGGTTGTAGGAAAATTGATTATGAAATACGTCCTTTATCTGCTTTCATCAATATTGCTTTTGACTGCGACGGTCTTTCCTCAAACGCAGAACAGTCCTTTTGAAACGATCCAGAAAGGGAGCAAAACGCTGGTGAAAATTCCGGTTGTCGTCAGCGACCGCGAAGGTCGTCGCATTTCCGGTCTGAAAAAGGAAGATTTTTCCATTTTCAAAGGCGGCGTAAAACAAAACATCGCTTCCTTCGACACCGAACAAGAGCCGGTCAGCGTCGCTCTGCTACTAGACACCAGCGGAAGCACGCAGGAAGTTTTGGATAAAATTAAAGATGCCGCCAAAGATTTTATCGAATCATTAAAACCGGATGATAAATGTCTCATCGCCACATTCGATTCTCGGCTCAATTTTCTGATTTCTTTTACATCCGATAAACATAATCTAAAGGACTCTCTCGATAGAATTCAAACCGCCGAACGAGACGGAACGATTATGTTCAGCGCGATTGACCAAATAACTCAAAATTCATTCGCCCGCGTTAAAGGACGCAAAGCCATCGTCATTTTATCCGACGGCAAAGATTACGGCAGCACTATTACAAAAAACGACTTGTTGAGCGAACTCAACGAATCGGACGTTTCGATTTATCCGATTTATTATCAAAGCGGCACTGGTTTCACAAAGCTGGTGGTGGCGGATAACGGGGCAGTCGTTGAAGGGGCGAAAAAAATTAAGCCGAAAAAAGAAACGAAACCGAAAAAAAGAAAAAATGTTTATACGGTTTTGATTCCGCTGCCCGCAGACGCTTATACTCCCGAAGAAATCAAACTCATTGATAAAGTCGCCACAACCGATGCTGTCTCGACCTTAAAAGAAATGTCGGATTTAACGGCTGGCAGATTTTATCTGAGCGATTCGGCTAAACTGAATTCAATTTTTAAACAAGTCGCCGCCGAACTAAAACAGCAATATTCTCTCGGTTTTTACGCGGACGGCGCGGTCAATAATAATTTTATGCGCGATGTTCGCGTCAAGGTTGATCGCCCGGACGCAGTGGTGCAGACTCATATCAAACTAAGCATTAAGAATCAGTAATGTCAAAACCGGAAAACTTTGTCAAAAAGGCATTACGTAAATTATCTTTTATATTCAACTTCGGAAAAATTGTCATTCATGAAATTATCATTAGCCTTTAGCCTATTTCTTTTATTAAACATCACCGTGACGGCTCAACAGTGGTCTTGGAAGCCGTTTAATTCTCCGAATCAACCATGGACAATTTTGGCACCCGGTCCGTTAAATCCCGATGCCGAAGCGCAGTCGGGCAGTAATAAAGGCAGTTATTCCTATAACGATTACAACGGTTTTTTCGCGGTCATTTATAGAGATTCGCCGAGAAGGTATCTTCCGTGGAAGCCCGATTACAGCGATTATATCAAACAGGTTCGTGATGACGTTGCCAAAGCGAATAATGGCGAGGTCACTAAAGACGAGGAATTTTTATATCGAGGCGCGAAAGGACGCGAGGTCCAGGTAAAATTCCCTAGCGGGACTACCAGAAACGTCGAAGGTCAAATAGTTACCAAGTATCGAATTCAAAGATTTAGAATGTTTTTTGTCGGCAAAAGATTCTATATAGTCTTGGCTGTGACGGCTGAAAATGAAATTGATACGCCGGAAATCAAAAGGTATCTCGATTCATTCGTCGTCAATACCGCGCCGACGGTTTCTGCCGACTTATACGCGGTTGATGAAGATACGACGCTAAACGTAGGCGCGAGCAACGGAGTTCTGGCGAATGACCGCGATGCGGAAAAAAACGTCTTGACCGTTTCTGCGTCCAAACCGCTTACGCTCCCGTCTCACGGCAGTTTGACGCTCAACTCCGACGGCTCTTTTATTTATAAACCGGAGCCGAATTATAATGGAACGGATTCATTTACATACAAGGCGAACGATGGTTTTATAGATTCGCCGACAGCCGCGACGGTGACAATAAACGTTAGACCCGTTAATGACCCGCCGACTATTTCCGGCGTTCCCGCTTCAGTCACGGTTGACGAACTTACACAGCTTAGATTAACGGCAACCGCCAATGATATTGACAGCCCCGTTTCTTCTTTACGATTTAGCTTAAGCGGCGCGCCTCTGGGAGTTTGGATTGAGCCGAAAACGGGCGTTTTAACCTGGACACCGGATGAAGCGCAAGGTCCCGGAAATTATACTTTTAAGATTAACGTTTCCGACGGCGAAGCCACTACCAGCACTAATATTGCCGTTACGGTTCGAGAAATTAATGTCGCGCCCCGATTCTCGAACATGCCCGTTAATTCGGCAATCAACGAACTTGAACCATATTCGTTCAGCGTCCAAGCCGTTGATACGGACATTCCGAAACAAAATTTGACATATTCTTTGGTCGGCGCGCCCGACGGGGCGACGATAAATCCAACCACAGGGCTTATTAGCTGGACTCCGACGGAAAGGCAGGGCGACAATTCAACTTATAAATTTACAGTCCGGGTGACCGACGGAATTGTCGTTTCCGAAGCCCCGATAAGTCTTTTGGTCAGGGAAGTCAACAGCGCGCCGTCTTTAGAAAAGATTTCCGACCAAAATATTGATGAATTAAAAAACCTTTCCCTCACGGCAAAAGGAACGGACACTGATTTTCCGGCGAATAATTTAACTTATTTGCTCGATTCCGGCGCGCCTCAAGGAATGGGCATCAATCCGCAGACGGGAGTTATCTCATGGACTCCCGGTGAAGCGCAAGGTCCGGGAGACTACTCGGTAACGGTTCGCGTAACTGACAACGGAGTGCCGTCTTTATCCGACGCTAAAACATTTAGAATTCGCGTCAACGAGGTCAACGTCGCGCCTAAATTCGACGCTATCGGCAGCAAAACGATAGACGAGGAAAGAACTTTGAGCTTTGCGGTAAAAGCCGCAGATACTGATTTGCCCGCGAATACGCTCAAATACGCGATGATAAATGCTCCGGCTGGCGCAAGTCTTGACCCGACAACCGGCAATTTTATTTGGACACCGACCGAAGCCCAAGGACCGGGAATTTACAAAATCACTTTCCGCGTGACTGATGACGGAACTCCGGCGTTATCCGACCAGCAAACTATCACCATTACGGTCAACGAAGTGAACAAACCGCCTGTTGCCGATAATGCGGCAGTCAGCCTTGACGAAGACACCACAGCGACGATTACTTTGAAAGGAACAGACCCGGATTTACCGGCAAATAATTTGACTTATTCGGTTGTCGCGTCTCCGGCGCGCGGAAAATTGAGCGGAACTGCTCCGAATCTGATTTATCAGCCGAATCCTGATTTTAACGGAACGGACAGCTTTACTTTCAAGATTAACGACGGCTCGCTTGATTCAAATACGGCAACCGTCATAATCAACGTCAAACCCGTCAACGATGCTCCGGTAGCCAATGCGGATTTTGCGACGACCGTCGAAGATCTTCCCGTAACTATAAATGTCACGGCTAACGATACGGACGTTGACGGCGATAAAATCGTTTTGGAAAACGTTTCGGATGCCGTCGGCGGCAGCGTGGAAATCGTCGGCGGCGAAGCCAGATTTACGCCGACTCCGCAATTTCAAGGCACGGGCAGTTTTAAATATACGATTAGCGACGGACAAGGCGGGACATCTGTCGGTAAGGTTACTGTCACGGTTAATCCGGCAAAACCAAAAAATTAAAAACTCTGCAAAATAAAAACTTTTCGACGCGGTTTATTACGAATAACGTCAATTCTTTCGCTGTTTTTGCTTTCCCGAATTGACGTTACAAATAATAAACCGCGTCGAAAAGTTTTTTCCATTCCTCAATCGTCAGCGATTCCGCGCGGCTATGCGGAGAAATACCGGCTTTCAAAAAAGTCTTTTCCCAATCTTTTTTATCAAAGCGTTCAGGCTCAAAATTTTTCAAATTATTCCAAATCGTTTTTCGCTTTTGTTTGAAAGATTCGCTCACGAGTTCGCGGAAGAAATTCTCATTTTCAAAAGTAATTTTATCACTTTCCTTCGTTATCAGATGCACAACCGAACTCCACACTTTCGGCGCGGGATGAAATGCCTGCGGCGGAATGTCGAAAAGTTTTTCGGTTTCAAGATGAGTTTCCACTAAAACCGTCAAAAATCCGCGCTCCGAACTTCCGGCTTTCGCTGTGATTCGCTCGACTACTTCGCGCTGAAACATTAAAATCATTTCCGAAAAAATCGCGCGCTGTTCGATAAGTTTCTGCAAAATCGCGGTCGAAATATAAAACGGAAGATTGGCGACAAGTTTAATGCGGAATGCGGAATGCGGAGCGCGAAACGCGGAAAAATCTACTTTGAGCGCGTCCGCTTCGACGAGCCGGAAATTTTCCTTTCCGGAGAATTTTTCGTGCAAAACGGCAATCATATCGCGTTCGAGCTCGACGGCGACGACGTTTGCGCCCGCTTCGACAAGTTTTTCCGTCAGCGCGCCGCGACCCGCGCCGATTTCAATAATTGTCTCGCCCTTTTGCGGATTCAAAGCCGAAATCATTTTATTGATGTAATTTTCGTCCACCAGAAAATTTTGCCCGAAGGATTTTTTGGCGAAGACAATTTTCGGTTTTCGGTTTTCGGCTTTTGAATTTTTATTCCGCATTCCGCGTTCCGCATTCTGCAATCGAAGGATAGCCCGTGATTTCAAAATCCGCGCCGTGTCTGGTGATTTCTAAATCTCTCAATCGCATCGCATCTTCCAAAGAATTCGCGCCGCGTCCGCCGATTGCCGGCGGCGCGGAATGTCCGCCGATAATGATTGGCGCGACGATGAAAGTTAATTTATCAACAAGTTTCGCATCGCAAAGCGCGCCTGCGATTTCCGCGCCGCCTTCGACCAGAACGCTCTGCAAATCGCGCTTTCCGAGTTCTTTTAAAACCGCGTCTAAATCTCTCGCGTCGGCTCGCGCCGCGCCAACGCCGCTTTCAACTAAAGTTTTAATTCTCGCTTCGTCGTCTGAATTTGAGATGACCAGCGTCGGCGTTTCCTTTGCAGTTTTTACAAGTGTCGAATCAATCGGAATTCGCAGGCGATTATCAAGAATTACGCGGACGAGTTTTCTGCGCCGTTTTTTTTCGCTTCTATCCGTAAGCGACGGATTATCGACCAACGCCGTGTTTCCACCGATTAAAATCGCATCGTATTCGTGTCTTAAATTTTGAACTCTGACTGCCGATTCTTTGCCCGAAAGCGTCGTCGAAACGCTTTGCCTGAGCGAGATTCTGCCGTCCAAACTCATTGCCAGTTTCAGATGCACAAACGGGCGTTTTTTCTGATGCCAGACGCAGAATTTTTCGTTTAATTTCGCCGCTTCATTTTTTAAAATCCCCGTCACGACTTCGATTCCACTTTTTCTTAACTGCTCAAAACCTTTGCCAGAAACAAGCGGATTCGGGTCTTTAATCGGACATACGACGCGCCGGATTCCGGCATTTATCAACGCTTCGGCGCAGGGCTTTGTGCGCCCGCGATACGAATGCGGCTCTAAGGAGACATACGCCGTGCCGCCTTTCGCGCGTTCTCCGGCTTGGTTTAACGCGAGAATTTCGGCATGCGTGACGTTGTTGTAAATATAACTTCCTTCGCCCGCAATTTCGCCGTTTTCCGCGACAATCACACACCCGACAAGCGGGCTTGGAGAAACTTGCCCAACGCCAAAAGACGCGAGTTCCAGAGCGCGCCGCGCCACTTTTATATCAAATTCTGAAAAATTATTTTCCAAGAAATTATTCTAAATAAATTATTTTGACACCGTTCGCTGATGCCGACGTTTGAATTTCAAAAAATCAAAGTTCCGATTTTCTCAAAAACTTCTTCCAAAATTTCTTCGGAAACTTTGCAAACAAATTTGACATCGCGCGTCTGCCAATCGAGATTCTTAATCTGGTCGGACAGAACTACGCCTTTCGCCTTGAGATTTTTCGGCAATCTCACTTCAAACGGATAGCCTTTTTCCTGATTTGTGACCGGACAAAATATTGCCAGCCCGACTTTTTGGTTGTAGGAAAAAGGCGAAATGACGAGCGCGGGTCGTCTTCCGGCTTGCTCGTGTCCGGCTTGCGGATTGAAGTTTAGCCAAACGATGTCGCCGCGTTCGGGGACATAAGTCATAGCTTAAAAAACCTCTCTGCCGACAGGCGCGCCAAAATCAATCTCGCCGTGCAGATTTTCGGGAGTAACACTCTGCAAAAGTTCTTCAAGCGTAAATCTCGGTTTTCTTTTTTCGGGCTTAACGATGATATTTCCCTCTAAAACTGACAAATCGACGACTGAATCCTGTTCAATTTCTGTTTGAACCGCATAGGATTTCGGGATTCTGACCGCCAAGCTATTTCCCCATTTTTGAATTTTAACTTTCATAATGTTTCTACATTGACTATACAAATAAAGCGTTAGTTAAACAAACCGTTGACATAACTTTCCGCGTCGAAAACCATTAAATCGTTGACCTGCTCGCCGATGCCGACGTAGCGAATCGGCAAGTTTAATTCTTTGGCGATGGCGACGGCGATTCCGCCTTTTGCCGTGCCGTCGAGTTTAGTTAAAACGATGCCGGTAACCTGAGCCGTTTTCAAAAACTGGCGGGCTTGTTCTAATCCATTTTGACCCGTGACGGCATCAATGACCAAAAGCGTTTCGTGCGGCGCGCCGCTCACTTCGCGGGCAGCAATACGCTTCATTTTTTCGAGTTCCGCCATCAAATTTGATTTATTGTGAAGCCGTCCGGCGGTGTCAACAATTAAAACGTCGGCGTTGCGCGACTTTGCGGCTTTCAATGAATCGAATAATACAGCCGCCGGGTCAGTTCCCTGTTTTTGCTGGATAATCGGCACTCCGGCGCGTTCCGCCCAGATTTCCAGTTGGTCTGAAGCGGCGGCGCGAAAAGTGTCGGCGGCGCAGATTAAAACGCCGTTGCCTTCATTTTTAATTCTCTGCGCGAGTTTGCCGATAGTCGTCGTTTTGCCGACACCGTTCACGCCGACGACCATTAAAACATACGGTTTGATGTCGTCGCTAATTTCTCTTTCGTCCGCCACGCCGCGTTCTTCCGAGTGATGCAGAATCTCCAAAAGTTCGTTTTTCATCGCCGCTTTCAGAGCGTTCAAATCGCTGATTTCCTGCCGCGAAACGCCGCGCCGAACGCTGTCGAGAATCTGCAAGGTCGTCGCCACGCCGATGTCCGTCGAGATAAGCATTTCTTCGAGTTCGTCCAGAAACGCTTCGTCAATCTGCTTGCGGTTTTCAAAAATCGAATCGAGTTTGTTATTCATCGAATAACGGGTTTTCTCGATTGCTTTATAAAACCGCACGCCGATTTCGCGTTCGACTGCCGCTTCCCGCGCCTTTAATTCTTCGATTGATTTATCGAGTCCTAAAATTGAGGTTGAAAATGCGTCTTCTTTTTTTCTACGCCAAAATGCCATAAATATAATTCCGAGTTGAAGATTTCAAATTCCAAGTTTTACAAATCAACTGCAAAGTTTCGATTATAAAAAAGAATCGCACGCTAAACAAATACGTGCGATTCGACAGTGTAATTTTTATTCGTTTTATTCAGCTTTTCTGGAAATCAAGTTTATCGGAATTTTTATACAACGCGCAGCCGAGCGTGACGGAAAAGACAATGAAAAAATAAAATACAAACAAACTTCCGACGGCTGTGGCGGCTATATTTCCAATCTGCGGCAAATCGAGCGGCGATAAAATCACGCTCAAAAAATAATTGATAATTCCCGCGAAAATCAAAATCAGAAAACTGAAAAACAGAATTTTGACGTAATCGAAACCGAGTCGTTTGATAGTGTCAAGTCCGACAAACGGATTCAGCGTCGCCGCAAAAGAGCGTGTATATCCGGCGACCGCGCAGGCAGCCGGAAAATAAAACACGCCCCACGCGAGCGCGAGAAAAATTCCGATAATGAAAAGTTTTCCGTGTTTGAAAATGTTTGCGAAAAATTTGCCGGTTTCGGGCGCGGCTTCGGCGGTGGTTTCCTGTTGAGCTTGCGATTGCGCCAGTTTGATTTGCTTTTCTAACCGCCCAAATTTTTCCGCGTCGTTCTCCCGGCTCGCCTGCGCTTCTTCAACTGTCATCACGCCTTGCTCTGTTTTTTGATTAGCGTTGGTTTGCGTGTGATTTATATTCGCTAACGTCCGCGCGATATTTGAAGAGTTTGAAACATCCGAAACGGAATTCCGCGCAAAATAAATTCCGCCGATTATTATTACAATCAGCAAACCGAATGAAACGAGATATGTTCCAATGCTCAAAAAAAACGGGTGAACGACATCGTCCCACAAATTAAAATCTTCAAACGGCGGCATAAAATTTCTATCAATTTTGCCGTGCGAAAAGTTTTCAACCGTGTTCGCCAAAATTCCGAATGACAGAGTGTTTGCCAGCATCCGGCAAAAAATCGCGGCGACAATTAGAAACATTCCGCCCAACGCCCAAGCGTTTTGTCCGAGCGTGAAAAACATAAAAAGAATCGCGCCCGAAATTAAGCTGAATTTGAATTTGAACGGATACGCCAACGCTCTGCCGAAATCGGCGAATCCGAAACCTTCGTCTAAATCCTGCTGATATTGAAAATTTTTGCTTTGCGTGTTTTGAACTTCCAAAACCGGCTTGCATATCTCGCCGCACGCCGGACAAACTTTGACGCTTCCGCCGTAGGATTTCGGACAAGTTTTACAAAAAAATTCGGCGCAAGCGGTGCAGACAAAATGTGCTTCGTCGGCAGGATGAAGACTACAAACATTTGAAGATACCGGATTGGAAGTTTGAGATTTGCGGACTGAACCGGTCTGGTGAGAATTTGAAGTTTGGTAAGAATTTTGCGCTGGAGAAAAATTTTGCGATTCAGGATTATGAGAAACTTTTTGGACGGGATTCCGGGTTGTCGATACCGCGATATTTTCAGTTTGAGCCGTCGTTTTATCATCTGCGGAAATCGCTTCGATTGTCGAAACGGAAACGGCGGGCAAAGGCAATCCGAGTTCTTTGGCGTTGAAAAATCCATCCAACGCCGGAATTTTATTGGCTTCAAGCCAGCGCAAATTTCCGCGCCGCACTTTATCCTGCGGCTGCAGCGCGCCTTCGGCAATCCATTGCGCCAGTTCTTGTAAATCGGCTTCGTAAATCTGCCCGCCGACTTCAACTTGCCAGGTTGTATTTTGCAAAACTGCCGACTCCGAATTATTCATAAAATTTAAACGGCTGACGAGCCGGAAACTTGAAAATTACCATCGGTTTTCGGCATCGCGGAAAGCGGAACTTCATTCGCTTCCGGCTTTTCGACCAGCGATTTCAAACGCACAGTTCCGGCGCGAATTTGTCCTTCGGCGCAGGCTTCGACTAATGCTTCGACAACTTTCCCGTCGTAGCGCGCGCCGACAAAACTTTTGATTCGGTTGACGGCATCTTCAACCTTCATTCCCTTTTGATACGGTCGGTCGGTCGTCATCGCGTCAAACGTATCTGCAACCGAAATAATTTTCGCTTGCAGCGGAATATCCACTCCCTTAAGACCTTGCGGATAGCCCGCGCCGTTGACCATTTCGTGATGCATATGAATGCCGGGCAGATAATCTTTCATCGCCGGAATCTGCGACATAATTTTGAAACCTTTCTGCGCGTGCGATTTCATTATTTCAAATTCATCATCGGTCAACGCCGTCGGTTTATTTAAAATCGCGTCGTGAACCGCAATTTTTCCGACATCGTGCAGCAGCGCGCTGATGCGTAGTTTTTCGACTTCCGATTCTTCCAATTTGAGCCGCTGACCGATGGCGACGGAAAATCTCGAAACTCTTTCGGAATGCCCGCGCGTGTAGCGGTCTTTGCCGTCAATCGCGGCGGCGAGAGCCTTGACCGTGCCGACAAATAACTCGCGGTTTTCTTCCGCCGCCGTCGCAAGTTTGGAAATATGTTCGGAAAGACTTTCGGACATAAAGTTGAAGGTTGTGCCGAGCGTGTCGAGTTCTTTGATTTTATTTTCTTCGATTTTTGTGGAAAGATCGCCCGCAGCGATTTTCTGCGCGGCGGAAACGAGTTTTAAAACGGGCGCGGTCAATTGACGCGCAAAGAGGCTGCCGATAATCAGCGCGGCGACCGCCAACGCCAGACTTATGAGCCACGTTTGCCGACGCATTTCGGTTGCCGATGCCAGAGCGCGATTTTCGTCCTGCATCGCAATCACGCCGAAACTTAAATCGTCATCGAAATTGGCGGTCGAATACGCGCCAATCATTTCATAATTTTTACCGTCGTAACTGGCTGTGAAAGGCACGAGCGCGGATTGAATTTGACGACTTGACTCGCGCCATTCTTCGACGATTTTAAGGTCGGTCAATTGTTTCTGACCGCCGACCACGGTTGCGTCGGGATGAAAAACGGCACGCCCTTTTTCGTCAACGACAAAAATTATCGGCAAACCCGATTCCCAAAGTTCTTTTTCATTGGCTGGTCTGGTTTCCGACATTATACGCGCGATTTCGCGCAATGAAACAACCGCGACGACCGCCGCCGAAATTGTCTTGCCTTTATAAACCGGAACGCCGATGGTCAGCACGAGTTCGCGGCTCGACGCGAGCATCTGCGGCTGCCCGAACGCCAATTTTTTCTCGCCTAAATTTGAAAGCGTGTTTGCCGATAAATTATCTAGTTCCGCTTGATTGATTTTTTCCGCGCGATAAACCGAAAGCGGCTCGCCCGTCGTCGGTTTGATAAACAACGCCAGCAGATTCGGATTTTCACGCAGCGATTCGCCAAGTTTTTGCTGCGTCTGCGGCGAAGACAGCAGAGAAAAATCCTGCGAGAGTTCAAAGGATTTGGCGAAACCTTCGGCTAAATCTCCGTAATGCTGACCGAACATTTCGATTTGGCGGGCTTTGTCCTGCACCAATTGAGTTTGATAACGTCCTTCGACCGCCCGCAATTCCCTCGCGCTGCGGTCGGACAAAAGCCATCCGGTAATCACCAGCGGAACAAGTCCGACCAGCAAGAGCGTAATGACAACGAAGTAAATCAAACTGATTTTGTTAAGTTTCAGGGACATTGGCGCGGGCGGCGTGAGAAAATCGCCACTTGAATTTTAACCTAAAGAATAAAACAGAGTCAATAAGTTTTAATTTTGTTTAACTTGCTGTTTTCATTTCCTGAAGCGCGTTATTCGAGTCCGCGCTCCGGCTGTAAAATTTCGACTTTTTTCAATTAGATAACATCTAAATAATTGAGTGCATAGAATTGATTTGCACAATTTGTTTTGAGAAGATTCTCGTGCGACGAGCCGGAAAACCACGAGTAATGAATTTGACGGATGAGCAGTTGGTCGAAATTGCAGTTAAGGAAAATCCTGACGCTTTCGGCGAAATCGTTAAACGATGGGAGCGAAAGATTTTCGCGCTCTGTTTCGGTATGCTCGCGCCGCGTGAGGACGAAGCGCAGGAAGCCGTGCAGGAAACTTTTATCGCCGCTTACAAAAATCTGGCGAGTTTTCGCGGCGAAGCAAAAGTTTCTTCGTGGCTTCACCGGATTGCCGTCAATCAATGTTTGACGAAAAAACGGCGGGCGAAGGTTCGCGCCGAAAGTTCTTTGGATGATGAAACTCTGGCGGGCGAAGCGAGATTCACCGCGCCGAAATCGTTTTCTCCGGCGCGAATTTCGGAACAGAACGAGCGTTTGAAAATGGTGCGGCAAGCGGTGGCGGCTCTGCCGTCTGAATTGAAAGAAGTCATTGTGATGAAAGAGTTTGAGGAAATGACTTTTCAGGAAATTTCGGAAACTTTGAATCTGCCTTTAAGCACGGTTAAAAGCCGCGTTTATACGGCTCTGAAACAGCTTCGGATGAAATTGGAACGGGCGCAACTGGAAATCGTTTGAAGGAAAGAATAGAAAAATGCTGAACAATAATGAACATCAAAATTCGTCCTGCGCGTTTGCCGAAGCGTCGGCGGCGTATCTCTACGGCGAAATCGACGATTCGGAAAAGTTAATTTTTGAATCGCACTTATCCAACTGCCAAACGTGCGTTGACGAATTGACGGACTTTTCCGCTCTGCGGTTTTCCATTGCGGAATGGCGCGAAGCGGATTTTGAATCGCTGCCGATACCATTGATTGTTCTGCCGATTGCCAGCCGAACGAATTCGGGAAAACTTTCGTGGCTGGAAACTGTTCGCGCTCATTTAAATTTTTCTCCGATTCGGATGACGGCGGCGTTGGCGGCACTTTTACTTTGCGCCGGATTGTTTTGGTTTGCGGCGAATTTTTCGCGCGATAAAAATATAGCGGAAAATAAAAAGACGACGATTCAAAAACCGATTGTTCCAACCAACGAAAATGTCGGCGACAATAAAATGCTTGCCGCGAATGATAATTCTGAAACGGCGAATGAAAAATCGTTATCGTCCGCACCGGTCAAAATAAAGAATGTCGCCGCAAAAAATAACGCTTCATCCGGCAGAGTTTCCGCGCCGACAAATGCTGCGTCAAATAGTTTGAATAAATCATTCGCGCCGGAAGTCGGAAAGAATGTCCGCCTGAAAACTCCGGTAAAAAATGATGTTCCGTCATTAGCCGTCGAGGAAGATGAAGATGGCTCGCCGCGACTTTCCGACATTCTCGATGAAGTCGGAATGACTAATGCGGATGAGGTAAATAATGAATAGATTTGCCATTTTCAGTTTGCTTTTTGCCGGATGGCTGATAATTTTTTCGGTGTCTGGTGTCAAAGCGCAAAACGCGGAGCAGGAAACGGACGACGCGCAGATTGACCGTCCGGCGCGTCCGAATCTTTTGCGGGAACTCGATTTGTCGCCCGACCAGATTCAACGAATTCGCCAGTTTAATAAAGAGCGGCGCGCCGTCACGCAGGAATCGCAGCGTCGTCTAAAAGCGGCTAATCAAGCACTCGACGAAGCGATTTATTCAAACGCGAGCGAAGCCGAAATTCAGGCGCGCCAGAAAGAAATGCAGGCGGCGCACGCCGATTTTGTTAAAAACCGGACTATCAACGAGCAATTTGTCAGGCAGGTTCTGACGGCGCAGCAGTTTGAAAAATTTCGCAATCTTCAGGCGCAGTATAGACAGCAGAAACGCGAGAATAACCTCAATAAAAATCAAGGTAACGGGCTGAATAAAAACCAAAATATAAAATCCGGTCAAAGCCCTTCGGATAAATCTCTGACTCCGCGCCAGCAGAGGCAGATGCGGCGCATTGAAAAACAACAGACACGCAGACAAAATCCGTAAATAGTTTCTTGAAATAATTTCTTGCTCCGGCAATCTTTTTTTATTCATTTTAAGCTGACTTTGTAAAAGGTCGGCTTTTTTATTTGTCGTTTATCACCAGTTCGTTGTAATCTTGAGCCAATCCGAAATCATAATTATCGTTGAGCTTTTTCCGAATGAGTCCCTTCAAAAAATTTTTATTTGAATTACAGGAAATTTCGCTTCTGATTTTCTCCGCTTTTGCCGGATTGCGAAAAAGCCCGCGCTATTTCAACGAGATAATTCGTCAAATGGACAGCGTCGGAGTAGGCTCGCTGTCAATCGTCGTTTTGACCGGATTTTTTACGGGCGCGGCTCTGGTTTTGCAGAGTTTTCAGATTCTGGCTTTTTACGGAGCGCAGGCGCAGCTTGGGCAAATGATTTCTTTTTCTTTAATTCGGGAACTCGGTCCGGTGCTTGCCGCGCTGATGGTTTCGGGCAGAATCGGCTCGTCGATTTCTGCCGAACTCGGTTCGATGGTCGTTTCGCAGCAAATCGACGCGATGCGCGCTCTGGGAACTGACCCAATTCGCAAACTGGTCGCGCCGCGAATCATCGCGCTCGTTTTAATGCTGCCGCTGCTGACTGTGGCGACGGATATTTTCGGGATTATCGGCGGCGGTTTTGTCGCCAAAAATCTTTTTTCTCTCGATTATAATGTGTTTTTGTCGAGCGTCGGCGAAGGCGTAACTATCGAGAATATTATCAGCGGGATGACTAAACCGTTTTTTTTCGGTCTAATAATCGGGAGCGTCGCCTGTTATAAAGGATTGGATACGACGGGCGGAACGGTCGGCGTCGGGCGGGCGACAACGAAAGCCGTAGTTTTAGCATCGGTTGTAGTTATTATCGCAGACTTTTTCCTGACGCGGGCGTTACAGGCATTGCTCGGCATCCAATACTAAGCCAATGCAAAATTGAAAATGCGAAATGTAAAATTAAATACTCATTTTCAATGTTTTGCCGAACGACAAAATTACTTTTAATTTTGCTCCGCCATTTAGTTTTATATTTTTATGCTTGCACCCGAAACGACGGAAACAGAATTGGAAACCGGCTATGTTGAAGAAGAACTTGAGCCGCAGTCGCTCGAAGACGCGACGAACGAGCCGGGGCGCATTATTCCGGCAATCGAATTTCGTGACGTGCATCTTTCATTTGACGATAATAAAATTCTGAACGGAGTCAGTTTCACCGTCCATCGCGGCGAGACGAAAATTATTTTAGGTCGTTCGGGCGGCGGAAAATCGACGACGATTAAACTTCTTTTGGGATTGCTGAAACCGGATTCCGGTCAGATTTTTGTGGACGGCGAAGACATCACCAATTACACCGAAAACGAAATGATGCCGGTGCGAAAAAAAATGGGAATGATTTTTCAGGAAGGCGCGCTGTTCGATTCGCTGTCGGTTTATGAAAACGTCGCCTATCGCCTTCAGGAAAGAGGCGTCCCCGAAGCGGAAGCCGAACAGGAAGTGCGGCGAATGCTGCATTTCGTCGATTTGGAAGACGCGATTGACAAAATGCCCGACGAGCTTTCGGGCGGGATGCGGCGGCGCGTCGGGATTGCGCGCGCGCTGGTCGGCGACCCGAAAATCGTCCTGTTTGACGAGCCGACTGCCGGACTTGACCCGCCGACGGCGCGGACGATTTGCGAACTGGCAATTAAATTGCGCGATTTGGAAGACGTATCTTCGATTTTCGTCACGCACGAAATGCAGAATCTCGATTATTTGTGTTCGGAATACGCCATCGTCAACGAAAACGGTGAGGTCGTCTTTGAAGAAGAAGGCGAAAAACTTTGTCTGATAAATACGGAAGTTATAATGTTCCGCGAAGGGAAAATAATTTTTACCGGCTCTGACGAGCAGTTGCGCGCTTCCGAAGACCAGTATATTCGCCGTTTTATACGCGGAAAATGATTTATTTAGTGGTGAATGATGAATGGTGAGTGGTTAGTGAAAAGCCATAACTCGCCACTCACCATTCACCACTCACCACTAATTCTATGCCTTTATCAACCCAGAATTTAACTTTCAGCCGTTTGCGCGTTGGAATTTTTGTTTTATTCGGACTCGCCATTCTGGCTTTTCTGATTATAAATTCGACCGGCGATTTTAATCCGTTTGAAGGAAAATTGCATTTGCGGGCGCGGTTTCCGAGTGCCGACGGGTTGCGCGACGGCGCGGAAGTCCAGCTTGCCGGAGTTCATATCGGAAAGGTCGAACAGGTTCGCCTGCTGCCGCCCGACAGTCCTGAAAATGAACGGGTCGAAGCACTGATTACGGTCTCAAGCAAACTCGACGGCAGACCGATTACCGAGCGCATTCGCACCGATTCAGTGGCGCAGTTAATCGCGCTGTCCGTTTTAGCAAACGATAAATTTATCGATATTACACCCGGAAAAACAGGCGCGCCGGTCGCGGAAAATCAGATACTTCAATCGAGTTCCGCCACGTCGATGAGCGATTTGACGCAATCGGGAAGCGATTTGCTGAAGCAGTTAAATCAGCTTTCGATTCCCGCCAACGAAATTTTAAACAAAGCCAATCGCGGCGAAGGAACTCTGGGGCGCGTCATCAACGACGAATCGCTGTATAAAAATCTGGACGCGACCGTCAACGAAACCAGAGCGACGATGCTGCGCCTGCAAACCACGATTGACCAGATAAATAAAGGCAACGGCAGTGCCGCAAAACTTCTGAACGACCCGGCACTTTATAACAATTTAAACAGAACAACAGCCCAGCTTGAAGCAATTTCCAATGATTTGCGCGCGGGGCGCGGCAGTGCCGGAAAATTTCTTTCCAACGACGAATTTTACGATGAAAGCCGTGCCGCGCTCGGCGATATTCGCCAATCGCTGGCAAAATTAAACGAAGTCGCCGATAGTTTTAAAGTTATCGCCACTGATTTGAACGAAGGCAAAGGTTCAGCCGGAAAATTTTTGAAAGACGAACAGCTTTACGACAATGCGCGCGACACGCTGGCGCGATTTAATTCGACGGCAACCAAACTCGATACGATTCTCGGCGACGCGCAAGCCGGAAAAGGCACGGTCGGAAAACTTTTGACCGACGAATCACTTTACAATAACATCAATCAAACGACCGCCAACGTTAATCAAATCACGACCGAAGGCACGAAATTAATTTACGATTTTCGCCAGAACCCGAAAAAATACCTGCGAATAAAATTCAGTATTTTCTAATAAATAAAAATTGATTTGTTGTGCAGAAGCCCGCACGAAGTGAGAGAGCAAAAGTTCCCGCCCTT
>JBPCRW010000132.1:0-41216 GCA_050996405.1 Pyrinomonadaceae bacterium | reverse complement strand
GTGCCGAAATCGGGAAAAACTTCGCTGGTTTTATCTTCGGGTTTGAATTTTCAAAATTTGCCGAGCCAGCGGCAATCCGAACAAAAATCAATTCGCCCGACGCGCAATGTTGATTGGCGCGTCACGTCGGACGCGGTTTTTCTAGACACCGCCGGACGCTATCAAACCGAAGGCGCGGATGGCGACGAATGGGCGAGCCTGCTGGATACGATAAAAAAATATCGCGCGCTGCGTCCGCTCGACGGAATGATTTTAACCGTCAGCGCGGAAAAAATTTTAAATTCGAGCGAAGCGGAAATCGAACAGATGGCAAAGGTTTTGCGCGCGCGCGTTGACGAAACGATTCAGCGCACAAAAGTTCGTTTTCCGATTTATCTAATTTTTACGCACGCCGACGCTATCGAAGGCTTTCGAGATTCGTTTTCTGTGTCGCAGCGCGAAGGGCAAAATTTAGTGTGGGGCGCGACGATTCCACTTGAACAAACGCCGAACGCGCATTCGCTGTTCGACGGCGAATACGACCTTTTGCAAAATTCGGTGATGAAACGTCGCCTGATGCGACTTTCCGCGCCGTTCGCGCCCGTCAGGCAATTAAAAATTTTCAACTTTCCGCTTCACTTCGGCACGGGACGCAGAAAACTCGGCGCGTTTGTTTCAACGCTTTTTCGCCCGAATCCGTTTAGCGAAAGCCCGTTTTTGCGCGGATTTTATTTTACGGCTGTGCCGGTCAACCGCGCGGCGGCAAGCGGACGCGGGCAGACGCAAATCGGACAACAGACGGTCGGGCAATCCTACTTCGCCGAAAAACTTTTCCGCGATGTCGTTTTGCGCGACAAGGATTTGGTCGCCACTTTTCAATCGCAAAAGGCGCGCCCGCCGATTCTCGGCTGGCTCTTGACGCTTTTGGGCGCAGGATTGGTTGCGCTGCTGCTCTTGCTCGCGGCAGTTTCGCTGTATCAAAACAAGCAAATGGTGGACGAAGCCACAACTCGCGGCGAAGCCGTTTTAACAATGGTCAAGGCGGACGCGGGGCGCAATCCGCTCGATAAAAAGCCGGACGAAGCACGAGCCGAAATTGATACGACCGACAATTTGCGGAAAACGCTGGTTGACCTTGACGATTACGACCGCAACGGCGCGCCGCTTTCGATGCGGATGGGTTTTTATTCGGGAAATCGTCTGTTTCACGAAAAACTTTTGCCGACGTATTTCAACGCCGTCGAGCAGCGTTTTAAAAAACCGACCGTCAAAAAACTCGAAGACGATTTGCGGAAATTTGCCGCCGCACCCGCCGCCAATTTGTCGCAGTTAGACCAAAAAGACAAGGAAAAAGCCGAAGCCGATTTGGGCAAAAATTACGATTTATTGAAAGCATATTTGATGCTGTCGGGCGATTACAAGGACAAGGCTGAAGCGACTTCCTTAAGCACGACACTCGCGCCTTACTGGAAAACCGAATCGAAAATTCCGGGCGGCTCGGAACTCGTCGCGCAGCAGCAGCTTGAGTTTTACGCCAAACAGGTGAACCGCGACGAATTTCCGCGCATTAAACTTGATGCTGGTTTGGTTGACGCGGTGCGAAAAAAATTGCAGGCGTTTCCGCCGGTGTTTCGTTACTATAAACGTAAAATTACGGAAATTTCAAAAGACGTTGATTCCAAAGTTGGCGCGAAAACCGTCGAGACCGTTTTGGCGAAAAACGGCGGCGACACTTCTTACATCGAAGGCGGTTATCAAGTTCCGGGCGCGTTCACGATTGAAGGTTATCCTTTGATGAAAAAAGCGATTTCCGACGCGGACAAGGAATTGAGCGCGGACGATTGGGTGATGGGCGAGCAGGGCAAAGGAACAGTCGCGCAGACAACCGATGCCAGCACTCTGGAAAATCAGTATTACCGCGATTATATCGAGAATTGGAAATCGTATATCAAAGCCATTAACGTCAAAAAATACACGAAGGAAAATGCCGCCAAATCAATTCAAGCTTTTTCGTCCGCCAATTCGCCGATGGAAATTTTATTAAACGACATCGCGCGAAACGTCAATCTTTCGGCGAAACCGAAAACAAACGGCTGGTGGGATTGGATTAAAAGTTTCTTCGTCAAAACGAACGCGAACGCGGCTGGCGAAAAAACTCCGGTCGAAGGCGAGTTTCACGCGCTCTTGAGTTTTATGGGCGAAGAAGGAAAATCCGATGCCGCGCCGATTGGAAAATATCGCAACGAACTCGGCAAAGTTTTCAATCGTTTGAACGGTCTCTCCCCAGACCAGTTGAATCAAATTTCCAAAGATTTAGCCGCCGAAAAAGATACGAAATTGCAATTGCAGCAAGCGGAAACAAACGTCACTAATCTTTTAGGCGGATTTGACGACACGCCTTCGGGTCAGGCGACGGCGGAACTTTTACGAGAACCCTTGGGAAATTTGCGAACGCTGCTCGGCGTAGGCGTGCGCGACCAGCTTATCAAGGCTTGGACGGACACGATTTTGCCGAAAGCCAAAGAAATCGAAAAAGGTTTTCCGTTCGATGCGAGCGCGAGCGAAGCCGACATTACAAAATTGACAGTATTTTTAAATCCGAGCGATGGAACGCTGTCGAAGTTTTACGCTGACAATTTGTCGAAATACTTTGAAGAAGCGAACGGACAAATCAAGGTCAAAGAAGGCAGTCCGGCGCAATTTACAGATGAATTTGTCGCGTATCTAAACAACGCCTTCCGTCTGCGTAAAGCGTTGTTCGGCGAGAAAAACGCCGCGCCGTCATTTGCTTACGAATTTAAATTGATGAAGACGGGCGACGCGGTCGCAGAGGTGACGATTGACGGGCAGCCGAAAGTTGATTCGTCGAGCGGCGGCACAGGTTCGGCGAATCTGAAATTCCCCGCATCTTCCGGTGATACGGGCGTGGTGATGAGTTTGGGCGCGTCAACGAGCGAGCCGACTTCCGCTGTGCCTTCGGCAAATAGTGCGAATTCAAACGTCAATACAGGCGTAACAAGTTCGGCGGGCAGTTCGCAGAGCGCGGGCGGCGCAAACGCTTTGACGTTTCCGGGAACGTGGGGATTATTTAAATTCTTTGACGCGGGCGCGCCGAAAAAACAGGCGGGCGGCGAATATCTTTTGACTTATAAACCCGGCGGCAAAATCGTGACGGCGACCATTAAGCCGACCGGCGACGTTGATTTATTCGACCGCAGCGTTTTCACGTCGGTCAAAGTGCCGCAGACGTTTTTGAAATAAGTTCAAAGTTTAATCGCTTTTTTAACCTTGAACCAAATTTATGAATGAAGCCAAAACACAACTCGACGCGGGAAATTTGGGCGGCGCGGTCGAAGCCGCTTTGCAGGCGGTCAAATTGAATCCGACCGACACCAACGCGCGGACGTTTTTGTTTGAATTGTCGTGTTTTGCGGGCGATTGGTCGCGGGCTGAAAAACAGCTCGATGTCGTCGGGCATCAGGATGCGAATACGATGATTGGCACGCTCATTTATCGTCAGGCTCTGGAAGCCGAAAAAAAACGCGAACGCTGTTTTTCCGACGGTTTGAAACCGGAATTTCTTGCAGACCCGCCCGATTATATTTATGGTCTTTTGGCGGCGAACAACCGTCTGCGCGAGGGAAACGCAGGCGAGGCGCGCGAGATTTTGGACAAAATCGAAGAAGAACGTCCCGCTTTTTCCGCGAAAATAAACGGCGCGGCGGTCGAAGATTTTCGGGATTATAACGACGCGACATCCTGCGTTTTGGAAGCGATTATCAAAGATTCATACGTCTGGATTCCGTTTGAGCAAATCGTTAAAATCGAATTTGCCGCGCCGAAAACTTTGCGCGATTTGTTCTGGATTCAGGCAAAGCTGGAAACTTTAAACGGCACAAACGGCGAAGTTTTAATTCCGTCGCTCTATGCTGGTTCGTATAAAAACAACAGCGACCAGACGCGCTTGGGGCGAATGACCGACTGGCGCGAAGCGGGCGCGGATATTTTCGTCGGCGAAGGCTTAAAACTTTTTTGGGCGGACGGCGGCGATAAACCGCTTCTCGAAATCAAAGAAATTGAAATGAATCAAACGGAATAATTGAAAATAAATCGAAATAGTTTTGCAAAGCAAATTTTAATTTTTTATGTATAGTCCGGAAGAACCGACCACAGCACCTGTCATTGATTTGGACGCATTGCTGCGACCCGTCTCCGAAGAGAAACCGGCGGGCGAAAATTTGCAGTATTCGGGTTTGTATGACGAAATCCGCGCGGCGCGGCGGGCGGATTTGGACGTGGCGCAGGGGCAATGGCAGCACGAATTAAAAACGGCTGATTATCGACGGGTAATCGATTCAGCCGTTCCCGCTCTGGAAACGCAAACCAAAGATTTGCAGATTGCCGCCTGGCTCGGCGAATCGCTGACCAGAATCTATGGTTTTGACGGCTTGCGCGATTCTTTAAAGCTGGCGCGCGGGCTGCAGGAAAATTTTTGGGAAACCTGTTTTCCAGAAATTGACGAAGGCGACCAGGAAGGGCGCGCCAACGCGATTGAATGGATGGACAAAGAATGCGCGTTGTCGATTCAGACCGTTCCGTTGACGGGCGGCGAACGGCTAAGTTATCTCGCCTGGGAAGATTCAAAACGTTTTGACATTCCCGAAAATTTAGACGCGCTCGACTCCGGCGACCAGGAAAAATTTAATCAATTAAAGGCGCAAGCCGAACAGGAACGCCGCACGACCGGCGAGATGTGGCGCAAAGCGAAAAATCAGACGCGCCGCGCTTTTTACGAGCAGCTATATTTTACAATCGAAGAATGCTGGACAGAGTTTGAATTTCTGAACCGGACAATCGAAGAAAAATTCGACCGTAATCAAGCACCTGCGATGACCGGACTAAAAAAAATTCTGGAAGACATTCGTCCGGCGGTAAAAAGATTTCTTCAGGAAAAACGCGAGCAAGAGCCGGATGCTGTTGAAGAAGCGCAAGACGGCGCGGCGCGGGCGGAAGGCGGCGAATCCGGCGCGGCAGCTAATGGCGGCGGTGTCGCTGCTGCGACCGGCGCGATTCGCTCGCGGCAGGACGCGCTTAAACGTTTGAGCGACGTTGCCGAATTTTTCCGCCGAACCGAACCGCACAGTCCGGTTTCATATCTCGCGCAGCGCGCCGTCAAATGGGGTAATATGCCGCTTGACAACTGGCTTCAGGAAGTTATCAAGGACGAAGCGGTTCTCGGTCAACTGCGCGAAACGCTCGGTTTCGGTGCGTATTCCGGCGGCGACGGCGCAGCAGCGGATTATTCGGATTCATCAGATTCATCAGATTCGCCGGAATCAAGTGAAAGCAATAGTTGGTAATTGATAATAGGTGATTGGTAATCGGCAAAAAACTGCGGGCTGAACTTTAAAATCAATTTATGATTTAAACTGATTTTAGAAAGGCTCTGATATTTTGTTTGAGTTGCCAATAACCAATTACTTATTACCAATTACTAACTACTAATTACCAATTACTAATTACCAAAAAGGAGTTATCGAAATGCCAAAAAAAGAAAGTCTGCAACATAAAATAGACCGCGTTCGCCCGCCGCGTGTTCAAATAACCTACGATGTCGAAGTCGGCGGGGCGATTGAGTTAAAGGAATTGCCGTTTGTCATCGGCGTAATAGGCGATTTTGCCGGAAAACCGGAAGAACCGCTGCCCGCTTTGAAGAATCGCAAATTTGTCGAGATTGACCCGGATAATTTCAATCAGGTATTGGCTGGAATGAAACCGCGCGTCAGCTTTAACGTTGACAACAAACTGCAAAATGACGGCAGCAAACTCGGCGTTGATATAAAATTCAACAGCATCGAAGATTTCGAGCCGGACAATGTCGTCCAGCAAGTCGAACCGCTTCGCAAACTGGTCGAAGCGCGTCAGAAACTTTCTGATTTGCGTTCAAAAATGGACGGCAACGATAAATTGGAAAATCTGCTCAACGATGTCGTCGCCAATGCCGATAAACAAAGACAATTGAGCGGCGAACTCGGTTTAGAAAGCGGTAAGGAGGAATAAAATAATGGCTGAAAAAGCAAAACAAACAGAAGCTCAAGCAGAAACTAAAGAAGCCCCGCAGGTAAATCTGCTCGACCAGATTTTAACCGAAGGCAAAATGGCGCGTGACGATTTCCAAAAGGAACGCGCCAAGGATATGATTGGCGAATTTGTCGGTCAGGTAATGTCCGGCGAACTTACATTGTCAAAAGATATGGATACGGCAATCAACGCGCGTATCGCGGAAATTGACCGTTTAATTTCCGGTCAGCTTAATGAAATTATGCACCAGGAGGATTTCCAGAAACTCGAAGGCTCGTGGCGCGGGCTGCATCACCTGGTCAAAAATTCTCTGACCGGCACGCAGTTGAAAATTCGCGTCATGAGCGCGAGCAAAAAAGACTTGCTGAAAGATTTTGAACGCGCTCTGGAATTTGACCAGTCCGCGCTGTTCAGAAAAATCTACGAAGAAGAATACGGCACGTTCGGCGGCGCGCCGTTCGGGGCTTTAATCGGCGATTACGAATTTTCAAACCATCCGCAGGATATGGCACTGCTGGAAAAAATCTCGGGTGTCGCCGCCGCCGCGCACGCGCCGTTTATTTCCGCCGCTTCCAGCGAACTATTCGGCTGGGATACTTTCGGAGAAATGACCGAAGTCCGCGACGTGGCGAAAATTTTCGACCGCACGGAATACGCGAAATGGCGCAGTTTCCGCGAATCCGAAGATTCACGCTACGTCGGCTTGACCTTGCCGCACGTTTTAGGGCGCGAGCCTTACGGCGAAGCCACCAAACCGACGGAGACTTTTCGTTTTGAAGAAGATGTCGACGGCAAAGACCATAAAAAATATCTGTGGTCGAATGCGGCTTATTCTTTCGGAACGAGATTGACCGAAGCGTTTTCGATGCACGGCTGGTGCGTGGCGATTCGCGGCGTGGAAGGCGGCGGATTGGTGCAAGGCTTGCCGACGCACACTTTTAACACCGACGAAGGCGAAGTCGCTCTGAAATGCCCGACCGAAGTAGCGATTACAGACCGCCGCGAAAAGGAATTTTCCGACAACGGTTTCATCCCGCTCGTGCATTGCAAAGATACCGATTACGCCGCGTTTTTCGGCGCGCAGAGCGGCAACAAAGCGAAAAAATATGATACGGACGAAGCCAACGCCAACGCGCGGCTTTCGACGCAGTTGCAGTATATTTTCGCCGTCTCGCGTTTCGCGCATTACCTGAAATCAATCGTGCGTGACAAAATCGGAAGTTTCATGTCGCGCTCTGATGCCGAGTATTTTCTTAACAAATGGATTAGTAATTACGTGACCCCCGACGATATGGCTTCGCCGGAGACTAAAGCGAAATATCCTTTGCGCGAGGCGCGGGTAGATGTCGCGGAAATTCCGGGCAAGCCGGGGGCGTATCGCGCGATCGCTTTTATGCGTCCGCATTTCCAACTTGACGAATTAACGGTTTCGCTAAGGCTGGTGGCGGATCTTCCGCAGCCTGCGAAATAATGATTTCAGGATTCGCCGACGGCAGATGAGACGGTCAAATCGATTGATGTTTTTGAACCGTCTCATCTGCCGTCGGCGATGAAAAAAATTCTCGCGGCATTGCAAAAACATCAGATGCTCGCGTCTTAGCAGTGTGATAAAACAAACCACGCTCGAACGAAAAAGAGCTAAATCAAATATCAACTAAAACAAAAGGAGAAAATATGGCATCAGTAGATTATTTCTTGAAAATCAAAGATATTCCGGGTGAAAGTCAGGACGCTAAACACAAAGACGAAATAGATCTTTTGTCTTGGTCTTGGGGCGCGTCGCAGGCGGGGTCAATGGCATACGGCGGCGGCGGCGGCGCGGGCAAAGTCAGCATGCAGGATTTTAACTTTACGATGCGGGTCAACAAGGCAACGCCGAAACTTATCCTGGCGATGTCAAACGGAACGCATATTCCAGAATGTCTTTTGACGCTTCGCAAAGCGGGTAAGGAACAACAGGAATTTCTTAAAATTAAATTCTCGGACGTTTTGATTTCAACCTATCAAACCGGCGGCAGCGGCGGCGAAATGGAAGGAACCGAGCAGTGTTCTTTCAACTACTCGAAAATCGAATATCAATACAGAGCGCAGAAGAAAGACGGAACGCTTGACGGACCGGTCAACTTTCATTGGGATGTCAAAACAAATGCGGGCGGCGCGTAATTGTATTTTGTGCTGATTTGTCGTCAGTCCATTTTTTGAAAAAGACGGACGACAAATCTTAGTGTTCAACGGCTGGCGGTTCTGCAAGTTATGCCGCAGAGATTTTTACACTTGTCTGTCAAAAACCGAGAACTGGAAGTTTCGTTCTCAATAGTTTCCGGCAGTTACAAAATCTCTGCGGTTAATTGTCTGAAACCGCCGGTCGAAAATCGGACGTTAAATTTTAAAAATATGCCGCGCGCCGACAATGAAATTCGCATTACGCCTTCGGTGCTTGACCGCCTACTGGATTTTGAGCCGAATCTTTCGACCGAAGCCCCGAAATCGCGTTCCAAATCTTTGCGCGAACTGAAGGCATCGGTCCGGCGCGACCTGGAATGGCTCTTGAATACGCGGCGATATATCGGAGATATTCCCGACAATCTGGAAGAAATAAACAAATCGGTCGCCGCCTATGGTTTGCCGGATTTTACCGGCGCGAGCGCGAAAAACTCGACCGAACAAAAACGGCTGGTCAAACAAATTGAAACGGCAATCAAAATTTTCGAGCCGCGCTTTCTCGATTTGAAAGTCACGCTCGAACCGTCTAATACTATTGAACGAGTGTTAAGATTTCGGATTGACGCGCGTCTCGATGTCGAGCCGACACCCGAACCGATTTCTTTCGACACGGTTTTTCAGTCTGGAAGCAGCGAATTTTCCGTCAAGGAAAAATAAATTAAGCGGCAATCAAAAACGGGCGGAATCGAATATTTGTCTGCTTTATCAACTAAAAATAATTTTTATCAATGCGCGATGAACTTTTAGGATATTACGAACGCGAACTGGTTTTTCTGCGGAAAATGGGAGCGGAGTTTGCGCGGAAATATCCGAAAGTTGCGGCGCGTCTGCTGCTCGACGAAGAAAAAATCGAAGACCCGCACGTCGAGCGCATTATCGAAGCGGTGGCATTTTTAACCGGACGCGCACAGCTAAAACTCGACGACCAGCTTCCGGAAATCACCGAATCTTTTTTAAACGTTCTGTATCCGCATTATCTCGCGCCGATTCCGTCGATGGCAATCGCGCAATTCGGCTACGGCTCGCCAAACGATAAACTAACCAATGTCCAGAAAATCTCGCGCCGGGCAAAACTTTATTCGCGTCCTGTTGACGGCACGCCCTGCCGTTTCCAAACCTGTTACGACACATATTTGTTTCCGATGGAGATTCAGTCGGCTGTTTTAGAATCCGCCGCGCCGGTTGATGCTCGCGGAAAAATGGCGGATGCCTTTATCCGTATCGGTCTGCGCTGTTTCGGCGATGCCGCTTTGTCGGAAATGAAGGTCGGAGAAACAGGCAAACCGCCCGAATTTCTGCGCTTTTATCTAAACGGCGACCCGCAATTGATTTTTCCGCTTTACGAATTGATTTTCAATCATTGCAGCGCGCTGGAATTTCGCGCCAAAGAACTTCCGGCTGACAAAATGACGCTGACCGCTTCGGTGTTCAATTATCAAATGAATCTGCCGAAGCCGGTTATTTTGCCGCCCGATTCGATTAGACAGGTCGGGTTTGAAGAATCCGAAGGGATGCTGCCGTATTCAAAACGTTCTTTTGCCGGATACCGCCTGCTGACCGAGTATTTCGCGTTTCCCTATAAATTTTCATTTTTCGATGTTCACGGGCTTGACCATGCGATTGCCGGAAAATTCGGTTCGCAGTTTGAAATTTATATTCATTTAAAAGACATCACGCCGCCGCGCGCGCCGGTGACGACGGATACGTTTCGTTTGGGCTGCGCGCCGATTATCAATCTTTTTACGCAGACGGCTGATCCGATTTACTTGTCGCAGCAGAAATACGAATATCACGTCATCCCAGACGTTCACCGTCAGATGACGACCGAAGTTTATTCGATTGACACAGTTGCGACAACCGACCCGCGCACGAACGCGACGCGAGCGTTTTCGCCGTTTTATTCTCTGCGCCATGCCTACGGCGAGCAGATGGAAAAAGTTTTCTGGTATGCGACGCGCAGGCAGTCGCAGCGACCCGACGACGATGGCACGGAAATGTTTTTGACGCTCGTGGATATGAATTTTAATCCGCGAGTTCCGGCGGCGGAAGTAATCACGCTGAAGACGACCTGCACCAATCGAGATTTACCGGCGAGATTGCCGTTCGGCGGGCGCGAAGGTGATTTTGAAGTCGAAGGCGTTGCGCTGCTGTCGCGTGTCAGATGTTTGACCAAGCCAACCGAAACGATTCGCCCGCCGCAGCGCAGAGCGGCGCAGTGGCGGCTGATTTCGCATTTAAATTTAAATCATTTATCGCTGGTCGGAAACGAAAACGGCGTGCCGGAAGCGTTGCAGGAAATTCTTCAGCTTTATAATTTCAACGATTCTTCAGCAACGCGCAAACAGATTCTGGGAATTACAGGAATCGAGAGCCGAAAAGTCGTCAGGCAAATCGGTCAGCGCACGGGCGCGGGATTTGTGCGCGGAATGGAAACGACGCTGGAATTTGACGAAGAACAGTTTGTCGGCAGCGGAATGTATCTTTTCGCCTGCGTGCTGGAAAATTTTTTCGGGCTGTATGTGTCGCTGAATTCCTTTAATCAAACCGTGCTGAAAACAAAACAGCGCGAAGGCGTAATTAAACGCTTTGCGCCGCGCGCGGGCGAACAGGTTTTGCTTTAAATCATTTATGCAGAAGCCCGCACGAAGTAAGGGCGCAGAGGTTCAAAAGAACACACTTACTACGTGCGTGTTTCCGCATTTTTAGAAAGTCTTATTTCTAAAATCGGAGTTACGCTATGAAAAATCTTCGCGGTAGTTTCGTTCAAATCATTTTTCTCATCGGATTGGTTTTCGCCTGGCAGTCGCCGCGCATCGTCGCGCAGAACGCGAACGCGCCGAGCGAGATAAAAATCAATCCGCAAATTTTTGACGCTTACACGGGTCAGTATCAGAATGCCGAGCAGCCGGATTTAATCATTTCTTTTTTCCGCGACGGCGATAAATTCTACGCACAAGCCGCCGACCAGCCTAAATTTCAAATTTTCCCGTCGTCGGAAACCAAATTTTTTGTCAAAGATTTTGCGGCAAATGTAAATTTTGTTCGTGATGCAAACGGTAAAGTTACTTCAATCGTTCTTCATCAAGGCGGCAGAGATTTTACCGCAAGGAAAATCAGCGACCAGCCGCAGAGTATCAAAGACGAAAGCGTCGCGTTCACTAAAAGCGAGCAAATGATTCCGATGCGCGACGGTGTGCGCCTTCACACGGTTATTCTCGCGCCGCAGAATCAAACCGAGCCGCTTCCGATTATCATTGACCGAACACCCTACGGCGTGAAGGAAAATACTTCCAACACGGTTAATGCCGCCAAAAAAGAACTTGTCGCCGACGGTTATATTTTTGTTTTTCAAGACATTCGCGGACGCTACGAATCGGAAGGCTCGTTCGTAATGAATCGCCCGCCGCGCGATAAAACGGACGCGAAATCAACCGACGAATCAACCGATACTTACGATACGATTGATTGGCTTGTCAAAAATGTGGCGAAAAATAACGGGCGCGTCGGCGTGATGGGCGTTTCCTACGACGGCTGGCTTTCGACCGTCGCGCTGATTGACCCGCATCCCGCGCTGAAAGCCGTCTCGCCGCAAGCTCCGATGACCGACACCTGGATTGGCGACGATTTTTTTCACAACGGCGCGTTTCGTGAAAGTTACGGTTACGAATACGTCAAATCAATGGAATCGTCGAAAACTTTTGAAGACGTGAGTTTCGGTAAAACCGACGCTTACGATTGGTATCTGGGACTGAAAACTTTGGCGGGCGTAACGATGCAGACGGGCGGCAAATTCCCGACGTGGAATAATTTTGTCGCGCATCCGAATTACGATTCTTTCTGGCAGCGTCTTGCCGCCGAGCGGTATGTTCCGACGGCGACCGTGCCAACTCTGGTGGTCGGCGGCTGGTGGGACCAAGAAGATTTGTTCGGCGCGTTGGCGACATATCAGGCACTCGAAAAAACTGATAAAAATCATCTCGTCTTTCTGGTCGAAGGACCTTGGAATCACGGCGGCTGGCACGGGCGCGGGCGAAAATTAGCGGATGTTGATTTCGGCAGCGACACTTCCAAGTATTTTCGCAAGGAAATCGAAGCCCCATTTTTTGCTTACTATTTGAAAGGCAAAGGAAATTTAAAGCAGCCCGAAGCGACCGTTTTTGAAACTGGCACAAATCGCTGGATGACTTACGATGCGTGGTCGCCGCGCAAAAATGTTGAGCCGCGCAATCTTTATCTGCACGCGGACGGAAAACTTTCGTTTGAAAAACCGGCGCAGAATAATAACGAATTTGACAGTTATGTTTCCGACCCGTCCAGTCCCGTGCCGTATCGCAAACATCCGATTGAAGCGACTTACGACCCGAACGGCTCGCATTGGTACACGTGGCTCGCGCAAGACCAGAGTTTTCTAAAAAACCGCAAAGACGTTTTAAGCTGGCAAACTGAACTTTTGACCGAAGACGTGACAATTTCGGGCGACATCATCGCGCATCTTTTCGCTTCGACATCGGGAACGGACAGCGATTGGGTCGTTAAATTGGTTGACGTTTATCCGCCGGACGGGAAACTAGCGAATTATCAAATGATGGTCGTTGGCGAAATCTTTCGCGGGCGTTTCCGTAAAAGTTTTGAACGACCGGAAGCGATTACGCCGAACGAAACGGACGAATATACAATTGATTTGCACGGCAACGACTATGCTTTTCTAAAAGGTCATCGAATAATGATGCAGGTTCAGAGCAGTTGGTATCCGCTCTACGACCGCAACCCGCAAAAATTCGTGCCGAATATTTTTCTGGCAAAAGACGCGGATTTTCAGGCGGCGACCGAGAGGATTTTTCACAGCGCGAAATATCCGACAAACGTCAGCGTTTTGGTGAAGACGCGATAAAGAGTAATGGGCGAAAAACCATTGAATCAAGAACTTTTTGAAGAGCCGTTTCGGTTTGAATTTTTTCAAGCCGTGCGGCTGCTCGAAAAGATTTTCCCCGAACGCAAGGCGGTAGGGCGCGAGCCTTTGCCGTCAAACGAAGTCGTGCGGTGTCGCGCGCGCGCGACAATTAATTTTCCGGCGAGCCAGATTTACGAAATTAACGAACGGGTCGAGGAGTTTGCCGACGCGCCGAAACTCGAAATGTTTGTTAATTTTATGGGAATGGTCGGCGCGCTCGGAGTTTTGCCGACGCATTACACGGAACTGGTTATGGAACGCGCTCGTTACCGCGATACGGGGCTGCACGCCTTTCTCGATATTTTTACGCATCGCGCCGTTTCGCTTTTTTTTCGGGCGTGGGAAAAATATCGTTTTCCGGTGCAGTATGAACGCGGGAATGATGAATTTACCGAATACTTGTTTGATTTTGCGGGACTCGGCACGGGCAGTCTGCACGGCAAACTTTTTATAGACGACGAATCGCTTTTGCCATATACCGGACTCGTCGCGCAGAAACCGCACTCGGCAGTCGCGCTCGAACAGGTTTTGTCCGATTATTTTAATGTTCCGGCAAAAGTCAGACAGTTTTCCGGTCAATGGCTCGCGCTGGACGCGGAAAGCATTACGCGGCTTGGGCTGGCGAACAGTCGTTTGGGAATGAATACAGTCGTCGGCACAAAGGTCTGGGACGACCAGTCTAAATTTCGAGTCGTTTTCGGCACGTTGGGCTTTAAAGAGTTTCAAGCGTTTCTGCCGAACGGCACGGCTTACAAACCGATGCAGGAAATGATTCGCTTTATCGTCGGCGAAGAATTCGATTTCGATGTTCAATTAAGATTAAAAGCCAAAGAAGTTCCCGGCACAATTTTAACCACGCGCGCCAAACGCCGCCCGATGCTCGGCTGGACTTCGTTTCTGAAAACCAAGCCGTTTAAAAATGATGATGAGCAGATAATTTTACAGATTTGATTTTGAACCGCCGAGACGCGGAGACGCAGAGAAAAACAAAGTAAGTGGTAAAAACAACAATGTCTTTCGGACAGGTATTTGAGGATAAAATAACCGAGAGAATTATCGGCTGCGCGATTTTCGATTTTGAAATACGGACTCAAGCGGATTGTCAACAACTTTCAAAATCTCTCTGCGTCTCCGCGTCTCGGCGGTGAAAATTTTCTTAAAGTATTGGGGCAAAATGGAGAAAAACTATGAACGTAAATTTGAAATCGCTTATCGGAAGATTAAATGACACGACACGCGCGGCACTCGAAGGTGCAGCGGGTTTGTGTCTGTCGCGCACTAATTACGATGTCGAAATCGAGCATATCCTGGCAAAACTGCTTGAAGCGCAGGAGACGGATTTTGAAAAAATTCTGCGTCATTACGAATGCAATGTTGACCGCGTGACAAAGGATGTGCAGACCGCGCTTGAACGTTTGAAAACCGGAAACACGCGCACGCCCGGACTTTCAGACCGTCTGCCGCGCTGGTTTCAGGATGCCTGGTTATTAGCGTCGGTTGATTTCGGCGCGGCGCGGGTGCGAAGCGGGCATTTAATTTTGGCTTTGCTCGACAACGAAAGTCTGGCGCGAATCGCCCGCGAGATTTCCAAAGAATTTAATTTGATTTCGGTCGAATCGCTAAAGCAAAAACTGGACGACATCACGGCGGGTTCGGCGGAAGACCGCGAAGCCGTTTCACTGAACGAAAGTTCGACAACGGGCGGCGCGCCGGTCGCATCGGGCGTTCCGGGAAAAACAAAAGCTCTCGACCAATACACGGAAGATTTAACGGCGAAGGCGCGGGCGGGAAAAATTGACCCGATTCTCGGACGTGATTTTGAGGTTCGCCAGATAATTGATATTTTGACGCGCCGCCGCCAGAACAATCCGATTTTAACGGGCGAAGCCGGTGTCGGAAAAACGGCAGTGGTTGAAGGTTTCGCCAACCGGATTGCCGAAGGCGACGTTCCCGAACCATTGAAAAATGTTGTGTTGCGAACTTTGGATTTAGGACTTCTGCAAGCGGGCGCGAGTGTTAAAGGCGAATTTGAAAACCGTTTGAAAGATGTCATTAACGAAGTAAAATCTTCGCCGCAGCCGATAATTCTTTTTATTGACGAAGCGCACACGATGATTGGCGCGGGCGGGCAAGCCGGACAAAACGACGCGGCAAATCTTTTAAAACCCGCGTTGGCGCGTGGCGAACTGCGGACTATCGCCGCGACGACGTGGGCAGAATATAAAAAGTATTTTGAAAAAGATGCCGCGCTTGCACGTCGTTTTCAGGTTGTCAAAGTTGACGAGCCGGACGAAGAAAAAGGCATTGCGATGATGCGCGGATTGGTCGAAAAAATGGAAGAGCATCACAACGTCCGCATTCTGGACGAAGCGATTGTCGATTCCGTAAAACTTTCGCATCGTTATATTTCCGGTCGGCAGTTGCCTGATAAATCGGTCAGCGTTTTAGATACGGCTTGCGCGAAAGTCGCCATCGGACAAGGCGGAACGCCGCCCGCAATTGAAGACGCAACGCGGCGCATTCAGCACTGGACGACGGAAATAAATTCGCTCGAACGTGAACTGGCGACCGGCGCGAAACACGACGAACGGCTTGGCGAACTGAAGGAAAAGAAAGGCAAAGAAGAAGAAAAACTCGCCGCACTGAACGAGCAATGGACAAAGGAAAAAGAACTGATTGAAAAAATCCGCGATTTTCGCACGAAACTCGAATCGGGCGAAGCCAACGGCAACGCCGATATGATGCGCGAAGAACTTGCGAAATTAAACGACGGGTTAAAACAGGTTCAGGGCGAAAATCCTCTGATGCAGCCGGTCGTCAACGGGCAGACGGTCGCCGAAGTGATTTCCGGCTGGACTGGAATTCCCGTCGGCAAAATGGTTTCCGACGAAATCAATCAGGTTTTGCATCTGGCGGACACTTTGAGAGAAAGAGTTATCGGGCAAGACCACGCGCTCAAAGCGATTGCCGAGCGCATTCGCACGTCACGCGCCGGTTTGACCGACCCGAAACGTCCGATTGGAGTTTTTCTGCTCGTCGGAACTTCGGGGGTTGGTAAAACCGAAACGGCTCTGGCTTTAGCCGACACTTTGTATGGCGGCGAGCGCAATCTGGTTTCGATAAATATGAGCGAATATCAGGAAGCGCACACGGTTTCGAGCCTTAAAGGTTCGCCGCCGGGATACGTCGGCTACGGCGAAGGCGGCGTTTTGACCGAAGCCGTGCGGCGCAAACCGTATTCGGTCGTGCTGCTCGATGAAGTCGAAAAAGCGCACCCGGACGTTCTGGAACTTTTTTATCAGGTTTTTGATAAAGGACAATTAGAGGATGGCGAAGGACGCGAAATTGATTTTAAAAATACAGTGATTCTTTTAACTTCAAATGTCGCAACCGACACGATTATGAAACTTTGCGCCGACCCTGATACGAAACCGGACCCCGAACCACTGCTCGAAGCGATTCGACCGGAACTTGTCAAAGCCTTTAAGCCCGCGCTGTTAGGCAGAATGACGGTCGCGCCTTTTTATCCGATTTCCGACGACGTTCTACGGCTGATTATTAAACTTCAGCTTCAAAAAATCGCCCAGCGGATTTTCCAGAATCACAAAGCGCAATTTTCCTACGAGACTAGCGTCATAGATGCAGTCGCAAAACGCTGCACCGATGTCGATTCGGGCGCGCGCAACGTTCAAAATATCCTGAACGGAACGCTTTTGCCGGAAATGTCGGGTGAATTTTTATCGAGAATGGCGACGGGCGAAGGTGTCGGCAAGGTTCACGTCAAAGTCGGCGATGACGGAAAATTTGCTTACGAAATCAGTTAAATAAATATGGCGATAACGCAGGCGAATCGGATGGTGCAGATAACTACTCCTCTGGGAGAAGATTATCTGCTGATTAACAAGTTGACGGCGACCGAAGCCCTCTCGACACTTTTTAATTTCGAGGTGGAATTGCTGCATGAGGAAATGGAAGTCGGATACAAACCGACGATTGTCGATGTGCAGCAGATAATCGGGCAGGAAGTCGAGATCACGATTACTCAAAGAGACACTACCACTCGAACATTTCACGGAATCGTTAATCAGTTTTCGCAAGGCAATAGAGACGAGCGATTTTCATATTATTACGCGACGATAGTTCCGGCGGTGTGGGTGCTGACGCAGCAGCATCGAACCCGTATATTTCAGCAAATGAGCGTGCCGGATATATTGCGGGATGTTTTGGGCGAATTTGACGTGCAGTATGAACAGCAGGGAACTTTTAAAGCGCGAAATTACTGCGTGCAGTATCGTGAAACGGATTTTGCTTTTATCTCCAGGCTGATGGAAGAAGAAGGAATTTATTACTACTTCAAGCACGGCGACGGCACGCACCGGATGATAATCGGGAATATGTCGCAGTCGAATCTGGATTGCCCTTCAAAGAGCGACGTGCAGTGTTTCCTGGAGGTTTCAGACGACGAAGATTGGGTAGGTTCGATTGGAACTTGGCGAATAGACCATAGATTGCAAACCGGAAAAGTTACGCTCTGGGATTATAACTTTCAAACGCCGAAGAAAAATTATGAAGCCGCGCAGCCGGCACTGGTCAACATCGGAGGCAATGACAAGTTAGAGTTTTATGATTATCCGGGCGGATATGCGCGGAAATATGACGGAGTAGATAAAGGCGGCGGAGATAACGCGGCGGATTTAGCAAATATAGACGAGGACAAAAGCAAAACGGTCAAGACGCGAGCGCAGGAATTGGACGCGCAGTATAGAGTGGTGAGCGGCACGGCGGATTGCTGTTCGCTGACGGCTGGACATCGCTTCAAATTGCTCAATCATCCGCAGGCGGATTTTAACACGCAGTATGTATTAACCTTTGTAACGCACGGAATCGAGCAAAGTCCGGCTTATGAAACGGAAGAGGAAGTGCTGCGGGCATATGGAAATAGCTTTAGCTGCATTCAATACACCGTGCCGTTTCGTCCCGAACAGGTTACGCCGAAGCCGGTCGTTCGCGGCAGCCAGACGGCGGTCGTGGTCGGACCTGCCGGAGAGGAAATTTTTACGGACAAATACGGGCGCGTCAAAGTCCAGTTTTTCTGGGACAGGGAAGGACAAATAAATGAGAGCAGTTCGTGCTGGGTGCGCGTCGGGCAGTCTTGGGCGGGAAATCGTTGGGGGATGATGTTTATCCCGCGCGTCGGAATGGAAGCCGTCGTGGATTTTATCGAAGGCGACCCCGACCAGCCGATAATCACCGGCTGCGTTTATAATCCTGATATGATGCCGCCCTACGTTTTGCCGGATGAAAAAACGAAGATGACGATTAAATCGGATTCGAGCATCGGCGGGCAGGGATTTAACGAAATTCGTTTTGAAGATACAAAAGGCTCGGAACAGGTCTTTGTTCACGGCGAAAAAGACGTTGACATCCGCAATAAAAACGACCGCCGCGAATACGTCGGCAACGACCACCATTTTATCGTCCATCACGACCGCCGCGAGAAAATCGAAAACGAAGAACATCGCATCGTCGAAAAAGACCAACTGGAAAAAATCAAAGGCAGCCGCAATCTGAAAATTGAAGGCGAAGATAAAATCGCGGTGACGGGCGACCGTTCTTTAAAAGTCGGCGGCGATATTAAGGAAAATTCTACAAACCGTTTTGAAGAAGCCGGTCAAACAATTTACATAAAAGCCGGAATGAAGGTCGTCATCGAAGCCGGTGTGCAGATAACAATCAAAGGAGCGGGCGGATTTATCGATGTCGGTCCTTCCGGCGTGACGATTCAAGGGACGATGGTTTTAATCAACAGCGGCGGCTCGGCGGGCAGTGCCGCGATGCAGTCGCCGGTCGCGCCGCTCGAACCGAAAATTGCCGACCCTGCCGACGATGCTAAACCCGGCTCGAAAGCCTCGCTTGAAAAACGCTCCGCCGCCCGCAAGGAAAAAGTCCACCGGGCGGACACGAATAAAAAATCGACAGGCGCGGATAAAAAGTCAACAGGCGCGGACAAAAAATCGTGGATAAAAATCAAGATGGTTGACGAAGCGGGCAATCCGGCGGCAGGCAAACGCTACCGCGTCACTACTCCCAATGGTCGCGTCGCTTCCGGTTCGCTCGACAAAGACGGTAAAGCCGAGGTTAAGGGAATCGACCCGGGAAACTGCAAGGTGTCTTTTCCAGACCTTGATAAAGACGCTTGGGAAGATGCTTAGATAATGCAAAACTGAAAATTTAAAATGCAAAATTGAAGATTGATTTCGTAATTTTGAATTTTGCATTTTAAATTAAATACTATGCCGAAACAAAAAGTCGGAGAAAGCGAAAGCACTTCGAGTATAGCGAAAAAAAACGGTTTCTTTTGGCGCACGATTTGGGAGCATCCCGAAAACGCAGAACTGCGCCGGAAACGCGCAGACCCGAATGTTTTGTTTGCAGACGACGATATTTTTATACCCGAAAAACAATTAAAAGAAGTTTCTAAAGGCACGGAGCAGGAACACGTTTTCAAACTCAAGGGCGAACCGGCGAAAATAAAAATTCGGCTTATGAAACTTGGCAAGCCGCGAGCGAACGAAAGCTACGTGATGGAAATAGACAACAATGTGATTGACGGAAAAACCGACGACGATGGTCGAATCGAACATTTTATTCCGCCGGACGCTACGGGCGGAAGATTAATTTTGCAGGGCGGAAAGGAAATTTACCCGCTTAACTTCGGCAGTCTCGACCCGATTGATACAATCAGCGGCGTGCAGCAGCGTCTAAATAATCTCGGATATAGCTGCGGCGGCGAAATGGGCGAAATGGGCGAAGACACCAAACAGGCACTGGGCGATTTTCAAAACGATTATAAACTGGAAGCGACCTGCAAAATTGACGACGCGACCAAAGCCAAATTAAGCAAATTAGCAAAGTAGAAGGAAGATTTTATGGGATTGCTCGATGATGCCAGCAAAATGCTTGACGCGGCGACCGGCGGAAAACCGACCTCGAAAGTCGAGGCAAAACCGGAGTTTCTGTTAAAGGACATTCTTTCGATTCCCGAAAAAGGCGATGTCGGTTCGGTCGGCATTTCGCACAGCGGACAGAACGATAATCCGAATCCGCTCGACGGCGGCATCACGACCGAATTTATTCATTTCGGCAATGTGCATCCCGACACGGGAAAGAAATTTCCACATAATAATTTTAATCCCGACGACGCGCAGAATCCGCCCAAAGGTCACGCAATTATGTTCCGCGATGCGGTCGAACGCGAAGGAGTCGCGCTGTTTGGTTTTGTTTCGTCAACCAGAATTATTTTAAAAGAAGCAACCGAACAGCGCGGCGCGCTCGATTCGGTCGGCGATATGGCATCGAACCTGCTCGGCGGCGATTCAAAAAAATCAAAGCCCGACCCGACGCAGCTCGACACTTTTTTATCCGACATCGAAACGGCGATTCAAACGATTAACAAACCGTCGATTATCTACAAAGAAGTTCACGAAGCGGGCAAAAAACTGCACGAAACGCGCGCAACTTACATCGCTTTCTGCAAAACGCTGAATGATTTTTATCTTCAGCCGCCTTCGGGAAATCCGCTGGATATGGCGGCGGGCGCAATTGCTGACGTTCCGGGAGTCGGCAATATTATGGGAATCGTTCAGCGTTTCGCCTTCAAAATGTTTGATTTATATCTGGCGGCTTATCTCGAATTAAGACAGAATCACGAAAAAAATATCGAGACGGCGGCGCACGATTTAACTATCGAAGCGATTAAAGGCAATTATGCCGAACACAAGCCGACTTATCCGGTTTGGTTCAAAAAACCTGAAAAAAAAGATGACGGCGCGGACGAGGATAAAGATAATTTGCTCAAAGATGTCAACGAAAAGATTGACGAAACGAAAAAAGACGTTCAGGAACAGGTCGATAAAGTTTATGATTTTCTCGGAACAAACGGCGACCCGGAACAAACTCCGGGAAGCGCGAATCTCGGCGCGATTTTCGGCAGTTTGAAGGGAAGTCCTGAAACTACGCCGGATGCTTTGCCGTCCGCTTCCGCATGTCTGATTAACGGAATGAACGCGGCGATGACGGACATTCACGGCATCCCGGATTTCGTCAAAAACGCGATGGCGAAAATCAACGACGCGAATCTCGGCTTGCTCGGAGAAGTTTTCGCGCGTCTGATGGCAAAAGAAATTTCCGCCGAAATTGATTCGCAATTGCTTTTAGAAGCCGGTCGCCGTCATCTCTCGCAAAAAATCGTTTCGATAATGGGCGATTTGGCAAGCGGAATTTTGCCGGGCGGCTCAAAAGATTTTTCGATGAATACGCCGGACGGCAAAAAGTTGAGCGCGCAAGCCTTTATCGCCAAACTTCTCGAAGACAAACTGGTTCATTACGTTGACCCGATTATCAAATACACCATCGGCGACCTTGCCGGACAACTCGAAGCCTCGCGCAAAAAAGCGCAGGACAACAAGGCGCAGACGATGGAAGTTCTGTTGGGAAGATTGCCCTGGCTGACGGCTTTGATGTTTAAAAATACGTTTTTCCCGATTTGGAATCTGGTCGTCGAAAAAGTTTTTGAAACCGTTTCGCCGCAGATTGCAAAGGTCGTCAAAGAAGTCAACAGCGTTTTCGAGAAAGCGAAAGATAAAGTCGATACGGCGAGCGATTACCAGCATCGCGCCGAGCATGTCCAGGAAAAAGCCGCTTCGGGCGTGAGCAGCGTTGACGATTTAAAACAGGTTAAAGATAGTGCCGACGACGAAAGCCCCGAAGCTCAAGCCCGCCGCGCCAAACGCGACAAAGCCGACAGGGAAAAACAGGCGTTGGACGATTTTTATAAACCGAATGACAAGGACGAAAAATTTCCCGTCGCGTCGCGCGTCGCCGACGGCAAAGGCGAAAAGGTGACGGAAGACGTAGAAAGCGTAATAAAAACACCAACGCCGGATGCGACGCAATCGCCAGCCGCAACGCCTTCGCCGCAAGGATTGCCGACCGACGATTTGAAGAAGGAGGAATGAATTATGGGAGGCAAACCAGCCGCCAGAATTACAAATAATGTCGCGCATCCGCTGCCGGGAATTTTAACGCCGGGACCGGGTTGCCCGACGGTTTTAATCGGCTATCTTCCGGCTTGGCGCGGAGTTAGTGCCGGTGCTATCGCCGGACTGCAAGTCGCTAAACAGGCTTCGGAAATAAGGATTAAGACAGCCGAAGCCGCCTCGCTTGCCGCCGCCCCAACGCCCGGCGCAGCCGCCGCGAAAGCAGCCGAACAAACCTTGAAAGCCGCCGAAGCCACGGCGATGGGAAGTATGGTTTCAGGCGCGGCGGGCGGCGCGGACATTCACGCCTGTCTGACGCTTTTGCCCGTTCCGCCGCACGGTCCGGGCGTAGTCATCACGCCGTCAAACACCGTGATAATTGGCGGAATAGGCGCGGCGCGAATGGGCGACACAATCCTTGAAGCCGTCGGACCGCCCGATACAATTATTAAAGGCGAGATGACCGTGTTAATTGGCGATTAAACGAAAAGAGTTATGCTAGAAAACATTCTTTTACCTTTTTAATTTTACCTTTTGCCTTAATTTACGGATGCGTCATTTCTTCCGGCTTAACGTATTCGTCGAATTGTTCGCCTGTTAAAAGTCCTAATTCAATCGCCGATTCCTTCAAGCTCAAACCTTTTTTGTGCGCGTTTTTGGCAATCTTCGCGGCATTGTCATAACCAATATATTGATTCAAAGCTGTGACCAGCATCAGCGAATCCCGCACATATTTATCAATCTGCGGGCGATTCAGTTCAATTCCCGAAACGCAGAATTCTATAAAACCTTTGCAGGCATCGTTCAGCAATCTGACCGAATGCAGAAAATTGTGAATCATCACGGGCTTGAAAACGTTCAATTCAAAATTGCCCTGCGAGCCTGCAAAACCGATTGCGGCATCGTTGCCCAACACCTGCGCGGCGACCATCGTGATTGCTTCGGATTGCGTCGGGTTGACTTTGCCGGGCATAATTGAACTGCCCGGCTCGTTTTCGGGAATCGTGATTTCGCCGATTCCGCAGCGCGGACCAGAAGCCAGCCAGCGAATATCGTTCGCAATTTTCATTAAGCTGCAAGCTAAAGTTTTTAACGCGCCGGAAGCGAAAACGATTTCGTCGTGTGCCGACAAAGCCGCGAATTTATTCGGATGTGATTTGAACGGCAAGCCGGTTAATTCGGCGATGTTAGCGGCGGCGCGAATCGCAAAATTGGGATGCGAATTTAAGCCTGTTCCAACCGCCGTTCCGCCGATTGCCAAATCATATAAACCTGCCAAAACCAATTTTAATCGTTCAACATCGCGCGCAATCAAACTTGCCCAGCCGCCGAATTCCTGCCCGACCGTCAAAGGCGTTGCGTCCTGAAGATGCGTTCTGCCGATTTTCACGACATCGGCAAATCCCCGCGCTTTGGCGTTAATCGAATTATAAAGTTCTTCGATTGTCGGAATCAGTTTATTCATCTGTTCGGCGGCGGCAATATACATCGCCGTCGGAAAAGTATCATTTGAAGACTGCGACATATTCACGTCGTCGTTCGGATGAACGGGTTTTTTACTTCCCATTTCGCCGCCCGCGATTTCGATGGCGCGGTTTGAAATAACTTCGTTGGCGTTCATATTCGTCTGCGTTCCGCTTCCGGTTTGCCAGACTCTCAATGGAAAATGCGCGTCGAGTTTTCCGTCAATTACTTCATTTGCGGCGCGAACAATCAAATCCGTTTTTTCGAGCGTCATTTTGTCCGGCTTTAATTGATGATTCGTCATCGCCGCCGCCTTTTTCAAAATTCCCAGAGCGCGAATCATCTCGCGCGGCATGACATCAAAACCGATGTTGAAATGATGCAGACTTCTTTCGGTTTGCGCGCCCCAATACTTATCCGCTTCGACCGCGATTTCGCCCATCGAATCGGTTTCAATCCGAGTTTTTTTATCTGTTTTTGCTGCTTCCGACATTTTTCCAATCCTTATAAAAATGAATTTGTAAAAATTTAATTTTACATTACACGCTCGATTCTTTGAAAACCGATTGTGGCGAAACGGAGCAAAACGCGCTTTTGCCACAGATATTTTCCGCGTTAGCCTTAATTTATAATGCAAATAGCGCGCGTTTTGCTCTGGCATACGCCTTGCCGCTGCGGATTGCGAAGTTTTACGCATAACAAAAATCAAAGGAGCAAACAAATGAATCTAGGAGATTTGGAAAATGAACTGTTAAATTCCGGCAGGGAAAAAGGCAAAGAACTTGCCGAAAATTATCTGACCGAGCAGCAGGAGCGACAGGGCGAAGAAAGTTTGGCGGGAAAGGGCATCGGATTTGGCAAACAGATGTTCGATAATTTTTTGGGCGGCAATCCAGAATCTGCTGCTGTTCGCTCGGACGAAACGCCGCCTGCGGAAAAAAGCGAAGATGACAGCAGCGTCGAAAATACGGCTGGAGACGCGCCGCCCGCCGAAACATCAGCAGGCGCGGAAAATTCGGACGACGATGAATCAAACGCCGGTAACAATCCCGATGACGAATCAGCGATTGACGATTCCGACAATTCAAGCGATGATAATTCACAATCGGATGAAGACGATTCGGATGACGATTCGGACAATAATAATTCGGACGACTCGGATGATGATTCTGATGACGATTCAAATAATGACGATTCAGACGATGATTCAGACGACAATGCGGATGATGATTCTGATGATAATTCGGATGATAAAAATAATTCGGACAAAGACCGATAGAAAATTTTGATTAACAAACACACGGAGGAAAAATATGCATTTCATAGCTTGGATAATTGCGGGATTGATAGCGGGATTTATTGCCAGCAAATTGGTCAACAAAACCGGCGACGGTATTTTGATTGATATTTTGCTTGGTCTGATTGGCGGAGTTGTCGGGGGCTGGATATTCAGTCTTCTCAATATCAACGTTGGTCAGACAGGCGGTTTGAACATTGGAAGTATTATTGTCGCCATCATCGGCGCGGTCATTCTGCTCGTCGTGTATCACGCGATTCGGCGCAGGATGTAGCGGCAAATTCAAATTTAAAAACGCTTCTTAGAGCGAAAAGCCGCAGTCCGTTTCGCGGAACTGCGGCTTTTGTCTTGGAAGAAATTCAGTTTTGGAAACGCGGCTAATTTCCTATCGCGTTGAACAACAGCGGAAACGTCGCCAGCGATTGACCGCGATATTGCGGACGAAAGCCGAATAAAATAATTTTGCCTTTGCCGTAATTGACTTGGACGAGCGCGGCTTTGCCCGCAATCTTTTCCGCGCCCAAAGCGTAGCCGGAAAGCAAAATGTTTTTCGCGTCCGCCGGATATTTGGCGATGACTTTGACGTTCGCATTATCCGTAATCTCAAACGCGGGCGAGTTTTCAAACCACGCGATTGATTCTTTCGGCATATCTTTGGCGATTGGATTCGTCGTATCTAATTCCGTCCGCAGAATCGAGCCGGGAATGTAAAAATCCTTGCGCGGCAAATCTTTTGTTACGTCGCGGACGGGTAAATCGAATTGTTCGATTGCGAAATCCGAAGCGCGATTCAGGAAAACTAAAGTTCCGCCCGCTTCTACGAATTTTTTGAGATTTTCGACGCCTTCCTTGCCGATGCCGCCCGTGTATTCGTCGGGCATCGAGCCTTTTGTATAGCCGTTTAAAATTTGATTCGGCGATTGATCGGGAAAGGTAATGGTTCGATTTCTCCCGATACTACCGGCACGAATTTCTTTATCGTAAATTGAAAGATATTTAACGCAGCCGTTATGGATTTCCGGCGTGGTGTCAATAACCCATCGAGTCCAGCCTTCGTCCATTGAAGGCACTTGCGAGTGATAAGTCGCATAATGAATAGTGCAATCTCCGCCGCTGCTGCTTCCACAACCGCAACCGCTTCCGCTGCCTATTCCGCTGCCAAATTTCGGTGTGTCGGGTATTTGGAATGGATGAAAAACTTTTACAACCTTTGCGCCGGTCAGCAAAGCCAGATTATGTGCGGTCACGTCGTAAGGCGGAATCGGCTGACCTTTTTCATCTCGCAAATCGGGGTAAATTTCCGGTTCAATCATCGCTTTTGCGAAATCGGCGTACGGCTGGTCTAAACGGATAACCGGAGTAAAATCAGGATAGGTTTTTCCGTCAAACGTAAATTTTCCGGCGTATTCAACTTTAACGCCCGCGCGAATCAGCGATTCGTCAAACAGCGAATTGCCCTTCTCGATAATATAGGCAAATAATTCTCCATCCTTTCGCGGTCTGACGGCTTCTTTGCCAATCGCGTAAAATCTCGAAAGCCATTCTTCGCGGTTGTCGGCGGCGTGTTTCAGCAATAAAAACGCGGCGGTCGTCATATAGTTTGTGATGTCGCGCAAGTGCCATTCGCCGCCTTTCCAGACAGGCGAAAAATTTGCGGATTCTACTTTCGGGTTGTAGCCTAAGCCTTCGCGCAGTTGGTTAAATTCGACTTTTATCGGCGTGGCTAATTTGCACGAAGCGGTTTCGGATAAAATCCGCACGCCGCCGTGATAATGCGAATAGGCGCGCGAAGGTGTCCAGGCGTCGTAGGTCGAATCGGTCGTAATGCCTTGAAAACCTTTTTCGCGCATCTGATTAGCCATATAATTTCCGAGTTCCGTGTAGCCTTCGACGATTTCTTTGGGAACATTCGGCTCGACGGGCGGCAGATACGGCGGCAAAAATAGACGTGAGCCGTATGCGCCTTGCTGGTGAATGTCGTGGACGATTTGCGGATGCCAGACGTTGTGGATTTTATCAACCGTGAGCTGCGTTTCCGTTTGCGTGAAAGCATACCAATCGCGGTTGTCGTCGTGTCCGACGTATTTATTGTAAAGCTCCGGCGGGTCAGTTCCTTCAAAAGGCGTTCCGAGAGTTTTGTCATACCAATTTTTGATAATATCCACGCCGTCGGGATTCAAGCTAGGCACGAGCAAAATAATCGTGTCGTTTAAAATTTTCAAAGTTTCCGCGTCCGTCGCCGTCGCTAATTTATCGGCGATGAGCATTGACGATAAATAACTGCCGACTTCGTTGGAATGAATGCCGCACGTTATCAGCACGATTGTTTTGCCTTGTTTGATTAAACTGTTTGCGATTCTATCGTTCGATTTTATCAGGCGCGGGTCCGCGAGTTTCTGATTTATCTGTTTATATTTTTCGAGATTTTTCAAATTCGCCGGACTTGCAATCGTCGCATAAACAAACGGATTGCCCATTGTCGTTTTGCCGATTTCTTCAAATCGAACGCGGTCACTCGCGGCATCAAGTTTTTTAAAATAATCCAAAACCTGATTCCACGAAGCGAGTTTTCTATCGTCGCCGGGCGTAAAACCCAAAACGTCTTTCGGCGCGGGAATTTTCGTTTGCGCGAAAATCGAAAATGCGAAAAGCAGAATTGAAACCCAGAGACGCAGAGACGCAGAGATTTTAAAAGAAAAAATTGTTTTCATTTGGGAATAACCTCAAGATTTGAATTGAAATAAATTTAGCATAAAAGCGGAAAATAAATTTATTTTTCTCTGCATCTCTGCGTCTCTGTGGTAAAAATCTTCTAAGTGACTTGCTTCAAAGCGAATTGCAAGTTACATTAAGCAAGTTTCAAATCAAAACTTTCCCCAAAAATGAATTACGAATTTCAAATTACGAATTCCGAATTGAAGAAAGTTGTTTTGACATTCGTAATTCGCAATTTGAAATTCGTAATTGAAAAGCAAGGAGGCTTTTCGTAATGAGAAATCCTTTTCTCGAAAATTTTCGCGCGTATATTCCCGCAAGCGTCACGAATATGCGCGAATTGTCAATTTTTCCGCTCGTTGTCGGAACAATTTTAGGAATTATTTTCGGCGCGTCGTCGCTGTATCTTGTGCTGAAAACCGGACTGACGGTTTCGGCTTCGATTCCGGTCGCCGTTATTTCGATTACTTTGTTTCGGCTGCTCTCGAAATTCGGAATGCGCGACGCGACGATTCTGGAAAACAACGTCGTGCAGACCGCCGGAAGCGCGGGCGAATCAATCGCCTTCGGGGTCGGCGTGACGATGCCCGCGATTTTAATTTTAGGCTTTGATTTGGAAGTGACGCGCGTCATGCTCGTCGCAATTTTAGGCGGGCTTTTGGGAATTTTGATGATGATTCCTTTAAGGCGCGCGCTTATTAAAGAGCAGCACGGTTTTCTAAAATACCCGGAAGGCACGGCTTGCGCGGAAGTTTTAAAGGCGGGCGCATCAGCCGAATCCCGCGCCGTCGCCAACGAACACGCCGACGTAAAAGTTTCCGAAACCGACGACACGGCTTTGCAGGGCGGAAAAATTATCACCATCGGTTTCGTCATCGGATTTATCTACAAATCGCTGATGGACGTTTTCAGTTTCTGGAACGGCGAACCGGGAAAGGAATTCAGCGATTCAACTCTCAAAGGCGGCTCAATCGCGCTCGAAAATAATCCCGCGCTGCTTGGTGTCGGCTACATCATCGGACCGTATATTTCGGCGATTATGTTTAGCGGCGGCGTGCTGTCGTATCTCGTTTTGATTCCGATGATTAAGTATTTCGGCGACGGTTTGACCGCGCCCGTTTCGCCGGAGTTGACGAAAATCATCCACGAAATGAGTCCGGGACAAATTCGCAGTTCATACATTCTCTACATCGGCGCGGGCGCGGTGGCGACCGCCGGAATCATCTCTCTGTTTCGCAGTTTGCCGACGATTTGGAGCGGCTTGAAATCCGGTTTGGCGGATTTGCGCGGCGGCGGGACGGACGCGGAAGGCGCGAAATTGCCACGCACCGACCAGGATATTTCGATGAAATACGTCATCATCGGCGTTATTGCGCTGATGGCGGCGATGATGCTCGCGCCGCAGCTCGGCTTGAGCGTTTTTTCGCGTCCGGTGGTGTCTTTTCTGGGCGCGCTTTTAATCATCATTCTTGGATTTTTATTCGTTACGGTTTCGTCGCGTCTGACGGGCGAAGTCGGCTCGTCTTCAAACCCGATTTCGGGAATGACGGTCGCAACTTTGCTGATTCCCTGTCTCGTTTTTCTGCTTCTCGGCTGGACACAGCCTTCGCCGTATTTCGTGGCCGCTTTGAGCATCGGCGGCATCGTCTGCATCGCGGCTTCAAACGGCGGCACGACTTCGCAGGATTTGAAAACGGGTTTTCTGGTCGGCGCAACGCCGCGCCGTCAACAGATTGCGATTCTCGTCGGGGCACTGGCTTCGGCTTTGATTTTAGGACCGCTGCTCATCTTTTTAAACGATTCAAAAACTTATTATCAAAAAGTCGAACCGGCAAAATCCGCCGTCGTTACCGTCAACGAAACGCAGCTTTCACGCGACAGCGGCGGGCAGCTTCGCGGCGAAAAAGCGGGCGGAAAATTCGCGTCCGACGCGCAGACTTATCGCGTCTGGCACAACACGGATGCCAAGCTAATTCAGCCGGGCAAATATCTGGTTGATATGCGCGGCAATCCGGTTTATCTGGTTGACCCGACGATTAACGGCGTGATAACGAAGGACGACGAAGGCAACGACATCGAACGCTACGACGCGCCGAAAGCAACTTTGATGAGCTATATCATCAAAGGAATTTTGAGTCAGGAACTTCCCTGGGGATTGGTTTTAATCGGCGCGATGATTGCGATAATGCTGGAGTTGACGGGCGCGCCCGCGCTCGCTTTCGCGGTCGGTTTATATCTGCCGATTTCCACCAGCGCGCCGATTTTCGTCGGCGGAATGGTGCGTTACGCGGTTGATTTATATCTGAAGCGCAAACTCGCGCACAAAAATCTGACCGAAGCGCAGATTATCGCCGAAACCGACAAATCAAACGGCGTTTTGCTCGCTTCCGGCTACATCGCTGGCGGCGCGATTTCGGGAATTTTAGTCGCGGTTTTTGCGGTTTACGAGTTTTCCGAAACAACTGCAAACTCTCTGAAAACAATGCTCGGCGTTGGATTGGACAAAGGCGGCAGAGGAATTCCCAATATTTTCGCGGCGTGGGCAAAAGGACATAATCCGTTTTTCGCGGGCGACAACGCCGATTGGCTGGGAATGATTCCGTTCTGGATTCTGGCAATTCTGCTTTATTACGTCGGGCGCGAATTGCTTTTAACCGGAAAGAGAAAATTATAGAAGCCACGCTTAAGAAATAGACGCGGATAAATGCGGATTCAAGGAATTTTCGCGGGTTACCGTTTAAAAAATCCGTGTTAATCTGTTTAAACCTGCGTTCATCCGCGTCCTATTCTTGTTTAATCCGCAGAAATTCATCAAGTCTGTAAAATTTTGTTTTGCATTTTTTTGCACGGCGCGTATAATAACAAAAGCGCGTCGTGCTTTTTTGTTCGCGCGCATTCCTTAGAAAGTTAATGTTTTCTCCATTTCGGCAAAATTTCTAAATCTTTCGGAGCGGTAATTCAAATGACAGAGAAATTCTTTTTAAAATTCCTTTTGTTGTCGGTCGTGTCTTTATCAATGCTGTCGGTCGGCTGCGCGGTCGCCGCGAAAAATAAGGATGAGAGCGGCGACGCAAAACAGACGATTCGTAAGAAAAGCCTTTCTGTTTTGAGCGAAGCCAAAACCGCGCCGATGAAGGGCAGAATCAATTTCGCGCCCAATTCGCCCGCCGATACGATTCGCATTTTCTACAAAAACCTGCGCGAAAAACGTTTTCGTGAAGCGATGTTGATGACGAATCTGCGCGTCGCGGTCGAAGGTTTGACGGACGCGGAGATGCAGGATTTGAACGCCGATTTTGAACCTCTGTCAGCGCAAGTTCCCGCCGAACTTCAAATCAGCGGCGAAATCATTACGGGCGATAAAGCTGTCGTCACCGTCAAAATGCCGAACGACGACACGGGAGTTTTGGAAGACAAAGTTTTTAATTTACAGCGCGAAAATGACGTTTGGGTTTATCTGATGGCGGACGAAGCGACCGAATCGGCGGCGAAAAAAGAAGGAAAAAATTATTTCTTTACGCTGAGGCTCGAAGTTCATCATTCGGAAGCGCAGTCAATGCTCGAACGAATTACCAGAGCCGAAATGGTTTATGCGATGCAAAACGGCGGTTTATATACCGATATGCCGACTTTGATTACACAGGGATTATTGCCGGACGACGCGCAGAATTCCGCTTCGACCGGCTATCGCTACACGCTCGCGGTTTCATCCGACAAAAAGAAATATACGGCAAACGCCGAGCCTGCCATTTACGGCAAAACTGGCAAACTTTCCTTTTTTATACAGGTTGACGACAAAGGGAAAAGTTCCGGCATTAAAAGCAAAGATAATAACGGAATGCCGCTCAAAAACTAAAACGAAAATTCCGCCGAAACATGTATCTCTCTCCCGATAAATAAATTTTTTATGTAAGTTGATAAGAGATAAAAATGTTAATTCGCCAGCTTGTCGCCAGACTAAATTGCCTGTTAATGAATCGGCGGAACGCGCCGCGCCGTAAATTTTGCGTTCCGGTGACAATTATTATTCCGCCCGAAAAAAATTTGAACGCGAATTTGCTGAAGCGGGAAACGCTCTTGATGCAAGGCGAAACAAAGGATTTGAGCGAAGACGGAATCGCTTTTTACGTTTCTTCGATTCGCCTGCGCGAGCATTATCTGGTTGGCGAAGAACGCCCGCTGATTGCCGAACTCGATTTGCCGGAAGGACAGGTAAAAATGAAAATCGTAGGCGTGCGCTACGAACGCGAGAACGGAAATTCCGCCGGATTGAAGTATCTTATCGGCGCGCGAATTTCGGAGATGCCCGCACCGGAAAGGGAAATTTACAACAGATTTCTGCGGCGCAAAAACGGTTGGAAAAAAGATATAATTCAGGATTTTTCGGCGGAAACGCCTAAAAGTTGAAAAACAAAAATTACCGGACAAATGAAAAGCGCAAGGAAAATAAACCTCGCGCTTTTTTCTTTTTTTCATTCGTGTTTTAATTTTTGTTATGAAGAAAAAAGTCGGAATTGGAATTGTCGGAACGGGTTTTGCGCGCAAAGTGCAGATTCCGTGTTTCAAAGAATGCGAAAACGCGGAAATTATTTCGATTGCGAGCGGGCATCTCGAAAACGCCGAAAGCGCGGCGAAGGAATTTAACATTCCGCATTTTACGGATGATTGGCGCGAAACCGTCGAACGCGAAAATGTTGATTTAATCTGCATCACCACGCCGCCAGACACGCATTACGAAATGTCGCTTTACGCAATTGAAAAAGGCAAACACGTTTTGTGCGAAAAACCAATGGCGATGTCGGTCGCCGAAGCCGAAACGATGACCGAAAAGGCGCGCGAAAAAAATGTTTTAGCGTTGATTGACCACGAATTACGGTTTCAAACCGGCAGACAAAAAGCGTTTGAAATGATTCGCGCAGGCAGCATCGGAAAAATCCGCCACGCGAAATATAATTTTCGCGCGCCGCATCGCGGCAATGATTCAACGCCCTGGAATTGGTGGTCGGATAAACACGCGGGCGGCGGCGCATTGGGCGCAATCGGCTCGCATATTATTGATTCTTTTAACTGGTTTTTGGGCGCGAAAATTTCCGAAGTTTTCTGCCAACTGCAAACGCACATTAAACAGCGCAAGGATAAAAAAACAAACGAACTGCGCGACGTGACAACCGACGACGAAGCGTTGATGATTTTCCGTTTTGCCGAAAACGATTTGACGACCGACGCAACCGGCATCGTTTCAATTTCGATGATTGAGCAGCCGAAATATCAAAACCGCGTCGAATTTTTCGGCACAAAAGGCGCAATCCGCATCGAGCATCGCGGCGAAATTTTCATTGCCGAATCAGACAAAACGGATTGGACGCGAATCGAAATTGATTTAGGCAAAACGGTCGAAGGCGTTCCCGACACGGGATTTGCGCGCGGCTTTATGAGCTTCGCGCCTCGAATAGTCGAAGCGATTTTAAACGGCAAAACCGAAATCGAACACGCCGCGACTTTTGACGACGGCTTAAAAGTTCAAAGGGTTTTGGACGCGGCGCGCGAATCGAACGAAAAAGGCTGTGTCGTAAAAATCCGGCACAACTGAAAATTGAAAAATAAAAGATTTAATTTTTCATTTTCAGTTGTCTATTATTTTATAAACTGACTTTGCCGTGGTCGCCGCCGTCGGCTTGTTGTCCGGTGACAATCGCTTTTAAAAATCCGGCGATTTGCACCAGCGTCGAACTCGACGAATCCCAGTATTCAGCCTGCTCGACCGTCACTTTCAGCAGACAAATCGTCGGGTCATCCAAACCTTTCGGAAACCACGCCTTGTAAATCGGACTCCATAAATCTTCGATTTTTTGGCGATCATTGATAATCTTTGCTGTTCCCGAAACCGAAACGTAAGTGTTTGAATCGGGCGCGGCGTATGAAACATTAACGCGCCGGTCTTTTTCGATTTCGTCGGTTTTGTGCGTGTCGGAACTGGTCATAAACCACAGTTCGCCGCCAAATTCCGCTGCCTGCGTCGCCATCGGACGCGAGCGCAGAATGCCCCAGTCAATCGTCGTCAGCATTGCGATGCGAACATCTTTAATCAAATCGTTTAATTTTTTGATAGATTCCTGTCTCGTGTCCTGCATAAATTTTTCCTGTGTTTGTTGAAATTATGTCTTAAAATAAAACAGATAAATTTTGACTGGCAAAAATTGTTCCGCGCAATTAAAAACCACGAACTTAAAATCAAGATGTGTGGTCAATAATAATTTTCCAGCCGTCTCTAAATTTGCGAAACGTGAGCGTAAATTTTCCGTGCGGATTATCTTTTTCGCGCTGCAAACTCCAACTGCCAAGCACGACCGCCGCGTCTTTTGACAAAATCGTAATTTCCAAATCCGAAAACGTCAGCGTTCCCATTTTCGCTTTTGAATCATAACTTTTTTTATAACGGTCAAGCGTCGGCTGCCAGCCGCGCGTGACGTTTGCGCCGGACACAAATTTTAAATCCGGCGAATTCCAGTAGCCTTTCATAAATCCGTCAATCGAACCGGCGTTCCATGCGACAACCTGCGCGTCCATCACGGCGCGAATTTCAGTTTTCATTTTCTCGTCCGCTTTGGATTGCGCGAAACTTAAATTCAAACTAGCCAAAATAATCAAACAAACAAAAATAATTTTTCTCATAATGCAAATAAAATAACACAAATTCTTTGAATTGACGGCGCGTTTTTGCCAAACTAAATAGAGACGTGGCAAACAACGAATACGATTACATTATCGCGGGCGGCGGAATGGCTGGACTTTCGCTCGTCTTTTATTTGAACGAAAGCCTGCTGCGCGACAAAAAAATTCTCGTCGTTGATCGCGTTGCGAAAAACACAAACGACCATACGTGGTGTTTCTGGGAAAAAGAGAAATCGGCATTTGAAAAAATAGTTTTCCACAGGTGGAAAAGTTTTTGGTTTCACGGGACGCGCGGGTTTTCAAAACTTTTAAACACGGGCGAATACGAATATAAAATGATTCGCGCCGCCGACTTTTACGCATTTATTTTCGATAAAATAAGCGCGAATTCAAACATCGAATTTTTGCGGGCGGACATTCAAAAAGTCGAAAACGAAACGCTCGAAACGAGCAAAGATTTGTTCATCGCAAAGGAATTTATTTTCGACAGCGCGACTCGAAAAACTTACGACAATCCAAAATATCGAAACCTCTGGCAGCATTTTTTTGGCTGGACGATTGAAACGAAAAACGAATTTTTTAATCCGAACGAGCCGACGCTTTTCGATTTCCGCGTCGAGCAGAAAAATGAATGTCGTTTTGTTTATATTCTACCTTTTTCCGCAAAAAAAGCCTTAATCGAATTTACCGTTTTCTCGGACAATCTTTTAACGCAAAACGAATATGAAATGAATCTAAAAAAATATATCCGCGAAACTTTAAAAATCGAAAATTACAAAATCACGGAAACCGAGCGCGGCGTAATTCCGATGTCCGACGAGCCGCACGCGGAATTTCCCGCGCCGAAAATTATTCGCATCGGCACGGCGGGCGGCGGCGTTAAACCTTCAACCGGATATTCGTTTCAGCGAACGCAGCGAAGGCTGCAAAAATTAGTTGCGAATTTGGAGAATTCAGAATTCAGAATTCAAAATCCGCATTCCGCGTTTGGAAAGATTATCTCGATTCGGTTTTGCTTGACGTTTTACAGACGAAAAAACATCCGGCAGATGATGTTTTTACACAGCTTTTTTCAAAAAATAAAACGCGGCAGGTTTTAAAATTTCTCGATGAAGATACTTCCGTCAAAGAGGATTTAAAAATAATGCGAACCGTGCCGCTCGCGCCGTTCGCCAAAGCCGCCATCCAAGTTGCCGCCGAAAAACTAAAATAATTTTCCGCGCCTGCGTGCAACTAAATTAAAAGTCACCGCACCAATAAACAGGAGAACAAACAAAAAATTTAAAAAGGTTTGGAGGAAAATTGTGAAAATAATTTTCGTAGGAATTTTCTGTCTTTTTTTCGGAATAAACGTGGCGGCGCAGGAAGAAAACGCGGACGACAACGCGCCGGTCGGCGTTGAACAAATTTCTCTGATGCGCGACGACGGCGCGGGCAAAGCGGCGGACGAAATCGAAAATTTTTCGACTGCCGATAAAATTCTGCATTTTCGCATTCAGCTTTCTTCACGAAAACCGGCGAATGTAAAAATGATTCTCGTCGCGGCGGATGTCGCGGGGTTAAAACCGGAAACAAAATCCGTTACCGTCAGATACAAAACCAACGGCAAGCAAAACATCGTCAATTTCACGGCATCGCCCGAAGATTCGTGGCTCGCGGGCAAATATCGCGCGGACGTTTACATTGACGACAAAATCGCTGACAAAAAGGAATTTGAAATTCAAAAACCGGCGAAAGAAATCGAAAATGAGAAAACGCCGCCGAAAAGTAATGAGAAACCGAAACCAGCCGGACGAACGCGGAAAAATTAAGCATCTGATTTGTCGGGCAAAAAATCACTCTCTATAATCAATTTTAGATATAAAATATCTGTTGAAATTAACAAGGGAGGAATTTTAAAAATGGATGATACGACAGTGACAAAAGTTGATTCGAGCGATTCGCCGCACGGCGCGCTGGGTCAAAAATATCTGGCTTCCGGCAAATCGATTTCAATGCGTTTGTGGGAAAACGAAGAGCCGGGAAAAAAGAAGGAACACCCGGCGCGCGATTACGAAACGGTCGGTTATGTAATCTCCGGCAAAGCCGAACTGCATCTCGAAGGACAGTTGATTTTACTACAAAAAGGTAATTCGTGGGTTGTGCCGAAAGGCGCAGCGCATTCCTATAAAATTCTCGAAACGTTCACGGCAGTCGAAGCCACGCACCCGCCCGCGCAGGTTCACGGGCGCGACGAGGAGTAGGCGAAAAAAAATTTATCGGAAAATGAAATAGAAAATGCTTTCGACAATTGTCGAAAGCATTTTCTGATTTACGTTTGTAAATAGTTAAAACTACCAGCGCGAAGTGCCGCCGCCGCGGTTGCCGCCGCCACCGCCGCCGCGACTACCGCCGCCGCCAAATCCGCCGCGTCCGCCGCCGCGACTACCGCCGCCGTTGCTGCGTTCTTCACGGGGTTTCGCTTCGTTGACAGTCAGGGCGCGACCGTCGATTTCTTTGCCGTTGAGCGAAGAAATCGCGTTTTGCGCTTCTTCCTTGCTCGACATTTCGATAAATCCGAATCCGCGCGAGCGTCCGGTTTCACGATCTTCGATAAGATTCGCCGATTCGACCGTGCCGATTTCACCAAAGATTTTTTCCAAATCCTGCGCCGATGTGTTAAAGGAAAGATTTCCTACATAAAGTTTTGTTGACATAAAAATTAAATACCTTTTCCCTGAATGGGGAATTTCAAAAGAAGCGTCGAATCGAATTTGGACTTCGGAGAAAAACGGTCGGCAACGAAGAATCGGTTTCGGATGCTCAAAAATTTCAAGAGCGACTTCTATAACTGTAAATGAACCTGCTCTCAAACTTATCCGCAAAACCGCTTTTGACGAGTGCGCCATCTCTGACGCGAGAGTTAGGATGAACATTACTATGATGCATCTTTTAGAGAATAATTGCAAGCGCGGTTTTTCGTTTGTCTAAATCCGCTGACAAAAATTTTATCGGTAAATCAGTTGAATAAAGGTATTTGCTCTAGTCTCAAAATCAGACCACACAATTGAATTTGAACGAGAAAGAAAATTTAGACAAGCGATTGAACTAAAAAAATATGGGGCGGCTAGAGGGAATCGAACCCTCGACATTCGGCTCCACAAACCGACGTTCTAACCGCTGAACTATAGCCGCCATAATTAGATATTGACAAAAACATGCCGCTTGTATTTGAACTGCGCGGCAGATTTGCGACGATGACAATTAGCGCACAGCACGTCACATTTTTGAATCTCCAACACAATTTGTTTCCACGATGCGTGAAGAATCAAGTTTGAAATGTTCCCGGATTTTTCCATTCTATTACGATGGTCAAATTCCAAAACAATCGAGTCAGATTCTCCGCAGATTATGCAAGGATGTTGCGCTAGATATTCAAAAACCTTTCGCGCGTTTTGCTCTCGCATTTTTCCGCGACTCGTATTGTGACTGTTTCTGTAAGGCTGATGATTTTCATAATACCTCTCGTCCCAATTTGCTTTGAAACAAGCCCGACACCAAGAACCACGTCCGTCTTTCGACTTTCGCTTTGCCGGAAACAGAAGTAAATCTTTTTCACATCCGCATTTCGTGCAAAATTTCGTCACGCCTTCCAGAATAACACGAAAGGAATTTACTGCCAAAACTTTCGCCGCACTTTCAAAAATCGAAAATCAAAATAATGCCCCCGGCACGACTTGAACGTGCGACCCACAGCTTAGCTTACCTCACTTGGTTTCCCAAGCCTTGTCTTCCCGCGAGAAAACAAGTTGAAAGTCTGGACTATATCTTAGACATTTCAGTCTGAGTGCGTATAGTCTCTACGGTTCGATTTTGAATAAATTCAAAAAATTACCTCGGTATTGTCATAGGAATTTTTCAATTCCCTTAGAGATCCACCGATACAGCACTCTCCACTGTGCAAGTTACTTTTCCCCGCACAGGCTCCTGTTTGAAGGCTGTTGCTCTATCCAACTGAGCTACGGGAGCATAAAAAGAGCAACAGAAATGATAGCACGATTGATATCGTCCGAGTCAAATTCAGAGAATTATCTTGAAAAGTTCAACTATCAGAGCCGGTAAAATCTTTATCTTCGACGATTTTTATCATTTGCTCAAACGCTTCGGTTAAATTCAGTTCGCTCGTGTCGATGACAATCGCGCCTTCGGCAATCGAGAGCGGCGAATCGGCGCGCGTTACATCGCGTTTGTCGCGCAGATTTATTTCGCTCAAAGTTTGTTCGTAAGTTGTCATTAAACCGCGCTCGGTGTCTTCTTCAAAACGGCGGCGCGCTCTGGCTTTCGCGGTTGCCGTCAGAAAAAATTTCACGTCTGCTTTTGGAAAAACGACCGTTCCTATGTCACGCCCGTCTAAAACGCAGCCGCGCGGCGAATTCTGTCCCAAAAATCTCTGATGTTCGACCAGAATTCTGCGAACTTCGGAGACGCTCGAAACAATCGAAGCCGCCTGCCCGATTTCCGCCGTGCGAATTTCCGCCGAAACGTTTCTGCCGTTTAAAAAAATCTGCAAATTTTCCGGCGCGCCGACCAGTTCGATTTTTGACGCGCGGGCAATTTCGGCAATTTTTTCCGTGTCGTTAAAATCCGTTCCGGCTTCCGCGACAGCCAAGCCGACGGCGCGATACATCGCCCCCGTGTCGAGATAAAGCAGGTTCAGTTTTTTGGCAATCATTTTTCCGAGCGTGGATTTTCCCGCGCCCGAAGGTCCGTCAATGGCGATAATCATCAGTAGTTCGGTAATCAGTAGTCAGTAAATTTTGACTTTAACACTACTGAATAATTTTTTCTAAAGCCTGCAAAGTTTTCTCAATATCTTCGCGCGAAACATCGCAATGCGTGACCATCCGAATCGCTCTGCCGAACGGAATCGCCAAAACTTTTTTTTCTTTTAACTCGGCGCAGATTTCAGCGGAAGTTTTCCCCGTTGCGGAAACGTCGAAAATGACTATGTTGGTTTGAACTTTTTCCGCGTCAATCGAAACGCCTTTTAAGTTTGCCACGCCTTCGGCTAATGCCCGCGCGTTTTCGTGGTCAACGTGCAGGCGTTTCGGCGATTCTTCCAGAGCAATCAAACCAGCCGCCGCCAGAATCCCGACCTGCCGCATTCCGCCGCCCAGACGTTTGCGCCAAATTCTGGCTTCCGCGATAAAATCTTTACTGCCCAACAGCATCGAACCGACGGGCGCGCCCAAGCCTTTCGACAAACAAAACTGAACGGAATCGCAATCTTTGGAAAGATTTTCGACCGTCTCGCTTTGCGCGACCGCCGCGTTAAAAATTCTTGCGCCGTCCAGATGAACGGGCAAATTAAGAGCGTGAGCGTTATCACAAATTTCGCTCGTTTTCGCCGCGCTCATTACGCTGCCGCCGCCGAAATTATGCGTGTTTTCCAGACAAATTAAACCTGTCGGCGAAGTGTAATACGGTAAGTTTACGCGCAGAGCCGATTCGATTTCCGTCCACGTCAGCATTCCATTTTCGTTCGCGGCTTTGACGGGGCGAATCATCACGTTTGACACGACTGCGGGCGTTCCCATCTCGTAATTAAAAATATGCCCGCGCTCTTCGATGATGACTTCATCGCCCGCTTTCGTATGAAGTTTGACGGCGATTTGATTCCCCATCGAGCCTGTCGGGACAAACAGCGCGGCTTCTTTGCCGAAAATTTCGGCGGCTTTTTCCTGCAATAAATTAACGGTCGGGTCTTCCGCGTAAACGTCGTCGCCGACTTCCGCTTCCGCCATCGCTCGCCGCATCGCGGGTGTTGGTTTTGTTACTGTATCGCTTCGTAAATCAATCATTTTTTAACTAAAACTTTGTTAATCTCCGCCCGCAAAATTTTCGCGTCAATCCTGCCCATTTTTTGATAGACGAGATTTCCGCGTCCGTCGAAAAGCAGCGTCAACGGATAACGGTCGGCAAAGCGCGGCGCGATTTGGCGGATGGCTTTGGCGATTTCGCGGCGCGACGGGTAATCTATTAAATACGACGGCATCGCGGCATTGAACTGCTGTAAAAATTCGGGAACTTTCGTTTCGATAAACGAGATATTGTCAACCGAAACGACCGAGAAATTCAAGCCTTTTTTGCGGTAGTCGGCATCAATTTTGACGAGTTCGGGAAATTCCGAATAACACGGTCCGCACCACGTCGCCCAGAAATTTATCAGCACGGGTTTTTTATTTTCCGCCGTCGGCAGCAAGTTTTTTAAGCCTTCGCCGTCAATCTTTTTCGTTTCCGAAACAGACGTTTTCTGCGCCGAAATCGAAACGGCGAAGATTGCGAAAAAGAGAGCCGCCGCGAAAAATAATTTTGAAAATTTCATTATCTTTAAATCAATTATTTTACCACGTGGTTATCCCGATTTGTTAGAATTTCTAATCCACAAAAACATTATTCCAACCAGCACGCTGAACGGAAGTAGAATGAAAACCATCAAATATATTGCTATTGTGGTCCAATCTAAACACGTATTCTAACTAGTTGAATTCGCGCCTTCGACCACTTCGATTTTGCCGTGCGTTTTTTCCAGCATATCGGATAGCGATTTTCCTAAATCCTCCAAAATTCCGCGCATATTGTCGTCTGTCATTTCGTCGCTGTCGCCGTCAAACATCGCGCCGACTTTGGCGACCGCAATTTCCGACGGCAAGGTATTGACGAGCAGAATCGTCAGCACGTCGCGCAAATGAGCCAGACAGCGAATGCCGCCGAATGAACCGGGCGAAGCTGTCGTAATCGCCGCCACTTTTCCCTT
>JBPCRW010000118.1:0-9259 GCA_050996405.1 Pyrinomonadaceae bacterium | reverse complement strand
ACCGGGATGGAGGTGAGGCGGTCATCTCTGGATAACATTCAGGTCAGCGGAACACCGACTTTGATTCTCACTAATGACAAAGGCGAAGTGACGAATTTCTGGGTCGGAAAACTTTCCGCTGACAAGGAAACGGAAGTCATCAGCAAACTTAATTCTTAATGGAGGAAAAATAAAATGAAGCAGGTATTTACTACAAAGATTCTGACCAAGGCGTTGATTCTTGCCTTTTTGATTATTGGATTGATTTATGTTGCAAACAGCAATCAGTTGTCACAGTCGGCTATGGCTAGACCTTGTTGTTCGCAGTGTCCTGTCCCGCCCGACGGGGATGAACAGCAATACTGTGCCGATCAATGCGGCGCGTCGTCCGGCAGTTGTTATGACAATTGCATAATCCAGGCGGATAATTGTCTGCGGGTTTGTGATTTTGGTTGTTAAAGTCAATAAGCAGAGCTTTATCAATAAAGTAGGAATAATCAGTTATATCATTGCAGTGTGATCCTGCTGACGATTCTTCTTATTTGGATCAGCCTGCGAAACAATTTCAAATTTTAATATGAGATAAGCGGTCACACAAAATTCATCTTAACGTCTTTATCAGCAAAACCCAATGTTTATAGGTATTCTATTGCTGAAAAGATGAAATCTATTTTATGTGACCGCTTAATTTTCAAGTTACGATTTAATCTAATATTTTGGCTGACGCTCATTTTGTAACAGCAAAGCGCGTCAGCCTTTTTCTTTTGATTACAGAATTTCATTCAACCAAATTCGCGTCGCCGGAATCAGTCTTTTCTAAAATTTGCCGGAAATAACAAATCTGTTTTCTCAGTAAAATCCCGGTTAAATTTTTGCGGAGTTCAGTTACCGTTTTCGGATAATTTTCCTTAAAGGAAATCTCATTCTATCGAAAATAAGTATTAATTTTAAGAGCTTTTACCTAGCCGCAACTGAATCCCGCAATCTAGAATTTGGCAGTTGTCAAAGAGCCGTTATCGCAGGATGAACAACGGTTTAGCTAATCATTAATCTTGAGCCTGCGACAGCAATCAGATTTTCCATATCAATTTCTTTGGACTCCAGCGATTCAAAATTTTTAGCCTTGAGATGTAAAATTCTGGCGATGATCATATCGACATTGCGATGAATCCCGCCGGTGATGTTGTAGATTTGAGCAATCATTTCGTTGGTCGCTTCTTCTCCGAACGAATATTCGACGATTGCTTTGACCTCGCTCAATTCAAGCTCCGGCAGCAGATAATGGATGGCAATTCTCGAAGTCAGTTGCGCTCTGACATCTTCGGTTAAAGTGGATTTCATAAACGAATTGTATAACGCCGTCGTGCCGATTAAAGCGATTGGGATTTTAGCTTTTTCCCAGATATGGCAGACCGAGCCAAGCGATCTTTCGCTCAAGAAATTTGCCTGATCAACGAATAACGGACGCGGATATTTTATCAGTTTGTCACAAATTGAATCTTCGATTTCCGCGATTTGTCCGTGACCGCGAACCTTTAATTTATCCGCTATATATTTCACAAAGTAAGTGGCGGTGACATTACGCGAACACAGCATCGTGATTGGTGCATTTGTAGTTTCCCGCAGAGAAAACTCGCTTAACGCCTTTGATTTTCCGACTCCGGGTTTTCCATACGCGACGATTATTACATTCTCGTCCAGAGCGATTTTCAAAGCATGCCGCATCTGCTTCCAGGTGCTGGTTTCAAAAAAGCGTTTTCCGTATCCGTGTCGTGCGAAAGCCCCGATTTTGCTGCGGTAGGCGCGAATCGCCGGCTCGACTTTGGAAGTTTTAGAATTGTTTCCTTCGCCGCCGAATCCTTTGGGAAGAAAGAATTTCTTCTCCAGGTATAAATCTAAAACTCCGCGCGGGATGCCGATATACTGGCTTCGAGAAAGCACGGCTGTATCGTGATGTGGGTATTTAATAATATATTCTTCGAGCCATTGCCTGAGTTCTTCATCCCAAAAATTATTATAGTCATCTTCGGTCAACTGCGGGTTTGAATTAATTTTCATAAAGTTACCTTTTACAAATTAAAATTTTCAATACTTTTTCTTTTTCGGCAGCGGTTTTCTCAAAATCCTTTTTTGGTTTTTATAAAAAAAGAACTCGTCATGCTCGAGCAGATAGTCTCGAATAATTTCTAAAGCGGTGTCATCGGCAAGAGTTGCTTCCTCGCCTTTCATCAGATAAGTTTTGTTAATCACGCCGCAAATTTTATCAAGCAGTTTGCCTTCGACTTGGGTAGTTAGGTCATCGGTTAGAAACAGATGCACTTTGTTTCCGGCTTTTGGATGATCAAGCAAAATCATTAAAACCCCGACGATCAGTTCCATTTCATCTTGAACCACGCGGTGAGTGGGATTTAGTATTTTGATGACCCGCTCCAACAGGTCATCAGCCGCTTTAACTTCTTCATCCGTCATCAATCAAATTCGTTTATTTTAATAATTTTTCTCATCACAAAAATGTCATCTTTAGATTCGGTTCCGGCGACATCTTCAGCCGAAACAATCTTGGCTGGATTAGACATATCGCGCTTATTTTTTATTATTCTCGGAAACAAATAGATGGAAGATTTTGGCAACTGATTTGATGAATCAGAATTTATTTGGTCAATCTCGTCATGGCTGTATTCGGCTAATCTATCTTCGACGGTTTCGCCGCGCAACCTGGATTGTTGAATCAATTGAAAATTCCTAATAATTTGATTTTCATTCGCCTCCATTCTTTTTATTTGTTTCATAACTTCCTTATTAGGATTCAGCAATGAAACGGGTTCTACTCGCTTGGCTTCGCATAATCCTTTGCCCGGCAGAACAACCCAAACCTTCTTGTAGTCGCTGTCTGTATACCGCACTTCAACTTTTAGCCCTTTAAGCCCTGACATCAGGTCATTCCAGTAATGCCAGCTTTTGTTGAAACAATTAATTCCGATTTTCCCAATGGTTCGAGCGGTTGTTTTCAACAAAAGTATTACCGCTAAATTCTGCGGAATTTCATAACGGGTTTTGTAAAGAATTTTGAATTCTTCAATCGGAATTATTGAAGCTCCGCCTAAATTACTTCTTTCATGAACGCTTGAATTATGCTTATCAATGCGTTCGGACAGCTTGGTTTTATACTCATCAAATTCTATAAAAGGTGATTTAAAATTTTTAGTTTTCGATAATCTTTTGTGTTTTTCAAATAATTTGTACCAGGCATCAGGTCTCTCGCTAGGTTTATTTCCGCAGTATTCTTTAAACTCATTTTTCTCCCATTCGGAAAAATCTCTATTGGTTCTCTCGATCTGCTTTTCTTTTGGATTTCTGGCTTTTGCCAGCAATTGTTTTATTTTGAATTCTTCGATTAACCCGATATTTCTTTCAATCAAAAAATATGAAAAATTTCCGGTGATGTCCGCCGCTCTTTCGTGAATCTTAATAACCTTCCCTTCTATATCGTGAGACCTGTAGGACTTGCCTCTGTCCGTATAAATATAGCTGTAAAATCCGCTTTCCGGTCGAGAAAAAGGCTGCGCGCCGAATTTGGCGATTCCGTCCGCATAAGCCAGAGAAATTGCCTCAGCGGTCGGAGTTAATGATAAATACCAGCCCCAAATCAATGACGTTCTTAAATCGAGCCAGTAAGTTAGCCAAACTCTGGCTAACTTCCCGCTACCGATATGGACGGTAACATCCGCTTCCCGATGATCTCCGCAAAGCACTTGCAGGGCTTCCAAATCACTTAAATCGCGCGGAACATATGGAGCTAATTTTGACTGATACGCGTCTCTCCCCTGCAAATGATGAACGGCGACGATTTGAGGCATATTTTTCCATCGTCGGTAAAGCCAGCTTTCGCTCGGTATCAGCCAATTTTCTTTTTGAGCGAGTTCCGTGAGTTTATTGAATAAAGCTCGCGCGCCTTTAAACTTGCGCCAGTTTTCGTTAATCCATTTTATGGCTCCAACCGACATTCGGACGTATCGCATATCCGTATTTGAATCAGGTTGTTTGTAGGCGGCGCGAATAAAAATTTGCAGTCCGAATTGCGTAAAATCTTTCGACCATTTATCTAAAGTATGTGGTGAGATTGGACGCGCCCGACGAGATTCTCTAATAACTATAGTGGGATTAGAACTCATTGCCTCTTTACAAAGTTTATTGACTTCTGGAACGAAAGCGTATTTTCGCATTTCCCGGTTGAAATATCTTTTTCGTTTAATTTTCTGATAGCGAGTTATTATTTCGGACAGCCTGACGGCTTCTTCTAACCATATCTGCTGCTCATCGGGCGGAAGTCTCACCAGAATCTTTTCAAGTTCAGACGTTAGTTTTAACTCGCTGTCCATTTGTTCCTCCCATGCAGCCGAAAGGCTTTGAATAAGTTATTTGGTTTTAGAGCCAAGATTGTAATCCAGAAAATTAACCGCATTCAGTTCTAAATTCTCTCGACCGTGGTCGTAGCGCATGACGGTTTTTGGGTCTTTGTGTCCGGTCATCATCTGCACTTGGCGATATGTTAGTCCTTGGTCCAATGCCCTGGTGATGGCTGTCCGCCGCAGGTCATGCGGCGAAACTTTGCCGATGCCGCCGTATTCGCCCCATCTTTTGACGATGTTCCAAGCCATCTGTTTGGAAAGCGGCTTGCTGAAATTTAGTGTGCGGTAGTTGGTAATCGGCTGAAAGATAAATTGTTCACTTCCGTCGCTTTTGTGAATTTTTCGGCGGTCACGGTCAATCCTCAGATAATTATCTGTTGCCTTTTTAACTTCTGAAGGAAGCGGAATGGTTCTTTCCTTGCCGCCTTTGACTCTGAACTTAATAATCCAGCGGCTGTGACTCCACTTAATCGAGGAAGCCTTCAGGGAACAAACTTCACTGACGCGCAAACTTGTCAAAAGCATTGCCAGCATTAAAGCATAGTCGCGTGATCCTTCGGCTGCGGATTGATCTGGTCCCGACAGTAAATAGTCAACCTCTTTCAGAGATAAAGCCCTTCCCCTCAAATCATCCGACTGAGCGGGAGGACGAACCAGCTTTGTTAAAGCCGGGTTACTTTGCACAATTCCGGCAATTTTCAGGTAATCGAACATCGAGCGAATAATCGAGAGCTTGACGCGCACCGTCGCATCGCTTTTCTTTTTTTCAATCAAATGGTCGCGCCATCTTTGAATATCGCCGTGATTTATTTCCGCCGGATGCCTGAAATTGTAAAATCTAAAGAACTCTTTGGCTACTCTTTGATAAGCGCGGCGTGTTTCATCTGAAACGGAACGCTCAAAAAAAGGCGTAATGGCTTTGATATTAAATTTCTCGAAAGCTAAAGACCCAACCGGGGAGCCAATCAATAAACTTTGCTCGTTTAATTTATCCATAGGGAAACGAATTGAAATAGATATTTGAAAAATGCCTTGATTTTGCAGAATCCTATATAAAAACCCTTAAAAACAACTTGAAATTACCGTAAAAGGATTATACAACAAAATGGAGTATTTGACTTAATGGTAATTACCTCAAATACCATAGAGAAAGCGTGGAACATTCAAATATTTTGTAAAATACTGAATTTAAACAGTTTCTTTTTATCACCGGAAAGAAAATTTGAAGAATTTCAGGAATACTGATTTTCAGGCGGGACAAAAATTAAAATCCGAGACAATGAAATTGGGATTCGGGGAATTGAGAACTTCTGAAAAATTCAGCAAACTTTATGAAAATTCAGGCAGGACTATTCATTAGCCGCAACTAGTTGAAACATAAGAGCTTGGATGACTGAAGCGTATTAACTTAGAATCTCAACTTCGCAAAACAATCTGAAGATTTACAATAATGGAAGCAGAAGTAATCGGACTAATTGCTATCAAACAAACGCACGGGTGCGCTTGGGACGAGCCTTGTGCGAAAGAATAAGGAGAAACAGACGATGAGATTTATCACGGGAAAGAATTGGTCGACCGGATTAGCGGTCGCCGCAGGATTGATTGGCGCACTGACCGGACAAACATGGGCGCAGACCGCGGTGCCGATGGCGCAGGCAACATCCGCTACGCCGGGAAAAACATCCAAAGCCAACTTCACGCGTAACGAAAAGTCGCGGTTCTATCGAACCAAAAACAAACAGGCACAAGCCAAATATGCGGAAGGGCAAGCCGCTTTAGAGCAACATCAATATCAATCGGCGGCGGATGCTTTTAAGAGTGCCATTGAACTCGACCCGGATTACTTTGCGGCGCATGAGGCTTACATCAAAGCCGCTGTGATTAACGCCATGGCGAAGGAGAATCGATATGGGGGTAAATATGCTCTGCCCGGAGAAGGCAGTCAGCAGGGTGGCACGGTGGCGGTCAAGTCGCTCGGGATGCCTCAGGGAGGTGGTCCCGCAACGGAGGAGCTGCGCGCTGTTTATGAAGCGTGGGCAGCGCACTACCCGAAGAATGCCGCCATTCAGTGGGGTTTAGGCAAAGTCCTGACGGGTACGGATAAACAAACCAACGAACAGGCGGCACAGTATTACCAACGCGCGCTTGCGCTCGATGAAAAGTTCGCGCCCGCTTATCGCGGCTTGGCTTGGCTGGCGATAGTCAACAACCAGCCCGAAGCACGCCGCAACTATTTACGCCACGCGGCTGAACTCGATCCAAACGACCCGGACGCGCTCCTTGAGTATGCGCGTTCGATTGAGGACAGCGATCCGGCGGCGGCACGTAAACTGATGAATGACATTCTCAAACGCTTCCCGCACGATCAGGCTGCGTATAGCGTGCTGTTCAATTTTTCTTCCCAAGCGAAAACGCCCGAAGAGAAAATCGGCTACCTCGAACGCTTATGGCAGAGCTTCCCCGATCATCAGAATGTCAACTTCAATTACACGATGAGAGATCTGTTCGCGCTTTACGCCACGAACAACCAGCCCGATAAAGCACTCAAGTTGACGAAAGCGATGACGCAATTGTTTCCGTTAGACAAAGACTGGAAAACAATGCTCGGCGTGCAGGAGAAGATCGTGCAAGCCCGTTCATTGCTGACGGTGAAGAAGTATGCGGAAGCGGCAACGTTGCTGGCGAAACTGAAAGTGCCGAGATGGATAGACGCGACCGCATATTACCTGCTGCGCGCCGAAGCGATGGGTGCGGGCGAAGCAACCAAATCATACGAAAGCCTGTTGCAAGCCGCCGTGCCTGAACCCAACGACGCGCTGAATGCAGCATTGCAGCAGTACGCGCAAAAGCTCGGCAAAACGCCGCAGCAAGTGGCGGATGAAGTCTGGCACTTGCGCGCCGCGCAGTCTGTGCCTTTCAAAGAGTTCGAGTTGGTTGACTACGCCACCGGCAAGCCCGTCAAGCTCGCCGATTATCGCGGCAAAGTCGTCCTCGTCAACTTTTGGTTTCCTGGCTGCGGACCATGCCTCGCAGAGTTTCCATATGTTCAGGAAGCCTTGACCAAATATGGTCCGCAAGGGTTCGTCGTGCTGGCGATCAACATTCACCCGCAAGAAGATGACAGAGTGTTGCCCATCCTGACCGAAAGAAAATACGGCTTCGTGCCGTTGAAGATGCCCGTCGAGAAATGGGCGCAACAGAACTACGGCGTGACCGGCACACCGGACAACTTCCTGATAGATGCCGAAGGTCGCCTGCTCTTCAAGCCGCACATCTTTGATCGCACCACGCAGCGCACATTTATGACCGAAGTCGAGATGTTGCTCGCGCGCCGCCGGCAACGCGACTGCCGCGAACGGACAGCAATAATATGACGCGCGTTCAACGCTTGTGTGAGTCTCCAAAAAGGGAAGAAGGAAACGATGAAACTCAAAGGTAAAAAAGTCAGTTGTATTTTGGCGTTGGCACTGTGTCTGTTCTGCGCGTTCGCAACTCAGGCACAGGATGATGAGCCGATCAAGTGGTCGCTGGAAGTGAAACCGGCGACACCGCTCAAGACGGGCGATAAGTTTGAAGCGCAGCTCAGTGCCAAGCTCGGCGAAGGCTGGCATCTCTACTCCATCACGCAGCCCGACGGCGGTCCGACCCGAACAGAGATCAAACTCGCGGTGGGACAGCCCTTTGAACTGACGGGCAACATTCAAGGTCCGCAGCCGGAGAAGATTTTTGACCGCAACTTCAATATGGAGACGGAGTTTTATGTCGAAAAGGCGGATTTCAAATTGCCGCTCGTCGTCAAGGCAGATGTCGGCAATGGGGCGCAGAGTTTGTCCGTCGAAGTGAGTTTTCAACTGTGCAACGACGAAAAGTGCTTGCCGCCGAACACGATCACAGTGCAAGCGGCACTGGCGGGCAGCACGCAAACCGGCGCATCTTCTGCCGCCGGCAAGAGTGTTGTTGACTCGTCCGTCAAACAACTCGTTGCCGGCGCGCCGGTGCCGGACTTCGCCTTCACCGATTTTAACGATAAACCGCGCAAACTGTCCGAATTCAAAGGTAAGTTCGTGCTGCTCGATTTCTGGGCGACGTGGTGCAAGCCGTGTCTGGCGGATATTCCGAAACTAAAAGAACTTTACGACAAACACAAAGCAGAAGGATTTGAAATCGTTGGAATGGATTCGGAAACAATCGGCGACGATGAAGGCGAACCTGATCTCGAGTTTGCCAAACAAACGGCGGAACGGGCTAAACAGATAGTTGCTACACGTGGAGTAACCTGGACACAGGCAACAGCGGTGACGGCAGTTCCCGTGGCGAAAAAAATCTTTGACGTAAAAAGTTTGCCAACCAAAGTCCTGCTTGATAAAGATGGAAAAGTGATTGCCCGCATTGGCGAAAAAGACGATTTAACGGGTATTGTCGAAAAATTGCTTAAAGAACATTAAATTTAATTGGCGGGCAAAATTTCCCCTGTCGCTGTCGTTCTGTCGAAAGAACGTGATTTTAATCACGTTTAATTAAAACTTACTTTAAAATAGAGCCGCAACAAGCTGGCTAGGTATTACACCCATAGTGAATAAAATTATGAAAATCTGGAATTATTTTAAAACGCAAATCATCATTATCGCAATCATCACGTTTTCTGTTTCGGCGATTTTCGCGCAACTTCCGGCGGGTGTATCGCGCGTGACATCAGTTGAAGGGATTACCGAATATCAATTGTCAAACGGTTTGCGTGTTGTGTTGTTTCCTGACCAGACTAAACAAAAGATTTTAGTCAATATCGTTTATCTGGTCGGTTCGCGCAATGAAGGTTACGGCGAAACGGGGATGGCGCATCTGCTTGAACATATGAATTTCAAAGGCACGCC
>JBPCRW010000077.1:0-18456 GCA_050996405.1 Pyrinomonadaceae bacterium | reverse complement strand
GGAAATCTCGACACCTGCATCGCCATTCGGACAATTGAATTGAAAAACGGCACGGCTTCCGTGCAGGCGGGCGCGGGAATTGTTGCCGATTCCGTTCCCGAAAGCGAATATGAAGAAACGATAAACAAAGCCCGCGCGTTGATTAAAGCCGTCGAAATGGCGGAAGAAGGTTTTCAGCGTCATCGAAAATTATGAAATATAAAATTTTCCTCGTTCTCATTTGTTTCGTTTTTTTAGCGGCGTGCGGCGGTTCGATTGCAGACACGATGCCGCCCGAAATGGCAAAAAATATGTTGAAGCTGAAAGGCTACGACTTCGACGAAAAAAATTATTTTCAGGCGATAAAAAATGACGACGTTCCCGCCGTCAAAGCGTTTTTCGACGCGGAAATAAATCCGAACGCGCGAAATGAAAAAGGCGAAACTCCGCTGACATTTGCCGTGCGAAATTCCGAATTTAAGACTATAAAAGTTTTGGCTGAAAAAACTAATATCAGCGAGCAGGACGCGCTCGGACAAACGCCGCTTCATCTCGCATTGTCGAATAACAAAGAGGAAATTTTCGATTATTTTCTGGAACAAGGCGCGGATGTCAACGTCGGCGGCGCGAAAGGAAAGTTGAAAAATCAAACGGTTTTGTATCTGGCGGTGACGCGCGGGCGCAAAGATTTAGCGCAGAAACTTCTGAAGCGCGGCGCGAATCCGAATATCGCCGACAGCGAAGGCGGAACAGTTTTGTCGGAAGCCTGTATCGGCGCGCCGGTCAATCCTGAAATTATCAAAATGCTGATTGAAAAAGGCGCGAATGTTAATCAAAAAGAATCAAACGGCGCGACCCCGCTGATTTACATCGCCGCTAATAAGCAGACGGCTTCCGACAATCGCCGGACGGTTGTAAAAATGCTGCTCGACGCGGGCGCGGACAAAAAAGCAAAAGATAAAGACGGCAAAACCGCGCTTGACTGGGCAAAGGAAATGGAGAACAAAGACGTGACTGATTTGCTAAAATAATTTCGGATTCCGATTTCCAGATTTTGAATTCAATCTGGAATTTAGAATCCGAAATCTGAAATTTATGTTGTTAATCATAGACAATTACGATTCTTTTACATACAACCTCGTGCAGTATTTAGGCGAACTCGGCGCGCCGCTCGAAGTGCGGCGCAACGACGAAGTGACTTTGGAAGAAATCGAAAATAATCTGAAACCCGAACGGATTTTAATTTCGCCCGGACCCGGAACGCCCGACGACGCGGGAATTTCGCTCGACGTTTTACGGAAATTTTCCGGCAAAATTCCTATCCTGGGCGTGTGTCTCGGTCATCAGGCAATCGGGCAGATTTTCGGCGGCAAAGTTATTCGCGCGCCGTCGCCGGTTCATGGCAAACCGACTACTGTCGCGCACGACGGTCGCGGAGTTTTCGCCGGACTCTCGCAAAATTTTCAAGCGGGGCGTTATCATTCGCTGGTCGTCGAACGCGAAAATTTACCCGCCGAATTAGAGATTTCCGCCACGTCGCCCGACGGTTTAATTATGGGCTTGCGTCATAAAACTTTAAAAGTCGAAGGCGTGCAGTTTCATCCCGAATCGATTCTGACGGACGAAGGCAAAAAATTGTTGCAAAACTTTCTCAATCTTTGAGGCAGCGAAAAATTTTCAACGCAGGGACGCGGAATAATGCATAATGCAAAACGCAAAGTGCAAAATGTCAGAAACAGATTTTTAATTTTGCGTTCTGCATTATTTTTTGCGTCTTTGCGTTAAATTGATTTAAGAAAGTTAAATAAATTTATGTCGAAAACAGACTGGCTTCTTGCCGCGCCGACGGCGGCGACCAACAACAAGGCGAATACGCTGCTTCATCCATTTCTTATCCGTTTGATGCGCGGCGAAAATTTGTCCGAACGGGAAGCCGCCGAATTTTTTTCCGCCCTGACGAGCGAAAATGCGAATCCCGCGCAGATTGCGGGCGCGCTCGTCGCGCTGGCGGCAAAAGGCGAAACGGCTGCCGAACTCGCGGGAATGGCTCGCGTGATGCGCGAGAAAGCCGTCACTATAAAATCCCGAACTAAAAATTTTATCGACACGGCGGGAACTGGTTCGAGTTTGTCAAAAACTTTTAATGTTTCGACCGCCGCCGCGTTTGTCATCGCGGGCGCGGGTTTGTCTGTGGCGAAACACGGAAATCGCGCCGTGACGAGCAGAACCGGCAGCGCGGACGTTTTGGAAAAACTCGGCGTAAAAATTTCGAGTGAACCGCAGACGGCGGAAAAATGTCTGAACGGCGCGGGAATCTGTTTTTTGTTCGCGCCGAAATTTCATCCGGCGTTGCGGCGCGTCGGCGATGTTCGCCGCAATCTCGGCGTGCGGACTTCGCTTAATCTGCTCGGACCTTTATCGAATCCGGCGAACGCGCCGCGCCAGATTATCGGCGTGTGGCATCACAGCCTGGTCAAACCGATGGCTGAAGCTCTAGCACTGCTCGGAACGGAATGCGCGTGGATTGTTCACGGTTCGGATGGTTTGGACGAATTGACTTTGACGGGCGAAACGCACGTCGCCGAAATTACGAAAAACGACATCAACACATTTACGATTGAGCCGGAAAGTTTTGGCATCAAGCGCGGAAATATCAAACATCTGCAAGTTAAAACGCCGGACGAGAGCGCGCGCATTGTGCGCGAAATTCTGGCAAGCAAACGCCGCGACGAAGCCCGAAATCTGGTTGTGCTGAATGCCGCCGCCGCGCTTTTTGTCGGAGGAATAACGAAGGATACAATGCACGCCGCGCGGCTCGCCGAACAATCAATCGACAGCGGTCAGGCGCAGAATAAACTCGACCGATTGATTCAAACGACGAACAAGTAGCTGGTAATTGGTGATTGGTAATTGGTAAGATTGATTTCAAAGATTATCTTATTCGATTGCCGATGACTTTTTTAGACGAAATTTTTGAACTTAAGCGCGCGCGAGTTGAACAGGCAAAGCGGCAATTTCGAGTTTCAGATTCCAAGTTTAAAATCGGCGAAAATCGCCCGCCGCATCTTTTGCGCCAAATTTTGCAAAATCAAAATCGAATCAACATCATCGCGGAAATCAAACGCGCTTCGCCGTCAAAAGGAATCATTAACGATAAAATTGATGTTGCGGAAGTAGCGCAAATGTATGAACGCGGGGGCGCGCGCGCGCTTTCGGTTTTGACCGAAGAAGACCGTTTCAAAGGCTCGCTCGAAGATTTAAAAACCGCGCGTTCCGTCGTGAACGTTCCGATTCTGCGAAAAGATTTTATTTTCGACGAATTCCAAATTGAAGAAGCGCGAGACGCGGGCGCGGATGCCGTGTTGTTGATTGCGGCGATGCTCGACGACCAAACGCTCGAAAAACTTTATCAATTTGCAGACCGTTTTGGCTTGGACGCGCTGGTCGAAGTTCACACTTCGGAAGAACTGGAACGCGCGAAAAAACTCGGCGCGAAAATTATCGGCGTGAATAATCGTGATTTGCATTCATTCAAAGTTTCGCTCGACGTTTCGCGCTCGTTGATAAAACACGCGCCGCCGGACGCGCTGATGATTTGCGAAAGCGGGCTTTCGACGAGAGAGGAAATTTTGGAATTGCGCGAACTCGGCTTTCACGGATTTTTGATTGGCGAAACTTTGATGAAATCAGGCGACGTGAAGAAAACGCTGGAAGAATTAACCACAAAGACATGAAGAACACAAAAAAATATTTAAAATCTTTGTGCCTTTGTGGTGAAAAAAATATGACGAAGGTTAAAATCTGCGGCATCACAAATTTGGAAGACGCGCTGCTCGCGGCGAAATTCGGCGCGGATGTTTTGGGTTTTAATTTTTACGAAAAAAGTCCGCGCTGCATTCTTCCCGAAAAAGCGCGTGAGATTATTGAACAATTGCCGGACGAAATTTTAAAAGTCGGCGTTTTCGTCAATGAATCTTTGGATAAAATTATCGAGATTGCGAAAATCGCCAAACTCGACGCGCTCCAACTTCACGGCGAAGAAACGCCCGAATTTGCCATAAAATTAAAGGCAGAGACAAATCTCGAAATCATCAAAGCCTTTCGCGTATCCGAAAATTTCAAACCCGAAGATGTTTTAAACTACGAAGTTGACGCAATTCTGCTCGACGCTTATTCACGACACGAACACGGCGGAACGGGCTTGAGTTTTGATTGGGAAATTGCGAAAAAAGTTCAAAAGATTTTCCCGAAAATGTATCTTGCGGGCGGGCTTTCGGCAGAAAATATCGCGGAAGCAATTCGGAAAGTTCAGCCTTTCGCAGTTGACGCTTGCAGTTGTTTAGAAAAAATTAAAGGTGTCAAAGAACCGACCAAACTACGAGCTTTCTGTGAAATAGCAAAAATTGAATTGTGATAAAATCAAAAATTATGACAACACTTGAAGTAATTTACGAAAACGGAATTTTCAAGCCTGTTTCGAGCGTTCCGGCGACACTGAAAGAACACGAACGAATGCGAATTATTATCGAAACGGACGACGAAGATTTGCGCGGAGAAATTGAACAATGGGACGCGGCGAGTGACGAGGATTTTGTCAAATTTGGACAATCAATTGGAGAATAAACCTTAATGGCTCGCGGCGATGTTCTGTTAATCAATTTGCCGGTAAGCGACGGGCGCGAACAAAGCGGTCGCCGTCCGGCAGTCGCAGTTCAAACAAACATTTCAGGCGAACCGATGCTGATGATTGCGCCGATTACTTCAAATTTAAGCGCGGCTCGTTTTTCCTTTTCAGTTAAAATTGAGCCTTCCAAAGAAAATGGTTTGACTCAAGTTTCAATCGTCATGATTTTTCAAATGCGGGCGATTGATAAAAATCGAATTGTGCGTGAAATCGGCAAACTTTCTGCCGAAGATTTGAAAAGAGTTGATGCCGAAATCTGGCGAATGTTTAAACCTATCAATGAAGAATAATCAAATAAATTTTCAACCAAATGAAAAAGGTTACTGGGGGGAATTCGGCGGGCGGTTTGTTCCCGAAACGCTGATGTCTCCGTTAGAAGAATTGACGGGCGCGTATTTCGCCGCGCGTGACGATGCGGATTTTCAAGCCGAATTTCTCAATCTTTTGCAAAATTTTTCCGGTCGCCCGACACCGCTTTTTCACGCCAAAAGATTGTCGGAAACTTTGGGCGGAGCGCAGATTTATTTCAAGCGCGAAGATTTGGGACACACCGGCTCGCACAAAATCAACAATGCTATCGGGCAGATTTTGCTCGCTCGTAAGATGGGCAAAAAGCGAATTATCGCCGAAACGGGCGCGGGACAACATGGAGTTGCGACGGCGACGGTTTGCTCACTTTTCGGGCTGGAATGCGTCGTTTATATGGGAACGGAAGATATGCGGCGGCAGGCATTGAACGTTTTTCGGATGCAGCTTTTGGGCGCGGAAGTGCGCGGCGTGGATTCCGGTTCGCGGACGCTGAAAGATGCGATTAACGAAGCCTTGCGCGATTGGGTGACGAACGTTGATTCGACTTATTACTTGCTCGGAAGCGCGTTAGGTCCGCATCCGTATCCGTTGATGGTTAGAGATTTTCAATCCGTCATCGGCAAGGAAGCACGTGAACAAATTTTGGAAAAAACAGGAAGTTTGCCCGATTGTTTGGTGGCGTGCGTCGGCGGCGGTTCAAATTCGATTGGTTTGTTTCATCCATTTTTAAACGATGAATCGGTGCGAATGATTGGCGTTGAGGCGGGCGGGAAAAGTTCAAATTTAGGCGAACACGCGGCGCGTTTTATGGACGGCGGAAAAATCGGCGTGCTGCAAGGAACAAAAAGTTATCTGCTTCAGGACGAGCGCGGAAATATCGCCGCAACGCATTCGATTTCCGCCGGTTTGGATTACGCTTCAATCGGACCGGAACACGCATTTCTGCACGACATCAAACGCGCCGAATATGTTTCGGTTTCCGATGATGAAGCCTTAAAAGCATTTCAGGTTTTATCGCAAACCGAAGGAATTATTCCCGCTCTCGAAAGCTCGCACGCGATTGCTTATCTTCTCAAACTCGCGCCGGAAATGTCGCCGTCGCAGACGATTATCTGCAATCTTTCAGGGCGCGGCGATAAGGATGTCAATCAAGTTCAAGAGATGCTTGCAAAAGAAGAATTGTCCACAGATGCACACAGATATTTTTGAATTTATCTGTGTGCATCTGTGGACAATTCTTTTATGTTCGTCTTTTATTTTTTCGCTGCAATTTTAATTTTTTCCAGCTACAAATCTTTTCGCGGCGGATTAAATTATCTCAACTTTTTCAAACAGGAATTATCGAAACCAAAATCCGATTACGCGCCGCTTTGTTCGATAATCGCGCCGTGTCGAGGGCTGGACGAAGATTTGGAAAAGAATCTTTCCGCGCTTTTCGAGCAGGAATTTCCCGCTTATGAAATAATTTTCGTCGTTGATTCGGAACGGGACGCGGCGGTTTCGATAATCGAAAGCGTTCAGAAAAAGTTTCACCGCAGAGGCGCGGAGACACAGGGATTTTCCAAAATTGTTTTCGCGGGAAAAGCTGAAAATGAATCCCAAAAAGTTCATAATTTGCGCGAAGCCGTTTTGAATGTTTCAGACGAATCAAAAATTTTTGTGTTTGTTGACTCCGATGCGCGCCCCGCAGCGAATTGGTGAAAAGATTTAATCGCGCCGTTGCCAAATGAAAACGTCGGCGCGGCGACGGGCTATCGCTGGTTTATTTCTAAAAATTTTAGTTTCGCGTCCGAGATGCGCGGCGCGTGGAACGCTTCGATTGCATCGGCACTCGGCGCAAATTTGAAATCGAATTTTTGCTGGGGCGGCTCAATGGCGATGCGGCGCGAAACTTTTGAAAAACTCGAAATGCGCGAAAAATTGAAAGGCGTTTTGTCAGACGATTTTACGGTCACGCGCGCACTAAAGAAAGTCGGTTTGTCAATTTATTTTGTGCCGCAGGCTTTGACGGCTTCGGTCGAAAATTGTTCGCTGAAAGAATTATTCGAGTTCACGACGCGGCAAATGAAAATTACGCGCGTTTATGCGCCGCATTTGTGGAAACACGCTTTTCTCGGCTCTTTTTTATTTAATCTGGTTTTCGTTTGGGGAATTTTAATTTTAATTTCGGGTTCGACAAATTCTATTTTGTTTTGGTTTTCGACGGTCGCTTTATTTTTGATTTCCGCGTTCAGCGTCGGGAAATCTTATTTGAGATTAAAAGCCGTCAAACTCGTTTTAAGAGATTACGAAAACGAGTTGAAAAAACAATTCTGGACGCAGAATACGCTCTGGATTTTTGCGCCCGCCATTTACTTGTATAATTGCGCCTGCGCTTTTTTCTCGAACGAAATCCGCTGGCGCGGCATCAGATACAAATTGAAGTCGCCGCGCGAAACCATATTGCTGCGCGGAACGAAACGACGATAATCTGATTTTTAAATAAAGGGTTTTTATTTTTAAATAAGGGGTTTTAAAACAATTTATGTTCAATCTTCCTGCTGGCTTTGCCAGATATTTCCTCTTGTTGTTTGCAATTTTATTTTTTGTCGGGTCAACCCCAGCGCAGAATCCGCCGCCGCAGACAACGCCCGTTCCCCAAAAAGCAGTTCCAAAAACCGATAACAATTCCAAGACCGAAGAAAAAAAGGATGATAAAAAATCCGATGCCGCGAAAACCGCGGTAAAACCGACTCCGAAAGGCAGGCTGCCGGTGATTATTATTCCGGGTTTAATCGGCTCGGAATTGATTAACAAAGACACGGGCGAAAAAGTCTGGTTCAGTCTCCGGCGCGCCAAAGACGACGATTTGCGCCTGCCGGTTTCGGCGAATCTTAAAGGCAACAAAGACAGTCTGGTTGTCGGCGACATTCTTCGCAAATTTAAAATTCTGCCCTTAACGCCCGACATCGAAATTTATCAAAAGTTAATTGACTCGCTGCAAACCGACGGTTACACGGAAGGCAAAATCGACGCGCCGGATGCGACCGGATATGCCGATACCTTTTACGTTTTTCCATATGACTGGCGATTGGATAACGTCGAAAACGCGCATCTTTTATTGCAGAAAATGGACGAAATCCGAACAAAATTAAATCGCCCGAATTTGAAATTTGATATCGTCGCGCATTCGATGGGCGGTTTGATTGCGCGTTACGCCGCGCTTTACGGCAACGCCGATTTAACGGACGTAAAACCGAATCCGACCTGGCGCGGCGCGGCGTATATTAACAGTATCGCGCTGATTGCGACTCCGAACGCGGGCGCGGCGGCTTCGCTGAATTCGTTTATCAGAGGATTTTCGCTGTTCGGCGGCGGCAAACTCAACGTGCCGTTTATCCAGAAAATAACCAAATTCGACCTTTTTACGATTCCTTCGGTTTATCAGCTTTTGCCGCACGCGGGCGCGGTTCACGCTTATGACGAACATCTGCGCCCGCTCAAAATCGATATTTACGACCCCGCGACTTGGGAAAAATACGGCTGGGCGGCTTATACCGACGACGACTTTAACAAAAATTTTGAACCCGCCGAACAGATTCAAGCAAAAGCGTATTTTCGGGCGGTTCTGCATCGCGCTAAACTTTTTCAAGCCGCGCTCGACGCGAAACCGGCTATCAAAAATCCGATTCCGACCTATTATCTCGGTTCAGAATGCAAGCAAACGCCCGACGGATTTATTATTCGTCGAGACGCGAAAAAAAATCGATGGGAAACGGAATTCGGCTCGCCGTCTTTTACCAGAACGGACGGCGCGAAAGTTTCGGATAAACAGACTAAAAGACTTTTGAATTCGCCCGGTGACGGCGTAGTTCCGAAAAGCTCTCTGATTTATTCATACGAAAAACTCGGCAGGCTGCAAAATCCGCGTTCGGGCGTTTTAATCAACGACGTAACTATTTCGTGCGACGAGCATAATCGCCTGACCGGAAATATCGCCATCGACAAAAATCTGGTGAGTATTTTGGGCAGTTCAATTCCCGTAACTAATCCGCCGACGCTGGTTAAACCCGAAAATGCCGGAAAAGTAGCTCCGAGAAATTCTGCCGGAAGAACGGTAAGACGACCCGTTAGAAGAACTGTCAGAAAACGAAGCGGCAGATAATTTAGACTGCATTTTTTTTCGACCGGACACGATTGGTTTTACAATTCGCTCCGGTCGAAATTTACTTTTCGGCTTATCCGCTCGCATAATTATCTTTTACAATGTAACGTTATGAGTATCAACGAAGAAGAAATTTTGAATGACGAAGCCGAGAAAAAAGTTGGCGAAGCCGTCAAAGCGGACGACGCGCCGCTGCTTTTTCAAACAAGTTTCAAGCCCGAATCGCAGGCGGAAACGATTCGCAAAAGCGGGCTGGCGTATTCGGCGGGACTCGCGCTTGCCGGTTCGGTTATTTTTCTGCTGATTATCGGCTGGATTTTGGATTCGTTTCTCGGAACTTCGCCGTGGTGTCTGGTCGGCGGAATCGTTCTGGGTTCGGTCATCGGCTTTTACCAGTTTTTCCGGCTTACTTCAAAAATTCTCAAACCTTAAAAATATTTATTTCGGAAAAAAATAAAACATTGAGAAAAATTGCACAAAATCCCGCGTCGAAGCATTTCCCGCTTTGAATTTTCCGCCGTTACCTTGTAAAATTTTTGTTTCGCTATGAGCGGAAATTCCGAACCTGTCGCCGTCGAACAAGAAAAGCCGGTTTCACTAATCCATACACGGATTTTGTGGACGATGGCGATTATTGTAATTTTGGGCGCGATTTTAAGTTTTATTTTCGTCGGCGCGCCGTTCGGATGGGGAATTTTAATCGGCGGAATTTTGAGTTTTTTGAATTATTACTGGCTGAAAAAATCTCTCAAAGACGTTTTCAGCCAAGCGGCTGAAGGCGGCAAACCGAGTTTTTTAACGCTGAATTATTTCCTGCGTTATCTCGGTTTAGCGGTTGCGATTTGGATTCTTTACGAAATCAGAATCGTTTCCGTCATCGCGGTTTTACTCGGAATGTCGGCGTTTGCGCTGGCGATTTTTATCGAAGGTTTAATAATTATTTTTTCATCTTTCTCCAAAAGAGAGGAATTTTAAGATGCTTTTATTTGCGGAAGGCGGCGAACATCAGCCGCTGATTGTCGAATTTATCAATCATTATTTCGGCGAGCCGGTTTATCGTTTTGAAATGGCTTATACGAAACCTGTCTGGGATAAATTTCTCGCGCTGTTCGGTTCAAACGCCGAAGCCGCTTTCGGTAAATACACGCCGGAAAACGCGATTCCGTGGTATACGGTGATGTTCGTCATCGCGTGTCTGCTGACGGTTGCGGTGATTTGGATTTTGAAAGGCAAACTTTCCGAAGGCGACCCGAAAGAAGGACAACTAACGCTGGAAGCGGCATTTATCGCATTAAAAGATTTGATTACCGGCGTGATCGGCGAACACGGATACAGATATTTTCCGGTCGTGGCGACATTCGCGGTTTTGATTTTAGTGGCGAATTTGATGGGACTTTTTCCGATGTTTATGTCGCCGACGGCGCACGTTTCCGTGACCTTCGCGCTCGGCATCACGTCGTTTATTTATTACAATTACATCGGAATCAGCGAAAACGGCTTGCTCAATCATCTTAAGCATTTTGCGGGACCGAGACTTCCGATTTTGCTGATGCTGCTTATTACGCCGCTGATTTTTCTGATTGAAATCGTCAGTAATTTGATTCGCCCGTTCACGCTCGGCATACGGCTGTTCGCCAATATGTTTGCCGACGAACAGGTAGCGCATCAGATTTCAAATCTTTATCCGCCGTTCACGCAAATTTTGCTGCCGGTGCTTTTGCTGCCGCTCGCGGTGTTCGTCGCGCTGGTGCAGTCGTTTGTGTTCACGCTGCTTTCGATGATTTATTTATCGGAAGTTTCGCACGCGCCGCACGAACACACGCACGGCGGCGAGCATTCGCCTAAAACCGGCGAAGCGATTGCGACGGCGCACGTCTGAAAATTTTAAATTTCGGGTTGGTCTTTAATCCGATTTAAAAACGAAACTTGAAGCAGGTTTCATTATAAAAATTTGAAAATTCGCATTTATAATAAGAACGAGCCGACACGATTCAGGAACGCCGCGTCCCCCAGGACAGCGGGCTGCAATACCGGAAGTCTGGCGAAATCATAATCCCGCGAATTTTTAAGTTTTGCGAAAGCCCGCACGAAGTAAGGGCGCAACTTAGTTTTTCACACTTACTTCGTGCGGGCTTCCGCGCTTTTGAGAATGAATTGCCGAAAGTTTCAAACGATAGAAACTAAATTTAGGAGATTAAAAATGAACAAATACAAATATATTTTCTTCAGCGTTTTGGTAATTCTGACGCTTTCGACATTGGCTTTCGCGCAAGATGAAGCTACAAAAGCAGCTTTATTAAATCCGCAAGTTATGAGCTATAAAGCGATTGGTGCGGGTATCGGTTTTGGTATCGCCGCAGGTTTGGGCGCAATCGGACAAGGTAAAATCGGCGCGGCGGCGGTCGAAGGCGCGGCTCGCAATCCGGGCGCGGCTGGAACTGTGCAAACATTGATGATTATCGGTCTCGCGCTGATTGAATCATTGGTTCTGTTCGCGCTGGTTATCGTGTTCGTCGTTTTGAGATAGTTTTTCAAAACGTTTAAATGCGGAATCCAGCACGAAGTAATAACGCTATAACACACTTACTTCGTGCATGTTTCTGCCGAAAATGGAGATGCGGATGCGGGCTTGCGGCTCGTGTCCGCATTTGTCTTTTAACATTTATCATTTAACATTAAACTATTAAGATTTATCCGGCATCAGACTTAAACGAATGAAAACCGGAACAGTAAAAATAATGTCAGACCAATTTAGCGGAAAAGTCCTGGCGGATAAATACCGAATTGACGAACCAATACGCGATGGAAATGCGGGAACGATTTATCGCGCGACGCATCTGGCGATGGGAAAACCCGTCGCCGTTAAAATCTTGCCGCGCGCACTGGCGGTTGACGACACGATTTCGCGTCGGTTTTCCGAAGAAGCGAAAACACTTTCGCGCATCGCTCATCCGAACATTTTGAACGTCACCGATTACGGCACGGATAAAGATGGAACGGCGTTTATCGTCACCGAACCCGTCGAAGGTGAGTCGCTGAAAACCGCCATCAAAAATGACGGGAAATTTTCGCTCGAACGCGCCAATCGCGTCGTCCGGCAAATCGCCGCCGCGCTTTCCGTCGCGCATGCTAACGGCGTAAATCATCAAAATCTGACAAGTGAAAATGTTTTTTTGACCAAGACGGCGACCGACGCGGATGAAATTAAAGTTTTGGATTTCGGCGCGGTAAAGTTTAACGAAAACGCGGAAATTTCAGCCGCCGAAGCGGAATATCTCGCGCCCGAACAAATCGCCGATTCGACAAAAGCCGACGCGCGTTCCGACGTTTATAGTCTCGGCATAATTTTGTATGAAATGCTGGCTGGCGAAGTTCCGTTCGCGGCGGAAAAACCGACCGACGTTTTGCTCAAACACGCGCAAGAACCGCCGTTGCCACTCTCGGCTTTTCGCACGGATTTGCCGAACGAAGCCAGCCAGATTATTTTAACCGCGCTGGCGAAAAATCCAGATATGCGTTATCAAACGGCAAACGATTTTGCCGCCGCGCTCAACCGCGCCACAATTTCGTCCGACGCGGCGGGAGCAATTGCCGCCAGCGAATTCGCCGCGCCTGCGTCAACCGTTTCGCCCGTCGAACAGCCGCAAAATAATATCTGGAAAACAGCTTTTATAGTTTTAGCCGGAATCGCCGTGTTTGGTTTTTTCCTGATTCGCGGTTTTTCCGTTAAGCAGACCGACCCGACCACGCGACTAGCGACCGATGCCAACGGTTCGCCCGTCCAGCCCGTCAATCCGGCGACCGGCACGAGCGAACAGAGTCTTTCAAATATGAGCGCATACAATCCAGATTTGACGAGCGGCAATTCAAATACTGGCGGCGCGATGCCCGGCGGAATGCCGCCGCAGACTTTGCCCGGCGGCGACGGCTACGACCCTTGGCGCAACGGCGGGAAACCTCCGACAGGCGCGCCCGCTTATCCAAATTATCCGGTTTATTCGAGCAACGGGCAAATGATTGTTATTGACCCGAATTCAAACAGCCCGTTTATGCCATCCGAAAATCGCTACGTTCTCGTTCCGAAAAATGCTAATTCAAACGTGAATACCACGTCGCCAAATAAGACCAAAGGGAAAAATCCGGCGGCAAATACAAATACGCAAACCACGCCGACAAATACCGCGAAACCGCCGCAGAGTCCGGCAGCAAATACCGCCGCGCCGAAAGCTGAACCGACTCCGGCGACTAAGAAATCAACGCCGAAACCAACACCGCAAAAGAGCGCGCCAAGCGGCAAACAGCAAGATTCTCAAGAATAATATGAGTTTCGGTTAAGGATTTTTCAACGTAGAGGAAAATAATGCAAAACAGAAAATGCAAAATTTGAGAACCGCTATTTTCTGTTTTCTGTTTTTCACTTCTCCGCGTCTTTGCGCCTCTGCGTTAAATTCTTTGTTGCCCTGAACTCACATTAAAAACCATCTCGCGGAAAGCGGTTTCGTCGTCGAAAATTAGTTCGTTTTCCGCGATGAGCAGAGGAATTTTAAAATTTAAATTTCTTAGTTTAACCGCATCCTTCGCCGTCGTCACAAAACATTCCGCGCCATTTGTTTTTGCTTGCCTTTGCAGTTCGTCAACATCTTTTTGCGTGTAAAAATAATGGTCGGGAAAAGTTTTCGTGAAGATTAGATTAAAACCTGCCTGCCGCAGTTGAGCAAAAAAGTTTTCGGGATTTCCCAAACCGCAAAAAGCCGCAATTAACTTTGCATTTTGCACTTTGCATTTTGCGCTTAATTTGTTTTCCGAGACAAAAATTTTGCCGCGCGGATTTAGTTTCGAAATTTGCACTTTTAACTCTGAAATATTTTCAACCAGATTGGTGCGCGTAATGACAATCGAGTCGGCGCGCTTTAAATTTTTCAGAGGCTCGCGCAAAATCCCTCGCGGCAAAATTTTTCCATTGCCGAACGGATTGGTCGCGTCAACGCAAACGATGTCCAACTGGCGTTTAACTTTCAAATGCTGAAAAGCGTCGTCCAAAATAAATACTGTGATACCAAATTTCTCACGCGCCCAAAGTCCGGCTTCCGCGCGGTTTGCGTCCGAGACGACGACGGCTTTTCCCAAAAGTTTTTCGGCGAGTTCAAACGGTTCGTCGCCCGCTTTTTTGACATCCGCCAAAATTTTTTCGCCGTCGGAAACCACTACTCTTTCGCGCTCATTTTCACGTCGGTAGCCGCGTGTCAGAACACAAACTTTTTCGCCGCGTTCGGCTAAAATACGAGCGATGAACGCGACCAGCGGAGTTTTTCCAGTGCCGCCGACGGTCAGATTTCCGACGCTGATTGTCGGCACGCCGAGGTTGTAAGATTTGAAAAATCTTCGCTCGTAAAGTTTCAGTCTGGCGCGAATTATCGCGCTGTAAAGCAAGCTGAAAGGCGTGAGTAAAATTGATTTCATTTTTAACTTTCGACTCTCGACTTTTGACTCTCGGCTTGGAAAATCGGCTTTAGAAATTCGATAGTTTTACGGCTCGCGCCGCGATTTGCCCGCATCACGCCAAAGGCGTTTTCGGCAAGCGTTTCGCGTCTTTCCGCATCATTTAGGAGTTCGGCGAAAACTCTGAAAAGATTTTCGGGAATTTGTTTTTCAGTTAATTTCGGAAGCTGAATCAAAGCGTCTTTCGCCAAAAATTCTTCGACAATTTTCTCGAAGTTCGTCGTGTAAAATCCGGTCACGATTGCCTTTTGCGCCGCCGCCGGTTCTAAGATATTTTGCCCGCCGTGCGGAATTAAACTTCCGCCGACGAAAACAATTTCCGCGAGCGGATAAACGGCACGCAGTTCGCCGATGCTGTCGAGCAAAATAATTTCCGCGCTGCGGTCGTTCGCTGATTCATTTTCCGAACGCCGCGCGTAATCGAAACCTGATTTTTTGACGAGCGCGGAAACTTCGTCAAATCTTTCGGGATGGCGCGGCGCGATTAAAAGGCGCGGCGGACTCGCGGCGAAATTTTCCCGCAAATTTTTAAAAGCATCTAAAATCCATTCTTCTTCCGGCGCGTGCGTGCTTGCCGCCACAATCAGCGGCGCGTCTTCCGAAATCTGAAAACGCTCGCGGAATTTATTTGTCAGTTCACTTTCGGTTTCGTCCGTTGGCTGGTCGAATTTTATGTTGCCTGTAACTTTAACGCGCGCGCTGCGAATGCCGAGTGATAGTAATCTCTGCGCGTCCGCGCCCGTCTGCATCAACGCCAAGTCAACATAACGCAAAACTCGCCGCATCGCGCGCCGTATAATTTTGTAGCGATTCGCCGATTTTTCCGACAGCCTGCCGTTGACAATTATCGTTTTCGCGCCCGATTTTCCGGCTTCGCGCAAGAAATTGAACCAGATTTCGGTTTCCATCAAAAGAATAATGTCCGGCTTGATTTTGTTCAAAGCGCGGCGCGCGGAAAATTTCCAATCAAACGGAAAATAAAAAACGAGCGCGGCTTTTTCGCGGAATATTTCTCCGGCTAAAGTTTGTCCGGTGAGAGTCGTGGTAGAAACAACCAATTTATATTCGGGGAAATTTTCGAGCAGTTCGGCGACGAGCGGTCGCGCGGCTTGCGTTTCGCCAACCGAAACGCAATGCAGCCAGACGACGGGTTTTCCCTGCGCGTCAAAATCCGGCAGATTTCCGAAACGTTCCCGAAAACCCGCCGCGTATTTTTTTTGAAAAAGAAAACGCGGCAGAAGAAATAGAAAACCGATTGTCAGCAGAAGGCTATATAAGAAAAACATCTGTGAAATTCTAACAGTTTTTTCGCGCCGCCAAATAATCGACTAATTGGCGATAAGTCGAGCCTTCCAAACGTTCCTGATATAAATGTTTATATTCTCCGCTGTCTAATTTTTCAGAAATCCATTTTGCTTCTTCCAAAAGCGTCCAAAGGTTATGCGTTGCCCGATTACGAAAGCCCTGTGATGCCGGAGTGGTTAAGCCGTCTAAACCGAATTTCTGACAAGCTGGACATTGACAGTTGAATAAAATTTTATTTTCCTCTTCGCTGACCGTCCGTCCTTTCCAAGAACCTAGCTGCGTGATAATTCGCTCGCTTTTGCCCGGCAAAAGAATAATTCCGCGTGCCGCGCGATTGCGCCAACCGCTCGAATCAACCGAATCAATTCTAAGTAAAGCGGCGACGTGCAAAGTCGAAATTCCACCAATTCCGAAAACGTGGATTTCTTTATCGCTGAACTCATCCCGCAGTTTAATAAGGTTCTGCAAAATTTTCTGATGTGGGATAGCTTTTGGAGCGCGAAGCAGATTCGGCACAATGCCGCCGATTGCCAAGCGCGGTTTGGCGACGAGTTTTTCGTTGGCTTTGAGTTCGGAAATGTATTTATCAATAACGCGACTGATATGAATAACCGGCACAAAACCGTCGTGTTGAAAATCTGTGTTGACCTTCATTGTCCGTTGCAAACACTTTCGTTGATGATAAAGCGACATCGAAGGCACAGGAATAAAATCTTGCGGAACAGGTCGCCAATCGGGTTTGGCTTCTTTTACAAATTCTTCGTATTCTTCAACCGGAATTTCCAAACCTTTGCGTGAAAGCCCGAATGCTCCATTGTCGAGAAACACTTTAATGTCAGACGGAATACCTAAAGCGGCGTGAATGCTTTCACGCATCATTTGTTTACGCATCTTCGGCATTTGGTGAATTTCAGCATACGAAACCATCACCGCCCGCAAATCCGGCAGATAATATGGCGATGTTTTATCCCAAACACGCGGCTCAATACACTTTAATGTAAATCCGGCAACAAACAGCAATTTTTATTTCCTCTGACTTTTTAACATTTCGTCGTGAGCCTCTTGCAAAGCAACAAAAGCGTCTTTCTCTTCACGCTCGCCTTTCGACTCCGGCTCTTTAATTTTGACCAGCACCGGAAAGTTTATCATTTGTCCCGACAGCAATGCTTCGCCAACATCAAGATTCGGCAGATTTTTCGCTTCATCTTCGCCCAAACTTTCAATCACGCGACGCACGAAATTTTGGTCGGCGGGATTAACCATTCGCATAATCACGAACGAGTTGCACTGCGAAAGCGTCGTTTCGTCAAGACGCGACGGGCGTTGCGAAATTAGAATTAATCCAACGCCGAATTTGCGCCCTTCCTGTGCAATTTGTTTCGTCGTTTCAATCGAACGCAATTCAGCAGGAGAATTTCCTCGCGCCGGAACAAAATTATGAGCCTCTTCTAACAGGAACAAAACTGGTAATTTCAAATCGCCATTGATTCGCGCATCAAAAATTTCATTAGCGATAAGACTGTATATTGTAGCTTGAAAATCGCTTGTATAACCTGCTAGTGAAACCACACTGATTTGTCCATACTTTACAAGGTCTTTTCTGTTATTCGGTAATGCTGTGGAGGTTGCCGCAACTTTTTGATTTGTTGTTTCCATTCTTCGTAGAACGCTGGCGGCACGACGAACCCTCTTCTTTATCGCTTCTAAAGTTTTTGCGTCAGTCCCAGAATAGTTTTTAAGTTTCTCCCAACCCCAATCAATCAACTTTTGTTGTTCGTCGCTAATCTCACTACTTTTTTTATCTTTATTTCTAATAGAAATTTCTGCTGCTTCTGCAAGATTTGCGACCAACCATAAATCTCTATTTAATCCACCTGATTTTAATTGAGAATTGCTTAGAAAATCAGCTAACCATTCATCACGAACATTTTTTTCATCATTATCAGCGTCAATATAAGTTTTCGCTACTGAAAAAACATCACCAAAAACGGTTCTCATGTTGGGATTTAACTCGTATCCAAGGGAACTAACAATTTCTGCGACAGTCTCGCTATCTTCTTCAAAAAGCGGGAATTGTGCATAAAAGCGTTGCACTTTATCTTTTAAGTTTGGAACATCACCTAAGCCTGTGTAATCGCCGTGCGGGTCGAAAATCACAATCGGATAATTTTTCTTCGCTAATTCTTCAATAATTCGCCGCGCCGTAACGCTTTTGCCCGCACCGGTCATTGCTAAAATCGCCAGATGACGGGATACAATGGCGTGTCCGTCAACCATTATGTTTACTTCCGGGCGATTGGCTAACGTCGCAATATCTAATGCGCGGTTTTGTTTCTTCGGGTCGTTTAAATCGCCGACGACAATTCGCGCTATATCTTCAGAATCAGGACGATAAGCCATCGTCGCCGGTTTCGGCGGATAACGAAGTTGGTCGAGTTTGCCTTTGCCGCCCGTCATCGGTTCAACGCCTAAAACTTGACAAACCGCCGTGACCATCTCGCGGCTCAAACTCAAAACCGTGTCGAAAGGGTTGGTG
>JBPCRW010000038.1:0-6705 GCA_050996405.1 Pyrinomonadaceae bacterium | reverse complement strand
TTTTCCATTCAATCGAAGATTACGGCGAAGATTTTGAAGGCGCGAAATATGTGATGACACCGCCGCTTCGTGAAAAACACAATCAGGCGGAATTGTGGAAAGGTTTGAAAATGGACGACCTGCAAGTCATTTCCACCGACCATTGCCCGTTTTGTATGAAAGAGCAAAAAGAATTGGGCGTAAATGATTTTTCAAAAATCCCGAACGGCGCGCCCGGCGTGGAAAATCGAATGTCGCTGATTTACAACGGCGGAGTCGTCGAAAACCGAATCTCGCTAAACCGTTTTGTCGAACTCACGTCAACCGCCGCCGCGAAAATGTTCGGGCTGTTCCCGAAAAAAGGAACAATCGCCGTCGGTTCGGATGCCGACATTGTGATTTTCGACCCCGAAAAGGAACATACTTTCGGCGCAGCGCACGAACATATGAACGTCGATTATTCGTCCTACGAAGGCTGGAAAGTAAAAGGCAAAGTTGAAACCGTTTTATCACGCGGGCGCGTTGTGATTGAAAACGGCGAGCATAAAGGAAAGGCGGGCGACGGGCAATTTTTGAAGCGCGGAACTTGCGTCAATATGTAATGTCGAATATGACGGACGAAAAACAATCAAGCGAGTAAGCGTCCGCTTGAGTTATTATCAAATCTTAAATCTACTCGAATTGGCAAAGTGTAAATAAATGTTATGAACGATAATCTAACCGCTTTGGCGTGTCCGAATGAACAAAGGTTTGACAATCAGGCGCAAATATCATTAGCCGAACGGGTGATTGAATTTTACGAAGAAGCGAGCGCGGATTACGAGCATTGGAGCAAGGGCTTTAATATGCACTTGGGCTTTTATCGGCGTGGCTTAAATCCTTTTGACCGTGAAAAAATGCTCGAACAATTGAATCTTGAGATTGCGGCGCGATTGCGAATTGATTTCAAAGATACGGCATTTCTTGTTGATTTGGGCTGCGGCGCGGGAGCGATTGCTAGATGCGTCGCTAAAAATTATTCCGGCTCGATTATTAAAGGCGTCACGATTGCGCCTTCGCAGGTCGAAACGGCGGTGAAGTTAAACGCTTCGGAAAATCTGCAAAAGCGTATCGAAATTTTCAGAGGCGATTATATAAATTTGCCGTTTGCGGACGGTGCGGCGGACGGCGTGTGGGCGGTCGAAAGCGCGTGTTACGCCGAAGGCGCGGGCAAAGAAAATCTTGTCCGCGAAATGGCTCGCGTTTTGAAAACGGACGGGCGTTTTGTCGTCGCCGATTGTTTTATCAAAGAGCCGGAGAAAAAATTTAATTTTCTCGTCGAAAAATGTTATACGACGGTTTGCGAAAGTTGGGCATTGTCTGAAATGCCCGCGCTCGATTATTTTGTCGCGGCACTCGAAAGACAGGGCTTTCGAGACATTATCGTTGAAGATATTTCTTGGCGTGTCGCGCCGTCGCTCTGTCACGCGCCATTTGCTGTTGCCGGTTTTATCTTCAAAAAATTATTTTCGAGCGAGCCTTTAAACCGTCACAGCGTCGACAATCTGAAAGCCTCTTTACTAACTTTGGCACTTGGTTTGAACAGGACAAAGTTCAGCTATTGTTTGATTAGCGGTCGGCGCGGCTCGATAAATTAACCGTTTGGGAAAAAACGATTTTGCAGCGCGCGTCAATCATCGGACGCGAATTTTGGGATAAAGCCGTCGAATTAATGGGCGATTCGAGACATTTCGTGTTCTGGGAAATTTATCAGGATTTGGCAAGATGTTTTCTCGCTCAAGAACTTGAGCGCGAAGCCCTCGAAGCCGTCCGAATTTCGCTGAACGCGGCGGAAGAATTAAAAAGCCCGGAAGCCGTCGGCAAGGCGTGGCGCGTTTTGGGAACGATTGCCGCGCGCCTGCAAAAAAGCGTCGTTTATAATGCTAAAGAATTTACCGCGTCGGAATGCTTTACGAAAAGTCTGCATATTTTTGACGAAATAAAAATGGAAGTCGAAAAGGGACGAACCTTGCGTGACTTTGCCCGTTACGAAAACAAAAACGGAAATTTGCAAAAAGCCAGGAAAATGATGGACGAGGCAGAGGGAATTTTTACGCGGCTGTAAATGCCGCTCGAAGCCGCCCGCGTCGCACGCAAAATGACCGTTTTTCGCTCTGAATCACTTTTGGGAGAGCAGAGAATAATTTTAAAGAATTTTCTCCGCTAATAGTTTGTAATCCAAATTCTCTAACATTTCGCCGGGCGTTCAGAATTTTTTCTTTTGTCGAAAACCCGTTTTTTCTCGATTGTTTTTTTAGGACTAAATTTTATAAAATGATTTCCCTTCGTGTATCTTCGCGGATAAATAAAAATTATGAGTGAAACAATAAGGCACGCCGACGGGCGAATCGAATTGCAGCCCGAAGCGTTGCAGTCAATCAAACAATCGCCGCTTTATAACGAAGACCTCGCGCCTGTGCCAATCGAAAAACGCAATTGGACGACGTATAACTACGCCGCGCTGTGGATTTCGATGGCGCACTGCATTCCGACGTATATGATGGCTTCGGGCTTGATTGCGTCGGGAATGAATTGGTGGCAGGCGTTATTGACGATTCTTTTGGGAAATATTATTGTGCTTGCGCCGATTTTGCTTAATTCGCATCCGGGAACAAAATACGGCATTCCGTTTCCGGTTTTCGCCCGCGCCGCTTACGGCACTTACGGCTCGAATCTTCCGGCGTTGATGCGGGCAATTGTCGCTTGCGGCTGGTTCGGTATTCAGGCTTGGATTGGCGGGCAGGCGATTCATATATTTTTCGCGTCCGTTATTCCGAATTGGAATACGGCTTTGGGCGGCGCAATCAATGGACACACGCCGACCGAATGGCTTTCGTTTTTGATTTTTTGGGCGATGAATATTTTTATCGTCTATCGCGGAATGAATCTTCTGCGGCGCGTCGAAAATTGGGCTGCGCCGTTTGTGTTGATTATGACGGCGGTTTTGCTCGCGTGGATTTTATACAAAGCGGGCGGCGTTGGTTTCTTGCTGCACGAAGACGATAAGTTTAAAACGCTCGGCGAATTCTGGAAGATTTTTATTCCGAGTTTGACGGCGATGATTGGATTTTGGGCGACACTTTCGCTGAATATGCCGGACTTTACGCGCTTCGGAAAAAGCCAGCGCGAGCAAGCCGTCGGGCAGGTCGTCGCGCTGCCGACGACGATGGTTATTTTCGCGGCGATGGGAATTTTAATCACGTCCGCCGCCGTTGTCGTCTTTCCGCAAATGAAACCGGACGAGCTTTGGGACCCGGTGAAATTAGTCGGACAATTTTCACAGCCGCTGGTCGTCGCCGTTTCGATGTTCACGATTGTTGTCGCCACTTTGTCGGTCAACATTGCGGCAAACGTCGTCTCGCCCGCGAATGATTTTGCCAACGCTTTTCCGAAACTTATTTCTTTCCGCACGGGCGGTTTGATTACGGGAATTGTCGGAATTTTGATGCAGCCGTGGAAGTTATTAGCCGACCCGAACGGTTATATTTTCAGTTGGCTTTTGGGTTATTCGGGCGGTTTGGGTTCGATTGCCGGAGTTTTAATTGCCGATTACTGGCTGGTTCGACGAAAGAATTTGAAACTCGGCGATTTATATCGGGTGAAAGGCGTTTATCAATATGAAAACGGCTGGAATTGGCGGGCGGCGGCGGCGACGTTTCTCGGTTGCTTTTTCGCGTGGATTGGTTTATTAGTTGAACCTCTCAGATTTTTGTATGATTACGCCTGGTTTGTCGGTTTCGGCGTTTCGTTTTTCGTTCATTGGATTTTGATGGAAGCGTTTCCGCCGGAAATTGAAAGAGAAAATTTAACCGCAAATGGACACGGATAAATACAGATTAAATCCAAGATTAAAATAAATAGTTATGCCTTTTGTAATGAGTCCCGAAACGACAAAGTCTTGGATATTTCTCGCTGTCGGAATGGCTTCTTCCGAATCAGCGACAAGCCTTCGCGGAATAATCGGAGTAACTGACGGAATCAATCGCGCGATTCCAACTCACAAAGAATTTCAATAGGCTTTTGGCTGGCTATCAAAACAAGGCTTAATTTCAAAGGAAAGCAAGAAATATCGGCTTGCGGACAAAGGACTTATTTTGTATAAAGAAGCAAGTGCAAAATCAAATCGTATATTTGGAATGCGGGATTATCTTAAAGAGTGTTTCGCAATGATGAATCAGTAAAAATTTCTGTGTTAAAATCGAGGTATTATGGCGACACAAATTTTAGAAGGCACTTGGGAGGAAATCGCCAAACATGCGAAAAGTTTGGTCGGTAAAAAACTGCGCGTTACGGTTCTTGACGATGAACCGAAGCACAAACCGAAACCGAACGAAGGTATGCTGAAAGCACTTCGCAAAATTAAAGAAAGACAAAAGAATATGCGTGAAACCGGCGGCGAAAGCGGCGTAGATATTATTCGCCGCGCGCGTTCGGGAGAAATGTTCGGCTATAAGTCCAACAAGTCCGATGAATAACCCTGAGGCTGTTGTCATAGATGCCAGCATTTTGGTTTCAATCTCTTCCAAAGAAGCCGCCGCTTATCTGATTGCCCAAAACGCATTTGATATTTACGCGAAAAACGGTTGGGAGTTTTTCGCGCCGAATGTTGTTGTCGGCGAAGTTTTGTTCGCTTTGTGTCGCAAACTTGCGGCGGGAATTTTGACCGAAACCGAACATGAAAAAGCCGTCGAATCGTTTCTGAATTTGATGAAAAATATCTCAACGCCCGACGATGAAACGGATTTGGTTGAAAGAGTCGTGGAGATTCGGGGAAATTACGGCTGCAGTCGTTCGTCTGACGGACTTTACATCGCGCTTGCCGAAGATTTAGCGAAAATCCGAACGGTCGAACTCTTGACATTCGATAGAGGAATGATAAACCAAACTGCGAAAAATGCGCCGACGGTTACGGTCAAAGTTTTATAACAAGTATCAAAGAAGATTTTTATGAAATACGAAAAAGTTAAAAATTATTACAACGGCGAATTTAGCGAAATTTCCGCCAACGAATCTTTGGACGTCGTTTCGCCGCTTGACGGAAATTTACTTTCAAAAGTTCCGATGTCAACCGCAGACGAATTAAACGCGGCGGTCGCGTCTGCCAAAAAAGCCTTCGATTCGTGGAGCGACAAGCCGATAAAAGAGCGCGTTCAAGTATTTTTTCGCTATCGTTATCTTTTGGAAAAAAATCTTGACGAACTGACGAAATTAGTTTCTGAAGAAAACGGCAAAACTTACGACGAAGCGAAGGCGGAAGTTGAAAAATCTATTGAACTGACCGAGTTTGCCTGCTCGATGCCGCAATTGGTTTCGGGCGAAATTCTGGAAGTCTCAAAGGGCGTGGAATGCCGCACGGAACATTTTCCGGTCGGAGTTTGCGCGTCAATCGTACCGTTTAATTTTCCGTTGATGGTGCCGAATTGGACGATGCCGAACGCGCTGGTTTTGGGCAACACGATGATTATGAAGCCTTCGGAATTAGTGCCGCTTTCGGTTATAAAAATGGCGGAACTTTTGCAGGAAGCCGGACTTCCCGACGGCGTTTTTAATGTCATCAACGGCGGCAAGGAAATTGTCGAAGGCATTTGCTCGCATCCCGAAATCGAAGCCGTCAGTTTTGTCGGCTCGACCAAAGTTGCGAAACTCGTTTATCAAAAATCTACGCATTATTTGAAACGCTGTGTCGCTCTCGGCGGCGCGAAAAATCATCTGTTCGTGCTGCCGGACGCGAATCCGCAAATGGCTGCATCGAATGTCGCGGCTTCGATGTCGGGTTGCGCCGGACAGCGTTGTATGGCGGCTTCGGCGATGCTCGCGGTCGGCGATGTCAATCCGATTATTGACAGAATTTGCGAAGAATCCCGAAAAATTGTCGCGGGCAAAAACTTGGGCGCGGTGATTTCCAAAGCGGCGAAGGAGCGCATCGAAAATTACATCTCGGAAGCGGAAAAGGACGGCGCGAAGATTTTGGTTGACGGCAGAAATGTAAAAGTCGAAGGCAAGGAAAACGGCTTTTACGTCGGCGCGACCGTAATTGATTACGTCACGCCGGAAATGTCCGTCGCGCGTGAAGAAATTTTCGGTCCCGTGATTTCGATTTTGCGAACCGATACCTTAGACGAAGCATTAAAAATTGAAAATGCGAATCCATACGGCAACGCGGCTTCCGTTTTCACGCAATCGGGCGGCGCGGCGCGTTACGTGATGGAACACGCCAGCGCGGGAATGATTGGCGTAAATATCGGCGTTCCCGTTCCGCGCGAGCCGTTTTCCTTCGGCGGCTGGAACGATTCGCGCTTCGGCGCAAACGACATCACGGGCAAAAGCTCGATTGAATTCTGGACGAAATTAAAAAAGACGACGACCAAATGGAACGCAGAAGCGGGTGTAAACTGGATGAGCTAAACAGGAAATCAATGAAAACAAAAATTAAAATCTTTGCAATTTTCGCCTTCTCGCTTTTCGCCTGCGTTTTTTTCGTGCCGAAAAGTGAAATGCAGACAAAACAAATTGAAACTGCCGGACAGCATTTCAAAAACATCAAAGTTTTAAACGATATGCCAGCCGACCAACTCGGAAAAGTGATGAATATAATGTCGGCATCTTTGGGCGTGAACTGCAATTTCTGTCACGTCGAAGGCGATTTTGCCAAAGACGACAAGGAAGAAAAACAAACCGCCCGCGAGA
>JBPCRW010000286.1:0-5689 GCA_050996405.1 Pyrinomonadaceae bacterium | reverse complement strand
GGAAAAGACGCGCTGGTTGCTTGCTGCTCCGTGTTCTCGTTTTGGCGGCCATCCTTACGGCGTGCGCGTTTCTGTTTCCTCTCGTTACTGCGTGCGCGTTTCTGTTTCCTCTCGTGCGCGTTTCTGTTTCCTCTTTTGACACGCTTACTGCGTGCGCGTTTCTGTTTCCTCTTTTTCTGCTTCCTCTAAGTCAAACGGCGTATCGCCTTGTCCGTATAAAACATATTCGATTGCTAAAGCGATATGGCGCGGTTTCCATAAATAACGGCGGCTTCGTCCGCGCGACCATATTTTCTCATCTGTTTTCACTAAACTTTTTTCACGCAGTTTCTTTGTCGAAAATGCCTTGAGCGCATCGGCAATTCTTTCCGGTTTCATCGGCGACGAAATAACCGCGTGAACGTGATTGCTTCGCACATTCAACGCTTGCAGAAAATATCCGCGTTGTTCGCAAATTTCTCTTATCGCGGCTTCGACTGATTCACGCTGCCGCCGGTCAAGCAGTAAAACATCTTGACTAAGATTTTCACGCATTTCATCTTCCAGTTTCCGATTCGGCAAAATGCCCGCCGTTCCGTAAATGTTTTTGCCGTGCGTATCAACCGAACCGCGCTCGTCGCCGTGCAGCCAACTTCCATAAGTCCGAAATGTTATCAAATACGCTAAAGGAAATCCGCTGTCGTTCCATTTTTCATCAATCATATTTTTATCAGAAAGTCTATTTATCGGAAACGCGCACGCAGTAAACGTGTTATCGGAAACGCGCACGCAGTAAGCGTGTTATCGGAAACGCGCACGCAGTAAGCGTGTCAAAGAAAAGCGTGTCTTTCAAGCCAAGAACACGCTTACTGCGTGCGCGTTTTTGTTTCCGTGCAAAGACACGCTTACTGCGTGCGCGTTTCCGATTTGTTTTCGCGCAATTTCGTAATCGTCTCGCTTGCTTCGCGCTTAAACTCTCTATATTCCTTAATCGGAGCTTTGTAAATGTCTTCGCCTTTAATTTTCAGTTTCACGCCTAACGCTTCAAAATGTTTTAGGGCGCAATTCATTTTGTAAGTTTCACTTTCTTTTAACGCTTTCATATCGCCGAGTTTCGCCGTGCCTTTGGTTTCGACGACGAAATGATATTCTTCGTCCGCGCCTTCGCCGATTTCTTTTCGTTTTAAGACGATACCAAAATCCGGCTCGTAAAATCCGATTGGAGTTTTGACGCGATACGCTTTCGGCAGTTTCAAAACGCAGACGATTTTGTTGTCCGCGTCGGCGGTTTCGGCAAACGTCTTTTCGATTTGGCTATCAACTTTTTGCTTGTCATAAACGCCGTAATTCGGCGTAAAAGCTAAATCTTTGTTGAGGTCGGCGACTTCGTCAATATAATCGTCAAAATCAAACGGAATCGCCTCTCCGGTGACGTGATAAGTCAGCCCGCGCAGCATTTCGCGCGCTTCAATATCTTTGATAACGCTCGCGGCTTTCTGCACAAAAAGCGGCGGATTTTTGACCCATTCTTTAATTGCTTCGGCGTGATTTTTTACTTCGCCGATAATTTTCAGAATGGCGCGATAACTCAATTTTGTTTCTTCGCTCAATTCTTCAATCAAATCCAATGCCGAAAAATTCGCCGCAACTACTTTTGACGAATCACCTTGATATGTTGACGTAAAACCGTCTTCGCGCATCGCGTCAATTGATTGAAGTTCGGCGGCAATAACCGTTTGCGCGATTTTAATATTTATTACCCGTTCGACGGCTTGACTGACGAGTCTTTCTTCATCAAAAGCAACCGTGTATTCGGTTTTTCTCGCCAACGCCGCCCAAAATTTTTTGAGCGCGTTATTAACCGAATCGTTAGAATTACGAATAAAGGAAACAGTATTTTTCTTTTTGTCTTTATCCGTGTGCGTCATTCCCGCGCCAGCCGCCGCCGTGCCGTAAATTTCCTTTATTTCTTCCTGATACTGCCGCGCAAAAGTTTCGTAAGTTTCATTCGGAATTACGGTCAATTGATTGATGCGTTCGTCCGCGCGTCCGTCTTCTGCATCATAAACACGCTCGCCTTTTTGATTAACGCAAATGCGGAGACCGCGCCCGATTTCCTGCCGCTTTTTGATTTCCGAATAAGACGCGCTCATCGTCGCAATGTTGAAAACATTTGGATTATCCCAACCAACCCCCAAAGCCGAATGTGAAAAAATAAACTCGACCGGATTATCAAGCGCGAGTAATTCTTCTTTCTGCCGCAAAATTAAATCGTAAATTCTTTTCTGTTCGCCGATGCCGCCTTCATTATCCGAAAACTCGCCTTTGGCGTTTCGCGCGAAATAATAGCCTTGAACCTGCTCGATTTGCTCGTCGGTCGGCACTTTTCCGCCGTTAAATTGCGGATAGATTTCCCGATATTTTTCGGTGAAAAGATTTTTGACAACCGGATTTTCGCCGATGTAATTTGAAACGCGGTTGATAAAAACCAGCGACAAACATTTAATTCCTTTGGCGTTTAGCGCGGCGGCTTTGGCGAAATGCTTTTTAATCAAAAATTCCGTCTGCATTGCCCAAACTTGTTCGATATTTCCGGCGTTTTGTTTTTCGATTAACTCAACGCCGTTGGTAAAGCGAACGCGCCAAACGTTATCGAACATATCTTTGCGGATGTTTTCGATAACGTAATCGAGATAACTCGAATTTTTCGACTTTTCGCCTAAATTGTCGCCTTTCTTGAGCCACGCGGTTTCCTTAAATTCGATTTTATCGCCCGCGCCGCGAATCCACGCTTTGAGTTTAACTTTCGGGTCGCCCGCGCTCGTTTGGACGTTTGACAATTCGATTTTCAGCGTCGCTTCGTCATTCTTTTCGACGACGGTTAAAACTTCAATTTTCTTAACCAGATTTTGCCGGTAACTGTCGTAAGGCGTAAGGCGATAAATCAGATTGTAAAATTCTTTGTGTGTCGCCGAATAGCGAATTTTGAAAAGCGGATTTAATCTTTCAATCGCTTTTTTCGTTTCCGGCGCGTCCATTCCTTCCTGCGGCTCGTCCATTATGACAATCGGATTTGTTTTGCCGATAACGTCAATATACGGCGTGTTGTCAAAAAGGTCTTCACGCTGTTCGCGGTTGATAATTTTATCGTCCCCGACAATCGCTCCCGTAGTCATAATCATAATTTGCGGATACTGTTCTTCGGCAAACTTTCCGACTTCGTGCAGTTTTTTGCTGCTGTATTCAAAATAATCCGGCGTGAATCCGTAAATATCCTGAAGCTGTTTGCCGAAAATGTTGAGCGACGCGAGAATGCCTTGCCGAATGGCGACCGACGGAACTAAGACTATAAATTTTGTGAATCCGTAATGTTTATAAAGTTCGTAAATCGTTTTCAGATAAACCAGCGTTTTGCCCGTTCCGGTTTCCATTTCGACACACAAATTATTAGTTTCCGACAACTGCGTCTTTTCTTCCGCGATGCCGTTTTCTTTCGCAATGGTTTTGATATTCAGCTTCAATTGGTCTTTGCTCAAATTGCGGCGATTAAAACGAATGCCGTCAATCGTCGCGTTATCGAAAGTATTTTTCGCCGCGCCTTCAAATACTTTGACAACCGACTCAATCGCGTTTTGTTGATATTTCAGTTCTTCAAGTTTTAATTTCATTTCGGTTAAAAGATATTCTTCGGAATGACGAAAAATATACCGACCAAATTTTGATAATTAGAAAGGAATTGAAAAATTTTAACAGAGGCTTTTGAGTTTAGCTAATCTTTACAAGAATGAATCTTTGTTAATCCGCTGCCTTTTCAAACTGTTCGCGCGAACATTATATTTTTTCGGTTTTCGACAATTTGCGAACGTTGATTGAGATTTTCCCGCCGCTTTCGACCGTGTTGTAGATATTGGCGAATTTGTATCCAAATTTTATTTCGTTTGATTTGTAGGAAGTGCGCGTATGAACAATCTGCGCGTAAGTTTCGTCCATTCCCGACAGCAGAACGGCAAATTCCGCGTTGCCTTTTTCCAATTCTTCGGCAGTCAAACCGAACAGCGGACTGTGTTCGTCAATCGGATGCACGATTGTCCACGCGAGCGGCAGAAAGAAAACTTTGCGACGTTCGAGTTCGAGCAACTCAAAACGGCGCACGACACGTTCGCCTTCTTCGACCAGATGCGAAAACGTTATTTTCGCGTCAACATCAATCATCTGATTATTGCGCGAATTAACGATTCGCAGCATAAACGCGGTTTTGTCTTGAAACGGCGCGATAACGGCAGTTTCGCTAAATAAAATCTTCGCCGTCGGGCGGGCAAACCGCGCAAAAACGATGCCCGTTATCAGCGCGGTAATTATCATCGAATAATAAGATTCGACGGTGACGAGAAAATTTGAAATGATTCCCGACGGATGAATTGTGCCGTAACCGATGGTCGCAAAAGTCTGCACGCTGAAGAAAAATCCGCGCAGGAAAATATCGTCAAGCGGCGTTGACGAAGTATCGACGAGCGCGTCCGCGCCGAGCAAAGTGTAAAGCAACCCGAAAAAAAGATTGCTGAAAAAGTAAAGCAGCAGCGTCAGCCCGATGAATTTTTTCCAGTTCATCGTTATTAAAATATGATACGGGTTGAGCAGGGCAGTTAAACCCAAACCCGTGCGCTCGACGTTGAAAGAGCCGTCGCGGTTAATCAGCCGGTCGCGGCTTTCGCTCGAAACCTTTTCGCCGAAGCCCATATCGCGGTCTTTTTCCGACAATGCGGGCGACGGCAATTTAAATGTTTCGGGCTGAAATGTTGTTTCTTCCTGCGCCATTATGATTTTGCCGCGGCAGCGTCTTTGAAAATTTTATCCAGAAAAAGATTCGTCAACTTTTCCTGCACGCTGTTGGCTTTTAAACGCTCGCTCAAATTTTGAAAATCAACCGAATCGAGATTCTGGTCTTGATTAAAACACGAAAAAACGAAAAATTCTTCGCCCGTGTGCGGGTTGACGTGACGCTGCAAACACTGGGCGCAAACTTCCTTCATCATACATTGCATCGGCGAGTTGATTGAGCCGATGGCAATATGATTTTCTTTCAAGAAAGGTTTCAAAGTCGTATGACGCGCCTCTTTAACGCCGTTCATCATCCTGTCCGAACCGATGGCAATAATGCGGTCAACGTCCGGTAAATTAACGGTCTGCTCGCCCAAACGTCCTTCGGCGTAGGCAATCATCGCCTGCACGATATTGCCGCGAAAATGCGCGTCCTGCGCTCTGCGCGGAATAATTTCGTCGCCCATATCCGTCGCCCAAATAATCTGGTCGGTCGAATTTTCGATTTCTTCGCGCTTGAATAAATCCGCGCCGTTTTTGTAGCCCGCAAAATAAATTACGCGATTGCCGCATTCCCGCATCGCTTTGGCAATCGAAAACAAAACAGCATTTCCGAGTCCGCCGCCCGCGAGCAAAACGGTTTCGTTCATCGGAATTTCGGTCGGCGTTCCCGTCGGACCCATCACGACAACTTCTTCGCCTTCCTTCAAAATCGAACAAAGGCGCGACGAAGTTCCCATCTCCAGAACAATCATCGAAAGCAAACCTTTTTCTTCGTCCACCCACGCGCCCGTTAATGCTAAGCCTTCCATCATCAGACGTTTGCCGTCAACCATCGGCGCGGTTGACTCAAAATTCTGAAGGCGATAAAACTGTCCGGGTTCAAATTTTC
>JBPCRW010000257.1:0-17095 GCA_050996405.1 Pyrinomonadaceae bacterium | reverse complement strand
ACGCGCTTTTTTCCGGCAGCACGCTGACCGCGCGTTTCAGGCGGACGACCGCTTCCTGCGGTTTGTTTTGATTGAACAGCACCCAGCCGGAAATCTCCTCGATGCGCCCGCGCATAATTGCCGAAAGCGTCTGGCGCGGAACATTTGGAACGACAATTATTTCGCCGCGTGAAATCGCTATTGTCCGGCTTTCGAGAAGTTCATCCGCCAAAACCGCCGATGACGCGTTTGGCGCGTCGAGCGCGGAATCGACTCCGCTAACCGCCGCTTGCGTCAACTCCAAAACTTTCGGCAAATCTTTTTTCGCTTCCAGGAGACTGTTTGCCGCGTAAAGCTGGCGATGCGCTTTCGCCTTATCGTTGCCTTTGACAAAATCGCTCACGGCTTGTTCGATTTCCGCGTCTTTCGCGTCGGCGGAAGCAAGTTCCTGATTTAGAGCGAGCAACGCTTTTAACTTTCCGGCGTTGTCAGGACTGTCCGCCGCGAGCGGTTCAAAAACACTTGCGCTGCGCTCCGCCGCCAGCAGTTCGGTAAAATTTTCGGCTTCTTTCGGCACGCGATTTCCCAATCTCGTCTGAATCAAATTTCCCTTGACGACAAAACTTTTTTGGAGTTCCCGCGCGGTTTCCTCGTAAAATCCGGCGGCGAGCCGGACGGATGCCAGTTCATAATTAAGCGTCGGAAAATTGCCGTATTGACGCGCCAGCAGCAGAGATTTTTCCGCGTCCGAGTAGCGATTTTGCAAAAGAAATCCGCGCGCCAGAGCAACGCGCGCCCATGTGTAGCGCGGTTCGACGGCGACCGCTTTTTGCGCTAAATCAATCGCTTTCGCACCGTCATTATGCGCCGCATACCAGTATGCCGCGCTCGTCAGCAAAAATAAATTATTCGGATTTTTTTCGAGCGTTTTTGTCATTTCCGCTTCGGCTTCGGTTTGAGTTCCCGCATCGAACAGCGCGAGCGTTAAGCCGGTTTGCGCGGCGGCATCGTCCGCATTTTTTTCTAGTATTTCACGATACAGCGCGACGGCTTCGTCCGGTTTTCCGGCGGCGCGTTTCATTTCCGCCAGGCTGCGTTTGGAAACGACCGAATCGGGGTCAAGTTCCGCCGCCTTTGCGTATGCCGCGACCGCATCATCCAGTTGAAAATTAAGACGGCTTGCCAGACCGAGAGTTTGATAAGCGGCAGGAAGTTTTGGGTCGAGCGCGATAGCTTTTTCCGCCAGACGGCTCGCTTCCGAACCGTTTTCCGTGCCGATATAAAATGTCGCCAGACCTAAAATTTGTTTGGCGTTGTCGCCGATTTTTTCCTCAATCGCTCCGGCGATTTCGATTGCCGCTGCCCGCTGTCCGCCGTAAAAAAGATTGGTCGGAAATTGCAGCACAAATTCGGAAAAAAGTTTATCGGACATCGGCGCGGGCGCGTCCGTCACGGCTTGTCTGAAAAGCTCGATTCCCGTCGCCGTTTCGCCGCCGCGCAATTTTTCGTCGGCTAACTGGGCGCGCGCGCTGACAACTAATTCAAGAGCGTGAGTTCGCTCGCCGGATTCTGGAAAACTCGCCGCAAAATTTTGCAGAGCTGCGATTTTCTGCGTCAAATCCGTTTGCGCGGCGGCTTTATCGAATTCTTCCTTTTCGTTAGCGGGCGGCGTTTTCGGCTGCGTCGCCAAAGGGTTTCTCCGAATCGGTTTCGGTTTTTGAGCAAATGCCGGAACGGATAAAAATAGAACTACGATTAAAAATAAATAAAACTTTTTCATTGTTAAAATTTTAAAATGGTTAATAAAACCTCGAATCAGAAGCCCGACCGTTAGAAGGGCGGAAATTACTCAACAGTTGCTGCGCCCTTCCTAACGGTCGGGCTTTTAATTTACTTCTGATAAAGCCAAATCATACCACAAATTGCTTTTCTTCGCGGTTCGGATTTATGCTGAAACTCGATGGATGAACTTAACGAAATCTGGGCGAAAATGCTGTGCGATGCGACAATTAAAGCGCAAGCCGCAGGTCGCGCCGACATTGCCGAATATCTCGCCCTGAAATCCGCCAACGATTCGCTTCGAGCGATTGCCTGTCGCTGGCTGTTTGATTCGTTTCTCGAACTTTCCGACGAAGCCAACCGTCGCGGAATCAAACTCGACATCGAAAACGAAAATCCGCACCGTTTTACGGTTGATTATTCGACGATGGTCGGTTCGCTCATAAAATTTAATTACGGCTTGCGGAATTTAACCGTCGAAGCCGGTTGGACTCGAACGCCGCAGGACGGTTTTATTCGCGGCGGCGGTTTGGCGCGCGCGCGAATTTCGCATTTCGGAATGAGCAAATCAAACGCCGAATTATTGCTCGTTCGCTCATCGGAAAATATTCCGCAATGGTATTCGGTTGACCGCGAAGACGGGCGGCAATTATTTAATTCAAACAACTTGCGAAAACATTTCGAGATTTTTCTAGGCTTTGTCTAAGACGCGCCCGGAATCCGCTTGAGTTGCAAGCGAATTGATAATATGTGAAAATTTTTACTAACAAGGTTTTTCTTGCAGGAGTAAATTGAAAAGTGACGGCAGAACTTGAAAAGTTAATAGAATTACAAAAAACGGATACCAACATCCGCAAATTAAAAAAATCCATCGAGACAGCAGAACAGAGGCGTGCCGGTATTGAACAAGAGTTTGAACGGCACGCCTTTGAAATTCGCGGCATTCAAAACCAGAGCGAAACGGCGAAAACCGAACGCGCCGATTTGGAACGGCAAATCGCGGAAGCCAAAACCAGTCTCGAACGAGCCAATCGCAATTTGAAAAACGCGCAAAATCAAAAAGAATACGAAGCTGCGATGCGCGAGGCGGACGTTTTGCAAAAGCAAATCAACGCTTTGGAAACGCAGACGCTCGAAAAAATGGGAACGGTCGAAGAAGTCGAAAAAACGCTCACGAGCCGCGCCGACGAAATTTCGAGCATCGAAATCGACCGCCAAAAATCGCTCGCCGATTTTGATAAAGAAGTTGAAAAACAGAAAAAGGAATTTGAAGCGGAAACAAAAAAACGACAGGAAATTTTCGTTACGCTGCCGACCAATCTGGCAACAGTTTATGACCGTTTAGCAAAGCGAAGCCGCGACGGAATCGCCGTCGCCGAAGTTATCAACGGCGCGTGCAGCGCGTGTTTTATGTCGTTTCGCCCGCAGGTTTTAGTCGAACTGCGAACCAGCGACAAAATCATTACCTGCGAGAGCTGCACACGAATTTTATATATCGAACCGAAACCGACACAAACCGAAGCCGCAACGAAGTAAGGCAAAAGTAAAAAGTAAAAAGGCAAAATTGAAGAAACACTTCTTCGTTTTGCCTTTTACCTTTTTACTTTTGCCTTATTTTTACTTCACCCACTCGTCGGCAATCTGGACATCAACTTTGACGGGAACTTTTTTCACGTATTCCTCGCCCGCCGCGCGCATCGCTTTTTCTAATTTTCGCGCCGCTGTTTCAGCTTCCGCCGCATCGCATTCCAAAATAACTTCGTCGTGAACGATGTTCACCAATCGCGCAGACGTTCCGTTAATTTCATCGTGCAGAAGCCGCAAGGCGCGTTTTAAAATATCCGCGCTCGTTCCCTGAATCGGCATATTCATTCCGTTTCGCCGCGCCGAAGCCATCGCTTGCCGGTCGCCTTCTTCAAAACGAAAACGCATCATTCTGCCGGAAGCGGTTCGCGCTAATCTTTGCGTCAAAACCTTTTGTCCGGCTTCGCGCAGCCAAGCGTCGAGCTTGCGATAAGTTCCGAAATAGCGGCGCATAATATTTTCGGCTTCGGTTTGCGTCAAGCCCGTCATCATCGCAAAACGCGACGCGCCGATTCCGTAAACCACGCCGAAATTCAGACGTTTCGCAAAACTGCGCTGGTCGGATGTAACTTCTTCCGGTTTGATATTAAAAACCTGTGCGGCGGTCGTCGTGTGAAAATCCTCGCCTGAAACAAAAGCGTTAATAAAATTTTCGTCCGCAGAAAATTCAGCTAAAATCCGCAGTTCGATTTGCGAATAATCGGCGATGACGAGTTTTTTGTCTTCGGGCGCGCGGAAACAGCGGCGATATTCCGTGCCGTGCGGAATTTGCTGAATGTTTGGTTTCGAGCAGGAAAATCTGCCCGTCGGCGCGCCGATTTGACGAAAATCCGAATGAATTCTTCCCGTTTTCGGCTCAATAAATTCCAGAATATTTTCGCCGAAACTGGTCAGAGATTTTGCCACGCCGCGATATTCCAGAAGTTTTTCGACAACCGGATATTTTGCCGCTAAAGGCTGCAACTGCCAGCCGCGCGTCGTTTCGGGAACGGGAACGCCCAGATTTTTCAGCGCGTCCGTGACCTGCGTTTGCGAATTGAGATTTATTTCAGCCGCGCCGAACAGCGAGCCTTGCGCGACACCCGCCGAAAGCATTTGCTGAAGTTCGAGCGCGACTTTTTCCTGTTCTTTTTTAACTTTTTCCAGTTGTTCGAGCCATCGCGCTTTATCCAGATAAAATCCGTTCAATTCCATTTCGGCAATCGGCATCACGCAGTCAAATTCGAGTTTAGCCGTTTTTATTAGCTCGTCGGTTCTTAAACGTTCGACGATTTTTCCGCGCAAATCGACCATAATCGCCGCGTCTTTTGCCGCGTATTCAATTTGCGATTGCGAAAGTTCAGCCGCCGACCAATCGCTGACCTGCTCAGATTTGTCGAGTTCGATGCCGAGAAAAACCTGCGCGACTTCCGCCAGATTATGCCGTCTGTCCTGGTCTCCGGCGGCAATCAATTGACTGGCGAGCAGCGTATCGAAAATTCCGTTGACTTCGACTCCGAGATGATGCTTTATCCATTTCGCGTCAAATTTGGCGTTGTGCGCGACCTTGACGGGTTTCGGTGCGGCGAGCAAATCTCTCAAAGGCGCAAGTTCCGGCAGAGTTTTTAAATCGCCTTTTTCGGCAAACGGTTTCAGGTCAATAACTTTTGTATCCGTCCCATCGCTTAATTGAACAAGTCGAATTATTCCTTGATATGGGTCGAGCGCGGTCGTTTCCGTATCGAATCCCAAAACATCTTTTTGTTTTAATTGTTCACAGGCATTTCGCAAAGTTTCTGCGTCGGTGATTAACTGAAAATAAACTTCCATAATTTAAATGTTAAATCGTAAATGGTAAATGGTAAATGACGGATGCAAATAATAAATGACAAATCACAAAAAGTCAGTTATACTAAACGCAGTTTGCTTGGAAATTTCAATCTAGAATCCTGTGAATAAAGGTTTCAATGAAAAAAGCGAACAACCAGAATTAAAAATTTACAGTAATTTCAAGATATTTTAAAAGAAATTCCGGCGGGTTTGGAGCGAAATAAAAAGATGCGCTCCCTGCCGAGTAAAAAGCGAAACGTATCGCTTTTGCAGCCAAAAGATTCCAGCGTGTGAAAACTCAATTCCTTTTTATCCCGAAAATTTTTCGGAAGACAAAAACTTTAGTCATAAACCGCAAAATCCGCGCTTGCAAATAAGCCGCTTGTCTCGCTCGAACTGTAAATAAAATTCCGTTTGTTTTCTCCAGATTAAAATTCCAAGCCGAAAGAGTTCACCAGCGTTTGCAGGGTTTATGGAGTTGTCGCGTTCATAAGATTATTTCTTATCACGCTGCAAACTCTATAAACGCTACAAACAATTAAGGAAAAATATGTCAAAGGAAATGGTCATCAGCGTCAACGGGCGCGAAAAGAAAATTGCAATTCTCGAAAACGGTCGCGTGACGGAATTTTATATCGAACGCGGCGAGGAAAATTCGGGAGTTGTCGGAAATATTTATAAAGGGCGCGTGCAGCGCGTGCTGCCCGGAATGCAGTCGGCATTTGTCAACATCGGTTTGGAACGCGACGGATTTTTATACGTTTCGGACTTTTTCGACGAAGAAGAAGAAATCGAACGAATCATTCAGGAAAAATCAAAAAAAGTTCCGGCGGAACAAATCGAACGCGAAGTTTCCGACGAACTGCATCGCGCGCGTCTCGAACGCGAAAAACAAATGGAAGCCGTGCAGGAAATCGCCGAGCCGATGGCTGCGGAATCGGCGCGGGAAAATCAGTCTGAACTGATAAAGGACGAAGGCGAAACGGCAGAAATGTTAGAACCGTCGGCTGATTCTAAACGGGAACAAAGTTCCGAGCGGCGCGGAAAATCACGCCGCAATCAGAAAGACAGAAATAATAATTTAAAAGCCGAACCTTCTAAAACGGCGAAAGAAGAAACGCCGGAAATTTTTGAACTCGAATTCTTTGAATCGGAAACGCCCGAAGCCGCGCTGTTTGAAGACGAGCCGCTATTTTTCGAGATTGGAGATTCCGGTTTCGAGCGCGTCGTGGACGACGAAGAAACGCCCGGCGAAATTTTCAAAGACGCTTACGTGCAGGAAGCGATTGTCGATAAAATCCGCGCCATCGAATTTAATATGGAAAGCACGGCGACGGCGGAGGTCGGCTCACTTTTTGATAGTTCGGCGAGTGAAACAAACGGTTTCGAGCGAATTGCCGACGAAGAATCGGAAATACCAAAAAAAACGGAAGCCGCGCCGCCCGCAAAAGGCAAGCGCAAGGGCAGCCTGCGCGACAGCAAAAAATTCAAAAAGAAAGATGAAGCGGCTTTGAAAGCCGAAGAATCCGGTTCTAAAAATAAAGAAGATGATCCCGAAAAACCAAAATCCGCCAAAGGGAAAAAACAATCCAAAAAAGAGACTAAGGAAGAAACTTTGCCAAACGGCGAGGCAAGTTTGCTGGAAGTTCCCGAAATTACCGAAATGGCAGTCCGGCGCGGCGGTCGGCGGCGCAGCGGCACAAATCGTCCGCAGCAGAATAGAACTTCATCCGAAGAACATCTGGATAATTCAGTCAAACCGGGCGGCGAAAATATTCCGGCTGAACCCGAAATTTTAAAAGAGCCGCGAAATAAAAGTGATAACGGAAGGCGCGATAATCGTGACAACCGGCGCGAGCGCAATCAGCCGACAATTACCGATTTACTGCGCGAAGGGCAAGATGTTCTCGTGCAAATCGCCAAAGAACCGATTGCCCGCAAAGGCGCGCGCATCACGTCGCACATCGCGCTTCCCGGAAGATACATCGTCTATATGCCGACGATTGAACATCTCGGCGTGTCCAGAAAAATCGAATCGGCAAGCGAGCGCAATCGCCTGCGAGCCGCGATTATTAAAATTCGCGCCGAAGAAACCGTTCCGTCCGGCGGATTTATTGTCCGCACGGCTGGCATCGGCGTTTCCGAACAGGATTTGCGCGACGACGCGCGGTATCTGGTTCGCACGTGGCTCGACATCAAAAAACAGGCGGAAAAATCAAAATCGCCCGCGCTCGTTCATCAGGATTTGGATTTAACAGAAAGACTTTTGCGCGACCAGTTGAGCAGCGATTTTGCGGCGATTCGCATTGATTCCGAAGACGAATACTTGAAAATCGTCGAATTCGTTAATCGTATTCAGCCGCGAATGGTCAACCGCGTCAAACTCTACACGCGCGACGAGCCGATTTTAGAAGCCTACAATGTGCAGGAAGAAATTGATAAGGCTTTGAAACCGCGCGTCTGGTTAAAATCGGGCGGCTATCTGGTTATCAATCAAACCGAAGCTCTCGTGGCGATTGATGTCAACACCGGAAAATTTGTCGGCAGAGGAAACGCGCGGCTCGAAGATACGATTACTAGAACAAATATGGAAGCGGTTGACGAAATCGCGCGCCAGATTCGCCTGCGCGATTTGGGCGGAATTATCGTTCTCGATTTGATTGATATGGAAGACCGACGCAATCGCAACAAGGTGATGCAGGCACTTCAGGAAGCTCTTCAAGACGATAAATCGCCGACCAAAGTTTTATCGTTCAACGATTTCGGTTTGGTGATTATGACCAGAAAGCGCGTCAAACAATCTTTAGAAAGAACGATGTGTTCGCCGTGCGATTATTGTCAGGGTGCGGGACTCGTCAAATCGCCGCAGACGGTTTGCTACGAAATTCTCGAAGAATCGCGCCGCCTGTCAAAAGGAATGAACGATATTCGCCAGACGACTCTGCGCGTCAATCCCGAAGTTGCCAAAGCCCTGCGCGATTCGGATAAAGTCGTGCTGGAAGAAATCGAAGCCTATCTCGGCGCGGTTGATTTAACCAGCGACGCGGCGGTTCATCAAGAGCAATTCGACTTTGCGTTTATCTAAAAGTTTTAGCCGCGAATTACACTAATATCACGAATGAAAATCAAAGAATTTCTTATTCGTGATATTAGTATAATTCGCGGCTAATTTTTTCTTTTAGAATTTCAAATCCTTTAAATCTTTCGGCGAATTCGGCTTGTTGAAAATCGAATCGGGAACGTTTTTGTTAAATTCGATGTTCAGATAATTGATGCGGCTGGTTTGCTGGTCATTGATAAAATGGTCAACAATAAACGGCGTGGAAACGCCCTGCACTTCGACAAACTGCGCGTAACGGTCTTCTTCCTTTTGTTCCTCGCCGGTATTTGAATTTTTACGTTTATAAATCGCTTTCACCGGAAGTCCGTCGTCTGAAAATTCAAACTCGACCGCGAAACCGTCCGCATAAGTCAGGCGCACGACATCGTTGCGTTTGCCGATTGAAGCCTGCCTCCTTCCGGCATAACTTAACGTAGCTTTGCCCTGCCAATCGCCGCGCAAAAGATTATTCAAACTCGCACTAACATCGCGCTGAAAATCTTCAACTTCAGACTTTGATTGCAATTTGACAATTTTATTCGCGCCGTCGAAAATCCAACCCGTGTCGCCCGCGTTTGTCTGGATGGTTTTCGCGCCGCCTTGTTTAAATTCGGTGCGCTCTTTGTCTGGAAAAACCAGCGCGTCAACAAACGAACTCGGCGGCTGCGGCTGCCCGCCCGCGAGCAGCGTAAAATTTCCCGCGCTGACCTGCGATTTCGCTTGCAGATATTTTTGCCCGCCGAGTTTTTCGACGGCTTTTTTTACAACTGCTTCGGCTTTTTCGTCAGACTGATTTTGAGAAAAAGAAACAGAACAAAATAACAAAATTAGAGTAAGTAACAAACTGATTTTCTTCATCAAAATTCTCCAAACTAAAAGGCTTCCGTGAAATTTTATCACCGAAGCCTTTTCCAAATAAACCATTTTCAGACAATTTAATTCAAGCTGAAAGCGTCGAGCGGTTTGACGATGATTTCATTATCTTCCTCGTCAACCGTAAAGCGCGAAGCGAGTTTCCAATCGTTGGTAATCGGCAGTTTTACTTTTTCGTCAATGTGACGTTTCAGGAAACGCGCGCCGTACATTTGGCTGAAACCTTTTTCCGTCAGCGCGTCAATCGCCGCGTCTGTAACTTCGACGAATTTGCCTTGCCGTTCCATTTGCCGCCGCATTTTGCCCAAATAAATTTTGGCGATTTCACGAACTTCGTCCATCACGAGCGGCGAAAAGACGACGATTTCGTCAATGCGATTTCTAAATTCCGGCGAAAATCTCGTTTCGGCGGCTTTCATCACGTCCGATTTTATTTCCTTCATCTCGCCGCGCGATTTCATTCCGAATCCCAGAGGCTTTTCGTATTTCTTGAAATTTTCGCTTCCTAAATTGGAAGTCATAATGATAATCGCGTCCGACAAATAAACTTTTTTGCCGCGTCCGTCCGTCATCCAGCCTTCGTCAAACGCCTGCAAAAACAGGTTCATCAAATACGGCGAAGCCTTTTCAACTTCGTCGAGCAGCAGAACCGTGGAAGGGTTTTCCCTTAATTGTTCAGTCAAAATTCCGCCGCGTTCCGAGCCGACAATGCCGCGCGGCATTCCGATAAGTTTTTCGATTCCAACCGTGCCGTCGCCGTATTCGCTCATATCAATGCGAATCATTTTTTCTTCGCTGCCGAACATAAATTCGGAGACGGCTTTGGCGAGTTCGGTTTTGCCGACACCCGTCGGACCTAAAAATAATAAAACGCCGTCGGGTTTGTAATGACTTTCCTTGAGTGGTCCTTTATTAAGACGCAGACGCTGCGAAACGGCTTTCACCGCATCCTTTTGTCCGACGACACGCTGCCCCAGAATATCTTCCATCGTCAGGAAACGGTCGGTCGTGTCGCGGTAAATCATATCCTGCGGGATTCTGGATTCCTGCGAAATGACTTCGATAATGTGTTCGGGTTTGACGACTAAAGACTGCGGTTCGTTAATTTCAACCTTGACCGAAGCCGTATCTAACCAGCCGATTGCTTTGTCGGGAAGATGCAGATTGCGGATATATTTCGGAGACATCTCTAACGCCGTGTTAATGGCTTCGTCGGAAATCGTCACCGAATAATTTTTTTCCAGTCGCGGGCGCAAGCCGAACAAAATTTCCTTTGTTTCTTCGATTGTCGGCTCGATAACTTTGACGAGTCTGAAACGCCGCGCCAGGGCTTCGTCTTCGCCGATATATTCCTTGTATTCGGTCAAAGTGGTCGCGCCGATGATGCGAATTTCGCCGCGAGCGAGCGAAGATTTAAACATATTTCCCGCGTCCGACGAAGTTCCCATCGCCGCGCCCGCGCCGATAATCGTGTGCGCTTCGTCAATGAAAAGAATAATGTTGGAGTTTTCCTTAACCTCGTCAATAATTCCTTTAATGCGTTCCTCGAACATCCCGCGCAGCATCGTTCCGGCGACCAGTCCGCCCATCTGCAATTGAACGATATGCGAATTTCTTAATCGTTCAGGAACTTTTTCCGGTTCGAGTTCGATTAATCTCGCCAGACCTTCGACGACCGCCGTTTTCCCGACTCCGGGTTCGCCGACGAGCATCGGGGAATTCGAGCGTTCGCGGTGCGACAAAATTTCAATCATCTGCCGGATTTCGAGTTCGCGCCCGATGGTCGGCGGAATTTTATCCTGCCGCGCTAACTTGTTTAACGAAACGCCGAAGTGTTTTAAATATGACGGCAATTCGTATTTCTTGCGGGTTCGTTCTTCGTCCTGTTCGCGTTTTTTGATGCGTATTCGCGCTATCCGTTCAACTTCCTCGTAGCCGATACCGAGATTCTGCAAAATGTCATTCAGCAAACTTCGGTCGTCAGTCGAAAGAACATAAAAAATGTCGCTCGCTTCGATAGTCCGGCGATTCTGCGACTTGGCTCTGTCGAGCGAACGCCTGAAAAGATTAGTCGTTTCGTCAGCAATTTTAGTTCCCGCGCCTTTGTGCTGGCGGCTGTTCTGCAGACGCTTTTCAACCGACAGCCTGACGGAACGCGGGTCAATCGAAAGGTCGCGCATCATTTGATTGAAAAGCTCATTTTCCTCTTCCGAGAGAGCATTCAAAATATGTTCGACGGAAATATAATTCTGGTTGCGTCGGCGCGATTCGTTAATCGCATTTTCTAAAACCCGTCTGCCGGTCTCGCCGAACTTATCCTTGTAAGTATCTAATTCTGCCATAAAACCTCTTAGAAAATTCTCCAAAACTAAGTTGTTTCGATGCTAAAAAGTGAAACGCCGTTGCGTCTCACCCGCCAGTTTAATCTTAACACTTCGGCGGACAAATCTGTAAGAGCGTGTTTGGAAATTCGGGAAAGGTCAGCCGAAACGGTTAGAGTGTTTCTGCAATGAAAAGAAAAACCTATCCGTCTGACCTTTCAGGAAAAGCTGATAGGCTTCCGGGTTTTCCGTATCTTTTTTTGCTAGCTGCCGCTCGTCCGCGCCGGACAATCGCGCTCCTAATTTCTGCGAAACATCACGCGCTATTTCGTCCTGCACGACAATCACATCGCCGGAATTTTTGACATATTGATTGCCCCAAATCTGTGAATCATCCTTTCCGTCAATTAGTCGGACGTTGATGATAAATTTGTCGCCGAGTTGTTTGATGTCGCCCGTTACAATAGTTTCCACGCCGAGTTGCGCGGCGATATTTTTCGTGTCGGTTTGATTGTTTTTAAATCAAAACGCGGAATTTCTCGACATCACTTTCAAGCCCGAAAGCTGCGACAAATTGTTGATAATATTTTCGGTGATGCCGTCAGACAGATATTCGGCGTTCGCATCTTGACCGGCATTGACGAACGGCAAAACGGCGAGCGATTTTTTCCCGCCCGCGCCCGAAGCAGATTTTTTCGCCGATAAAAAATAGTAGCCGAAACCGACAGCCGACAACAAGAGAGTTATCAGCCCGATAATGAAAATGTGTTTGTAATTTTCAATGCGAAAATGTCTTAACGGCTCTGCCGCATCTTCGTCGGTCGTCAAAGTAGAAAATTTTGCGCCGTTCTTGTTTCGTCCACTTCGCCGGTTATTCTGCCCGGCGCGTTTTCGTCCGCCGGAAAACCGACGCGGCGCAGCAAATCTTGAAAGCGCGAATCAGAGCGCAGGTTGTTCCATTTCGGCTCGACTTTCAAAAACGCCATTTTCGGGTCGTGTTGTTCGTAACCTTTTTCCAGCCACTCAAAAGTTTTGTCGCGTTCGCCCAAGCCGTTATAAATAAGTGCGATGTGTGAATATGGAATGAACCGCTCGCTTGATAATTTCAATAATTTATCGAGCAAGTTTCGCGCTTCGTCCGTTCTTCCCGATTTTGCCAAAGCATAGCCTTCCCGTCGAGAATTTCAAGCAGCTTCGGTTTTGTGAACTCCTTCCCTTCGAGATTGCCATACCAATCCTCCGCGATAAAACTGCCGAATGTCTTCAAATCTTTCCGCTTAACGAACTCCCGCATTTGTTGCTCATAATTGATTAACATTTCTTCTCTGGGAAGGTTTTAGAGAACCTTTTCGATTACTTCGCGTTTGCGTGTAGACATTGCCGGTCAAGGCGACCGCCAGCACAATCAAGATAAAAAGTCTTTTTATTTTTTCTCCCTTAGTTTTTTATTGAAATTCGCTCCTGTATTTTTCGCTTTGCGCTTTTTGTTCCGCCATAAATTTGATAAATTCGGGCGATTGTCTGATGCGGTTCAAATATTGGTCGCGTTGAAATAATGAATAACACGGAAAGCCTTTATCAGCCGTTTCGCGCAGCCATTTAACGGCTTCGTCGCTTTTGCCGGCGAGCGCGTAAATGCAGGCGACATTGTAAGTCATATGATGATAAGCGAAATCATTGACAGAATAGATTTTAATAATGTCAGGTATCATCGCTTCCGCCGCGCTGAAATCGCCTTTGAGAGCGAGAAGCATGGCTCTATTCTGCTGAACGTAACGATAAGCATTCGGATTTTGTGGATTAACCGCCGACGCATCAAGTATCTTTTGCGCTTCGTCAAGGCGACCTTTGCCCATTAAATACCACGCTGAATTACTACATTTATCCGGCGTATATTTTTGACAGGCGGCGAACCATTCGTCGTATTTATTGAGATTCAAGTAAGACTCTAACAAAACGGATTTGGCATCATTGCTGGACGGGTCAATTTCCTGCGCGCGCTGCACTTCGCGTTCGACCAGATTGTCTAAACCTATATGAAAATATAAAGCACCGAGGTCTTCGTGACCGACGTTCGGATTTAACTGCTGCGCCGAAATCAGTTCCCGCGCCCCGGCTTCAATCTGCCAATTTCGATATGCGCTCATCATCAGCAAAGAACGCGCGATATGGGCTTCGGCAAGCTGCGGATCAAGTTCCTGCGACCGATTAATTTCCTCGGCGGCGCGGTCTGCCCAAACTTGCTGCTTTTCAATAAAAATCGCCGTCCAAATATAAGCGTGACCGAGTTTGGCATGCGCCAGCGCGTAATTCGGGTCGGCTTCAATCGCTTTTTTGAACAAATCAATCGTTTGTTCCATCTGCGGCTTTGCGCTATTGCCATATCCGCGCTCGTCAAAGGCATAAATACCGCGCAAATAATAATCATACGCGACCGGATTTGAAGTCGAACGCTTGTTCAAACGCGCCTGCTGGTCGGGATTTAGCTGAAGTTGAAGCCGCGATGTTACCTGCTGGGAAACTTTATCTTGAATCGTGAAAAAGTCCGTCGCGGGCAAATCAAAACTATCCGACCACATTGACGCGCCGTCGGCGGTTCTGAGCAAATTGACGCTCACCCGCAAACGGTTATCGGCTTTTTGGACGCTTCCTTCCAGCACCGCGTCGGTATCTAATTGTTTGGCGGCGGTCAGCGCATCCGTGTCTTCGTTGAGATAATGACGCACGGCACTCGTCGGGCGCACGGTCATTAAACCCGTTTGACTGATACGTCTAATCACCGCGTCGGCAATTCCCAAACCCAAATAATTTTCACTCGCATCGAGCGATTTTAACGGCAGCACGGCGAGCGATTTTATTTCGGACGGCGATTGCGGAACAGCGGGAGTTTGCCGCCAACGCCATACATATATGAGTGCGCCCGACAGCAGAATTAGCAAAACGGCGGCGTAGATTATACTGGAACGCGACGCGAGAATACGGCGAAGCTGTCCGGCTTGCTTCGCCGTCGAAAGCCCGACGAATTTTGCCGTCGCCGCTTTGACCTTTGTTTCGGGCATTGCGGAGCGTTCGAGTTTTTCTTCAAAACTCAAATTTTCCTTCAACTCCTTCAAATCCGCGAGCAAGCCCTTCATCGTTTGATAGCGTTCATCTTTATTTTTCTTCAATGTTTTGGTAACGATGCGCTGCAATTCATCCGGCACGTCGGCGACAAAACGCGACATTGGCGGTGGATTTTGATTTATCAAATTCGCAAATGTTTCCGACATCGAATCGGCTTGAAAAGGCGTTCTGCCCGCCACCATTTCATAAATCACCGCGCCGAGACTGAAAATATCCGTGCGCTCGTCAATCCGTTCGCCTTTCGCCTGTTCGGGCGACATATAATTGACCGTTCCCATGATCACGCCTTGCGCCGTTTCGCTTTGTCTGGCGGTTTCATCTTCCAAACTGATGAAGGGATTTTGCTGTTCGACAAGTTTTGCCAATCCGAAATCGAGAATTTTGACATAACCGTCGGGACGCACGATGACGTTTTCCGGTTTGATGTCGCGGTGAACGATGTGCGCCGTGTGCGCTGCTGAAAGAGCGTTGGCAACTTGAATCGCAATGTCCAACGTCTCCGGCAGTTTTAATGTCGAGAGTTCGATGAGTTCGCGCAAAGTTTTTCCTTCGATAAATTCCGAGACGATATACTGCACGCCTTCCGCCTCGCCGATTTCGTGAATAACTAAAATGTTCGGGTGATTCAATGCTGATGCGGCGCGTGCTTCCTGCATAAAGCGTCGCAGATTCGATTCGCGCGCGGCAAATTTTTGATTGAGAATTTTGACGGCGACTTTTCGGTCAAGTTTTTTATTTTCGGCGAGATAAACTTCACCCATTCCGCCCGCGCCGATTTGTTTGATAATTTCGTAATGATTGAAACATTTTCCGCTTTCAAACTTTTCTCTTTTACCGGCAATAACGTCGGCGACATAAGCGACGGCGTTTTCTTCCATAAAATTTTCTGCTTTGCCGAGTGAAGAAAACAGCGATTCGATTTCGGCGAGCAAAATTTTATCTTCGCCGCAAACTTCATTGATATATTCGTGGCGTTCTTCGGGCTTTTGTCGCAGAGCGGCATCGAAAATTTCCCTGACATTTTGCCATTTTTCGTCAGCCATCTTTTTCTGGATCTCAAGTTTCAGGTTTCAGGTTATCAAACGATTTTAACCTGAAACCTGAAACTTCCTATCGAGTCAATTCACGGTGCAGTCACGTCTTTGCCATTTATTCGGTGAGAAATTCGCCGGTCTTTGGCAATTTGACCGCGCAGCCGCGTATATTTTTCTGCCATATATTTTTTATCTTATCTACGCGGCTCGGTTATCAAAATTGGCAGCTTAACAAAGATACGGACTTTTCGCTCTGAAATGCGCTTCCACGCCGGGCGTTTCCTAATCTTTTAATTCCTGTTCGATGTAATTTCTTGTAGATTTCGGTTGCAATCCGAGCGAGTTTCCCGTGAAATAAATCGCGTCCGCGCCGTTCGATTGTTTGGGAATATAAAACTTTTCGCGGAAATTTTTTAAAGAATCCTGCGCGTCCATTTCAAAGGCAAACGATGCGGATGTTTTATATTCCAGCGGTTGTAAATGTGTTGACATAATGATTGACTGTAACAAATTTGAATCGAAAAATTGCTACGGCTGTTCCGCAATGCCGACGACATCGCTTACGGTGGTTGTGCGCGTAATTGCCATTTTCTTGGCGTTTGGCGAAAGAGCGAATGCGTCTAAAAGATTTGAGTCAAAATCGGTAATTTGCTTGGTTTTCCCATCCGGCGACAATTGCCAGACGTTTCCGATGTCGCCGATATTAGCGGCGTAAAACAAATCTCGATTGTTCTGCGCCCAGCGGATAATTCGGTCAGGCACATTGTCGGGAACATCGAAACTTTGTTCAATCAAGCCGCCATTCGCAGAAACGATGCCGATGCGCCATTTCTCGTCGCTCATATAAAAGAAGGCAACGCGCCTGCCGTCGGGCGAAATCGCGGGACGGATGGCGTAATAATCGGTCAATGGAATCTGTTGACCGCCGTTCAGGGGAATTTTCCAAAGAGCTTTACCAATTCCCGCGCGAAGACTTTTTTGATAAATAATAAATTGATTGTCGGGCGAGCAAGCCGGAAACATTTCGCCGTCGCCGCTCGTCAGCCGCGTCAAATTTTCGCCGTCAACGTCAACACGCCACAAATCGTATTTGCCCGCCAGCGAAGAAACAAAAACAATTCGCTTCGCGTCCGGCGTTACGCAGATTCCGCGCATATCGGCTTGCGCGTCGGCGGTTAGCTGCCGGCGTTCGCCGCCGTCGGTTCGCATTGTCCACAAATTCGATTTGCCGTCCGCGTTTGAACGGAAAATCAAGCGGTCGTCGGAGGTCAAATCTATCGGGCTGAGAAAACCCGTTTCGGAAGCAATCTGCTTAAAACCGCTCGAATTATTTCCGGCTTCGCCGACCCACAGACTGCTGGTTTGTGTTGCCTGCACCGAAACGACTAATTTTCCGTCCGGCGATACGCCGAGCGAGGAATAATCGTTTAAATCGTTGGTCAGTTTGCGGGCTTCGCCTTCGGGAAAAGAAACGAACCAGATTTGATTTGATG
>JBPCRW010000045.1:0-6553 GCA_050996405.1 Pyrinomonadaceae bacterium | reverse complement strand
CCGTGGGCAAAGACCATGAATTTCGCAACCGGCTGCGCGAGACGGGCGCGAAATATCAGGTTGTTAAAAATACGATTGCCCGCCGCGCCGTCGAAGGAACGCCGTATCAACAGGCATCCGAGTTTTTTAAAGGCGTGACGGGAATTGTCTGGACGGAAAACGACCCGGTTGTGTTATCGAAAACGGTTTCCAAATTTATCAAAGACAACGGGGAAATTTTCAGTTTCAAAGCCGGTATCGTTGACGGCAGAGTCGTTGATTTAACGCAGGTTCAGGCGATTGCAAGTCTTCCGTCAAAAGAAGAACTTATTTCCAAACTGCTGTTTGTTATCAACGCGCAGGCGCAGCGACTCGTAACAGTCATCAACGCCGTGCCGCGCAATCTGGCGGTTGTTATCAAACAAATCGGCGAGCAGAAAGGCGAACAGTAAAACAATTTTAGATTTTGGACTAGATGGAGAAAGCAAATTTTGATTCTTTATTCCAATCCAAAATCGAATAAGCCGTATCCAAGGTCAAACGCGCCAAGGCGACAAGTCAGGTCGCTTCGACGGCTCGGACGTTTTATAAAATTCGAGATGCAAAAGAATTAAAAAAACGTTCCGTGGGTTTTATGGCTGAATTAAATAAAATAGAAAACCCAAAAGAGAGGAAAATTAAAAAATCATGGCAATTACAAAAGATGAAGTTGTTGACTACCTAAAAGGTATTACTTTGCTTGAAGCGTCTGAACTTGTAAAAGAGTTGGAAGAAGTTTTCGGCGTTTCGGCAGCGGCGGCAACTGCGGTTGCGGCGGCTCCGGCGGCAGGCGGCGAAGCTGCTCCGGCGGCGGAAGAAAAAGATGCGTTTGATGTTGTTCTGCAAACCGTGGGTCCAAACAAAATCAATGTTATCAAAGTCGTTCGAGAAGTCACGGGTCTGGGCTTAAAGGAAGCTAAAGATTTAGTTGACGGTGCGCCGAAAGCGGTTAAAGAAGGCATTTCAAAGGACGAATCCGAAGAACTCAGAAAGAAATTAGCGGATGCCGGCGCGACGGTTGAAGTTAAATAATTTCGTTGTTAAAATAAACGGCAAGCAACTTTTTCGAGATGTTTGCCGTCTTATAAAAACACATTTTTGAAACTTGCTTTATTAAGTTTCACGGCTTAGCGGAAAAGTTTTTTCGCCAATTTTCAAGTTGGAGAGATAGTGTCCTTTTTGACACTTTCGGAAAATTATAAAAAGTTACTATAACTGCTAAATAAGCGGTCTGGGCGCACTTTGCCTTTGACCGCATTTGCCGTCTTTGTTGAAAAATTGTTTGGGTGAGTCTTATCAAACGCATATTATCAACAAATGACTAATAAATCAACAGATTTTTTAAGGCTCAAAATTTGAGAAGAAAATATATGATTGCCAATCCGCTTCAAGCAAAAACCAATGGTCTCGGTCGCCGCACAAGCCAGGCTCCCGAGCGAGTAGATTTTTCCAAAATCAAAACTGCCGCCCGTATTCCGAATTTAATCGAAGTTCAGCGCGAATCCTATAACCGCTTTCTGCAAATGGATTTTCTGCCGGAAGAACGCGACACGGTCGGACTGCAATCGGTCTTGCAGTCGATTTTTCCCGTCTCGGATTTTCGCGGCACGGCGACACTCGAATTCGTCGAGTATCAAATCGGCAACTGGCAGTGCAAATGCGGGCTTTTGGAAGGTCTCGAACACTTGCGCGCCAATTGTAAAAATTGCGGCGCGAAAATCAAGGTTGACCCGTTTAGTCCGGCGGAAGTTTTATGTAACAACTGCGGAACTTTCAATTCGGTGCGCCCGAAACTTTGTTCAAACTGCGGCGAACCCGTCGGTTTGAAACACAAACACGACCAGCAGGAATGTCAGGAACGCGGAATGAGTTACAGCGTTCCGCTGAAGGTAAAAATTCGTTTGACCGTTTTCGACAAAGACGCGGAAACCGGCACGTCGAGCATCCGCGACATCAAGGAAGAAGAAGTTTTCTTCGGCGAAATTCCGCTGATGACCGACAACGGAACTTTTATTATCAACGGCACGGAGCGCGTCATTGTTTCGCAGCTTCACCGCTCGCCGGGCGTATTTTTCAAAGGCGACCACGGTATTTATGTCGCAAAAGTCATTCCGTATCGCGGTTCGTGGATTGAATTTGAATTCGACCAGAAAAATATTCTTTACGCCCGTCTTGGCAAACGTAAAATTCTGGCAACGATTTTTCTGCGCGCTTTGGGTTTATGGCTCAATCCGCAGGTGAATTTGAAAACGGTTTCGCCGGATAGTTTGCTGGAAGAAATTATCAAAAACTTTAATTACAGCGATGCCGACATCTTGCGGCAATTCCACACGGCGGACGACGTGCGTTTAGAAAAAGGCAGAATTTTCATCAAGATTAAAGAAGACGGCGAGAGCAATCTGGTCGGGATGCGCGGCGAAAAAGATGTCAAGGTCAAGGGCGAAGCGATTGTCAAAGCCGGAAAGAAAATTGCCGGTTCCGCGTTGAAAGATTTACGAAAAGCGAAAATTGAAGAAGTCGAAGTCGGGCAGCAGGATTTTGAAGGCGCGGTGGCATTGGAAGATGTTGTCAACACCGAAACCGGCGAAGTCGTTCTCGAAGCGGGCGGCGAAATTACGTCTGCTAAATTGCAGCAAATTATCGAAGAAGGTGTCGCGGGTTTTTCGGTTATTTTTCCCGAACGCGATTCAATCGGCGGCATTATCCTGCAAACTTTAAAGAAAGATACAATTAGCAAGCCGGTTGACGCGCTTTTGGAGATTTACCGCAAAATGCGCCCGGGCGACCCGCCGACCGTGCCGACCGCTTATAAACTGGTCGAAGGAATGTTTTTCGACCCGCGCCGTTTTGATTTATCGCGTGTCGGACGCTTAAAGTTCAATATCAAAATGGGCAGACCGGAACGTGACCGCATCACCGACCCACTTCTGTCGGCGAGCGATTTTATCGAAGTCGTTTCCTATTTGCTTAGAATGAGAAAGGACAACGAACATTTTATGCAGGACGATATTGACCATTTGGGAAATCGCCGCGTTCGCGCCGTCGGCGAACTGCTGGAAAATCAATTTCGCATCGGACTGGAAAGAATGGAACGCGCCATCAAGGAAAAAATGTCCATCCAGCAGGATATGTTCACGACGATGCCGCGCGATTTGGTGAACGCTAAACCCGTGACTGCCGCCGTCCGAGAATTTTTCGGTTCGTCGCAGTTGTCGCAGTTTATGGACCAGACGAATCCGCTTTCGGAAATCACGCATAAGCGTCGTTTGTCCGCGCTCGGACCGGGCGGCTTGTCGCGTGAACGCGCGGGCTTTGAAGTCCGCGATGTTCATCCGACGCATTACGGTCGCATCTGTCCGATTGAAACGCCGGAAGGTCCGAACATCGGTTTGATTTCTTCGTTGTCTTGTTTTGCGCGGATTAACGAATTCGGTTTTATCGAATCGCCGTATCGCAAAGTGATTGACGGGCGCGTTGTCGAGTTTGTGAAAATTAACAACGGCGGCGACACGCAATTCAAACCGCACGAGCATGTGCCGCTCGAAGATGTCGAAAAGGCAAATAAAAAAGCGGCAAAAGCGGAAGGTAAAATTGCCGAATACGAGCCGTTTCCGTTTTATCTGACGGCTTGGAATGAAGATAAATACATTATCGGGCAGGCAAATATCGAACTCGACGAAAGGGGCTACATCGTCAACGAACGCAATGCGTCGAGAAAAGCCGGTGAATTTATTACGGCTAGCCGTGATGAAATCGAATATTTGGACGTAAGCCCAAAACAACTCGTTTCCGTCGCGGCATCGTTAGTTCCGTTTTTGGAAAACGACGACGCGAACCGCGCTTTGATGGGTTCAAATATGCAGCGTCAATCAGTTCCGCTGCTGCGCGCCGAAGCACCGTATGTCGGAACGGGAATGGAAAGAATCGCGGCGCGCGATTCGGGCGCGTTGGTCGTTGCCAAACGCAACGGTGTCGTCGATTTCGTTGACTCGGAACGCATTATCGTGAAAGCCGATCACAACGTTGACGGCACGATTTCGCGTGAAGTGACGGCGGATATTTATTCGCTCGTCAAATTCAAACGCTCGAATCAAAACACCTGTATCAACCAGCGTCCGATTGTGCAGGTCGGCGAGCGCGTCAAAAAAGGTCAGGTCATCGCCGACGGACCTTGCACCGACAAAGGCGAACTAGCTCTCGGCAGAAACGTTTTAGTAGCATTTATGCCCTGGCGCGGTTACAACTTTGAAGACGCGATTCTGGTTTCCGAAAAACTCGTCAAAGAAGATTATTACACCTCGATTCATATCGAAGAACTCGAAATCGAGGCGCGTGATACGAAGCTCGGACCCGAAGAAATTACACGCGATATTCCGAACATCGGCGAAAATATGCTCCGCGATTTGGACGATTCGGGAATTATACGCATTGGCGCGCAGGTCAAGCCGGGAACGATTCTCGTCGGAAAAGTTACGCCGAAAGGCGAAACACAACTGACGGCGGAAGAAAAACTGCTGCGCGCGATTTTCGGTGAAAAGGCGGGCGATGTGAAAGATGCCAGTTTGACCGCGCCTCCGGGAATTGACGGAACGGTCGTTGACGTGCAGGTTTTCACTCGAAAGGGTCAGGAAAAAGACGATCGTTCACTCGATATTGAACAAAATGAAGAAGACGATTTGCGGCGCGACCTCGAAGACGAAATTCGTATTTTGCAGGAACAGCGCAACGAACGGATTTATGAACTTTTCGACGGGCGCAAACTCGCCAAAGATTTAACCAGCAACGGTGAAGTCGTCCTTCCGAAAGGCAAAGCAATAACGCGCGAAATGCTCGCAGAAGTTCCGACGAAACTCTTGCGTAAAGCGGAAGTGACGGCGGGCGGCGCGGATATTATCGCCGAAGTTAAAGATTACGAGCAGAAAACCGAACGCCAAATCAATATTTTGAGCGACATCTACGAGGAAAAAATCACCAAATTAAAACAGGGTGATGAACTTCCGCCGGGCGTTATCAAAATGGTCAAAGTCTTTATCGCTATGAAACGGAAACTTTCGGTCGGCGATAAAATGGCTGGTCGTCACGGCAACAAAGGCGTTATTGCCCGAATCTTGCCCGAAGAAGATATGCCATATCTGCCGGACGGAACACCGGTTGAAATCGTGCTGAATCCGCTTGGAGTTCCCAGCCGGATGAACGTCGGACAAATTCTCGAAACGCATTTGGGCTGGGCTGCAAGAATGCTCGGACTGCATTTTGCAACTCCGGTTTTCGATGGCGCGCGTGAAGCTGAAATTAAAGAATATATCGGCAAAGCCAATGACCGTTCGGATGAGCTAGGTTTGCCGAATATGGTCGGACCTTCGGGCAAAACCCGTCTGCACGACGGTTTGACGGGCGAATTGTTCGAGCAGAAAGTCACCGTCGGTTACATTTATATGCTCAAACTTTCGCATCTGGTTGACGACAAGATTCACGCCCGTTCAATCGGACCATACTCGTTAATCACGCAGCAGCCTTTGGGCGGTAAAGCGCAATTCGGCGGGCAGCGTTTCGGCGAAATGGAAGTCTGGGCGTTGGAAGCCTACGGCGCGGCTCATATCTTACAGGAACTTCTGACCTGTAAATCAGACGATGTTGCGGGACGCTCGAAAATTTACGAAGCGATTGTCAAAGGCGAAGCGAATTTTGAAGCGGGAATTCCCGAATCGTTTAACGTGCTGGTGCGCGAACTGCAATCTTTGTGTCTCGATGTCGAATTGATTGACAAGGAAAACGTGGACAAAGACGCACTGACGGCGGGCGTTGGCGAAGTTCTTTCAGTTGGAGTAAGCGGCTTAGAATAGTCTGGAGTCCAAAGTCCAGAGTCCAAAGTCGAAGATAGAAATTCGACTTTGGACTTACGGACTATGGACTACGGGCTCGGAGAAAAAATGATTCGATTTCAAGAAAATAAAACACAATTAACACCGGATTTTGAAGCTATAAAAATCAGCCTTGCGTCGCCGGAGAAAATTCGTTCGTGGTCACACGGCGAAGTTACGAAACCGGAAACAATCAACTACCGCACATTCAAACCCGAACGCGACGGTTTGTTCTGCGCCCGCATTTTCGGTCCGGTTTCGGATTGGGAATGTCTGTGTGGAAAATACAAACGGATGAAGCATCCCGGCGTGATTTGCGACAAATGCGGTGTCGAAGTAACGCAGGCGAAAGTTCGCCGCGAACGTCTCGGACATATCGAACTCGCCTCCCCTTGTTCGCACGTCTGGTTTTTTAAAGGTTTGCCGTCGCGCATCGGACACCTTTTGGATATTACTCTGCGCGACCTCGAAAAGATTCTTTATTCCGAGCTTTATATCGTTGTTGATCCGGGCGATGTTCCGGGAATGAAAGAAAAAGATTTGCTGACGGACGAACGCTATCGTGAACTGATGCGTGATTATCCGCACCAGTTTGTCGCCAAAATGGGCGCGGAAGCGATTAAAGAACTTTTGATGAAGGTTGATGTCGAAGAACTCGTCGTCGAGCTTCGTCA
>JBPCRW010000016.1:0-7423 GCA_050996405.1 Pyrinomonadaceae bacterium | reverse complement strand
ATTATTGACGGTCAGGGCGATGCCGGCGCGGTCGAAGGGCGCGTCAAAACGATTCGCAATCAAATCGAAGAATCTTCTTCGGATTACGACAAAGAAAAATTGCAGGAACGTCTCGCCAAATTAGTCGGCGGCGTGGCGGTTATCAAAGTCGGCGCGGCAACCGAAATCGAAATGAAGGAAAAGAAGGCGCGTGTCGAAGACGCGATGAATGCGACTCGTGCGGCAGTCGAAGAAGGAATCGTCCCGGGCGGCGGCGTGGCTCTGGTGCGCGCGGCGAAAGTTCTCGACAATTTCAAATCGGACGGCGACAGCGACGAGCAGATTGGCGTTAATATCATCAAACGCGCCGTCGAAGAACCGCTTCGTCAAATCGCGCAAAACGCCGGTAAAGAAGGCGCGGTGATTGTCGAAAGAGTCCGCAACGAAGACAGCGACGGTTTCGGCTTTAACGCGGCAACTGAAGAATTCGGCGATATGGTCGCGCAGGGCGTCATTGATCCGGCAAAAGTTACACGCTATGCACTGCAAAATGCGGCTTCGATTGCCGGATTAATGCTGACGACCGAAGCGATGATTGCCGACGCGCCGGACGAAAAAGGCGACGGCGGTATGGGCGGTATGGGCGGCGGAATGGGCGGTATGGGAATGGGAATGTAATCCGATTTCGGATTTTAGATTTCGGATTTTGGATTTTCCAATCAAAAAGGCTTCGTCTCGTTTTGAGCGAAGCCTTTTTAATTGTTATTTACAACCGGCTTTCCATGTTTCAACACAAAATCAATTGTATTTTTCCCGGATTTATCAATTTTGATGGATTTTCTTATTGCGTTTTTGAATCCGAGGGATTTCGTAGAAACATCGTAAGTTCCTGCTTCAAGACAAATCGTGTATTCGCCATCTCCGTCCGTGAAGGTATTTGTGACTTGTTTGGTTGATTTATTTGCCAGACGAATTTTTGTTCCCGGTATAACGTAACCTTCAATCGTAGTCGTTCTTCCTGTAATTCCGCCGCAGCCTTTCTGAGTGCTGCCTGACTGCCCGAACGATGGAGAAATCATCAATACCATATAGCAAACAGAGAAAAAGAATAATTGTTCTAAGTTTTTCAACATATTATAGCCTGAAAAACTGCTCTTATAATTTATGAAATTAAGCCAAAGCCATAAAGGCATCTTCCGCGAGTTGAGGCAGGACGATGGCGACGAAGGAATTTTCCGAATAAAGATAATCCTCGCCCGATTCGTCAATCACGCGAATCATTTTATGTTTTTGAGCTTTTTCGTCCGGCACAACACGATAAATTTTCCCGAATTCGAGCGACGCGGGATAATTTTTGTTTTCGATACACACGACAAATTTCGTTTCGGTTTTCATAAATTCAATCAAACAATTCTTTAATTTTCATTTCCTTTCTGCCGATGCCGTGTGCTTCATACCAATGTAGTTCGGCTTCGCATTCAAATCCGTCTTCGAGCCGCACGATAGCGCGTCCTTTTAACTTGCGCCAACGCCCGCCTCCGTGAGTTTTCCGCAACCGTTCGATGTCGCGGATATTGCTTCCGACAGCGATTATTTCAATGTTTTCAATCGGGCTGATAATCTCAAAGACTTCCACATTTTAGATGATGCAATTATATCAAACAATTTTCAAGCATTACTTCGATTGCCGGATTGATGCTCACGACCGAAGCGATGATTGCCAACGCGCCGGACGAAAAAGGCGATGCCGGAATGGGCGGCACGGGCGGCGGTATGGGAATGTAACTGGTCAAAATCGTCGCTTTAGCGGGCGAGTTTATCCAAATTACGAATTACAAAAGGTTCTGTTCAGAGTTGAACAGAACCTTATTTGTTTTGAATTTGTCCTGGATATAGTTTTTAATTTACATAGGACTTTCTCGCTATCGCAGCAGACTTCCGCATTTTCCGTCATTTGAGAGAGTTCTATTTATAGGAAAATCATAATTAAATAATCCCGGACTTATAGTCACTTACCAATAAAATTCAGCTTACGAGGAGATAAAAATAAATGAACGACAGGCAGCGACGGGAAAATGAAAGAAACATCCGCTCGAATAATTTTCTGGACGAAAACAGCACCGATTTCGTGGATAATGCGGTTGCCAAGTTAAAAATTGCCGCTTTGAATCAGCAGGTCGCGCAAACGCAGACAGAACTTCAAAAACAAATTTCGGGCGACAGCGACGTTACGCGGCATTATACGATTGTCGAAGACGCTTTTGACGCGCTGGTTGACGAGATGCGCGGCATCAGAGATTTTGCACGCTCGATGGAAGGGGACATTCGCGGGCTGGAAGAAAAATTTCGCCTGCCGACGGGCGGCAGTAAGCGTAAATATATTGCCGCCGCCCGCGTTTCCGTCGAAGATGCCGGAGAGTTTAAAGAACAATTTATAGATTACGGGATGGGCGAAGATTTTATAGACGAACTGCGGGCGAAAGCCGACGCGCTCGAACAAGCCTTAGACGATGCCGCCGCTTCGACCGGCGAGCATATCGGCGCGACCGATACGCTCGAACAGATAATCACGGAAGCCAACGGGCTGGTCGAATCGCTCGACCCGATTGTGCGGCGAATCTATCGCGCCGACCCGACAAAGCGCGCGGCGTGGATTTACGTCAGCCACGTCGAACGCCACACTTCTAAGCCGCGTCCGGCAAAAAATATCAATACCGATAAATGACGAAATTTAAATATGTCGATTGCAAAAGTAAAACAAATAATTGAAAGTTAAATGACAAGGTTATTCAACTGGTCAGAACCGCCTGCGTGAGCGGGCGGGTCAACATTTCCCCGTTCGCTCACGCAGGGGGTTCTGACTCACCCGAAGAAGTTTCATTTATGAATATCTCCGACGCGGCGACTCCGCCGAACGAAGAATTATTTTATAAACGCGGCGATAAAAACGACGCGCGGCTCGGCGAAATTGTGCCGAACAATAAATATGAAAACGCGAATATAGTGATCCTCGGCTGCCCGCAGGACGAAGGCGTGAAACGCAACAAAGGTCGAATTGGCGCGGCACTCGCGCCCGACGCGATTCGCAGAGAATTTTACAGGCTCGCGCCGTTCGGCATTACAAAAAAGATTTTCGATGCCGGAAATACAAATCTTCGGGATTCGCTCGAAGCGACGCACGACGCGCACTCGGAAATCGTCGCGCAGATTTTACAGGACGGGAAAAATCTTATCGTTCTCGGCGGCGGCAACGATATTTCCTACGCTGACGGCGCGGCGATGGCAAAGGTTTTCGGCGCGCGAAACTGGATTGCGATAAATGTCGACGCGCATTTCGACGTGCGCGAAGACGCGGAAAGAAACAGCGGAACGCAATATCGACAGTTGCTCGAAGAAAAACTTCTGCGCCCCGATTATTTTTACGAAGTCGGCTATCAAAGCCAGTTCGCTTCGCCCGTCTATTACCGCTACCTGCAAGAACTCGGCGTAAATTTAGTCAGCCTCGAACAACTGCGCGATAAAGATTCGCCCGACGCGCAAATGCGCGAAGCCGTCCGCGACAAATTCGTTCATCACAGCCAATCGCTCGATATTTTTTTCGGTTTCGATTTGGACGCGGTTCGTTCGTCGGACGCGCCCGGTACGTCCGCGCCGTCGCCGATTGGCTTGCGTTCGGGCGAATTTTTGAATCTGGCGACTTATGCGGGAAGCCTTGTCAATACAAAACTCGTCGAATTTACCGAAGTCAATCCGAATTTTGACGTTGACAACCGCACGTCGAAACTCGTCGCCATCGCAATGCACAGATTCTGCACGGCAAAATCGGCAAAAGTTTAGAGTTTTGATTTTGAAGAAAAATGGGACGCTGATAAACACGGATGAGGCGGATTTTCGCAGATTTTAAAAAAATATCCGCGAAAATCTTTTCAATCGGCGTTCATCAGCGTCTCATTGCGGATTTTAATTTATGCAGTCTTCGCACAAAATTATCGTCACGGGCGGCGCGGGATTTATCGGCAGCGCGATTTGCTGGCGACTCAATCAACTCGGTGAAACGGATATTTTAATCGTTGACCGGCTCGATTTTTCTGATAAATGGAAAAATCTCGCGCCTTTAAAATTCGGCGACTACATTGATGCCGACTTGTTTTTAGAACGTCTTGATAATTTCAAAGACGCGAAAGTTTTACTGCATCTCGGCGCGTGTTCCTCGACTACCGAGCGCGACGCGAAATTTATGATGCGGAACAATTACGAGTTCACGAAAACTCTGGCAAACTGGTCTGTTAAAAATAATGCTCGGTTTATCTACGCTTCGTCCGCCGCGACTTACGGCGACGGCGCAAACGGAATGAACGACGGAGCGGACGATTTACAAATCTTGCGCCCGCTCAATGTTTATGGCTACTCAAAACATCTTTTCGATTTATACGCCGCGCAAAATAAACTGTTCGAGAAAATCGTCGGACTGAAATATTTCAACGTTTTCGGACCGAACGAAAATCACAAAGGCGAGATGCGCTCGCTGGTCAATAAAGCGTTCGCGCAGATTCGGGAAACCGGAAAATTGCAGCTTTTCAAAAGCGCGAATCCCGATTACAAAGACGGCGAATTCGGACGCGATTTTGTGTATGTTAAAGACGCGGTTGAGATGACTCTGCATTTTATCGAAAATCCGGCGAGCGGTTTGTTTAACGTCGGTTCGGGCAAAACGCATACCTGGAACGAACTGGCAAAAGCGATTTTCGCCGCGCTCAGGTTACCCTCGAATATTGAATTCGTCGAAATGCCCGAAAATCTGAAAGACCGTTATCAATATCACACGCTTGCGAATCTAGTGCGGATTCGTCAAACGGGTTATGAAAAGATGCTGACCTCGCTCGATGAATCGGTCGCGGATTATGTGCGGAATTATCTGATTCCAGATAAATTCTTGGGCGATTAAACTTTCAAACCGACGTTTTACAATCGCATTGCTTGACCTTAAGAAATTGATTCGGTATTTTATAAGTTCGCTTTCTTTTAGGCGGAACAGTCAGTTAGCTCAGTGGTAGAGCACTACCTTGACACGGTAGGGGTCAAGAGTTCAAATCTCTTACTGACTACCATTTATTTAACTATGAATGATGAATTATGAATTTTTCTTAATTCAGCGTTTATCATTCAGCGTTCATCATTTTGATGAGATGCTTTTAAAGAACTTTGCATTTTTGGAAACTACTACGACGCGCTAAACGCAGCGTGTATTTCGGCGTTTTTATTGAACGCTAAGGCAAAGTCGCTCTTATCGAATCTAATCTATTTTGTAGTAGTGAATTGTTAATCGTTAATTGATTTAGAGAAGACTTTGCCGAAGACGTTTTGAGTCTCTGCTTGCGGTAGGCTTTATATTTGAGTTTCAGCCGATTGAAAGCGGAACTCAAAACAATTAACCATTAACAAAAATATGAGCGAACTAAACGTAAAATTTGGCGAACAGCAAAAAAGCATTCCCGCGCCCGTTTCGGTTGCCGACGCTTTGAAGGCGTTTGACCGCGAACTGCCTAAAAAATCAATTGCGGCGAAAGTCAACGGCGAAGAAGTTGATTTAAACAAACAACTCGACGCTGGCGAAGAAGTTTTATCAATCGAACCGATTCTGCCCGAATCGCGCGACGGTCTGGAATTGATTCGTCATTCGACCGCGCATTTATTGGCGGCGGCAGTTTTGGATTTATTTCCCGGCACGCAGTTGGGCGTTGGACCCGCGCTGATGGAAGACCCGCGCTACGGTTTTTATTACGACATCATCGCGCCGCGTCAATTGACCGAAAGCGACTTGCCCGTCATCGAAAAAAAGATGCGCGATTTGCAGAAACGCAATCTGCCGTATCGCCGCGAAGACGTTGAGAAATCGAAAATTTTAGACATTTTCAATGAACGTCAAGAGCCTCTGAAATGCGAGTTGATTAACGAAAAAGTTTCCGATACGGCGAGCATTTATTATATTGATAATTCGTCGTTTATTGATTTCTGCTTGGGTCCGCACGTTCCGCATACCGGAAAATTGAAGGCGTTTAAATTGCTTGCGCTGTCGGGCGCGTATTGGAAAGGCGACGCGGCGAACCAGCAAATGCAGCGCATTTACGGAACTGCATTTGCGACGCAGGGAGAATTAGACGCTTGGCTCAAGCAGCGCGAAGAAGCCGAAAAACGCGACCATCGCCGTTTAGGAAAAGAACTCGATTTATTTTCGATTTCTGACGACTACGGGCAAGGTTTAATTTTATGGCATCCGAAAGGCGCGGCGATTCGGATGGAGATGGAAAATCTTTTAAAGGAAGAATTGCAAAAACGCGGCTACAGTTTTGTTTTTACGCCGCACATCGCCAAGCGCGACCTTTGGAAAATTTCCGGTCACGAAGAAAATTACGCCGATTCGATGTTTACGCCGACGCGCGTCGAAGGCGACGACGACACGGAATTTCGTCTGAAACCGATGAATTGCCCGTTTCACATCGGGATTTATAAATCGAATTCGCGTTCGTATCGGGATTTGCCGCAGCGATATTCGGAAATGGGAACGGTTTATCGCGCCGAACTTTCAGGAACGTTGCACGGTTTAATGCGCGCTCGCGGGTTTACGGTTGACGACGCGCATCTTTTCGTGCGTCCCGACCAGGTTCGTGAAGAAGTTGCCGACTGTCTCGATTTTGCCATCAAAGTTTTTGAAATTTATGGTTTTGAGAAAGTAAAATTCGAGCTTTCCGTGCGCGGCGAAGCTGAAAATAAAATTTATCTCGGCGCGGATGAAGACTGGAAAAACGCCGAAACTTCCCTTGCCAACGCTTTGAAAGAACGCGGAATTTCCTACGAAAGAATTGAAGGCGAAGCGGCGTTTTACGGTCCAAAGATTGATATTAAGGTTGAAGACGCAATCGGCAGAATCTGGCAGTTGGGAACGATTCAACTCGATTGGAATTTACCCGAAAGATTTCAGTTGGAATATACCGGCGACGACGGGCAAAAGCATCGCCCGATTATGGTTCACCGCGCATTGTTTGGCTCGGTCGAAAGATTTTTCGGCGTGTTGATTGAACATTACGCCGGAGCATTTCCGTTCTGGCTCGCGCCCGTGCAAATTGCGGTTTTGCCGATTACCGACAGAATTAACGAATACGCCGAACAGGTTGCGAACGAATTAAAGTCAGCCGGATTTCGTGTTGATTTAAACTTGAAAAGTGATAAAATCGGCGCGAAGATTCGTGACGCGCAATTGCAGAAAATTCCGTTTATGATTGTGTTGGGCGACAAAGAATTGGAAGAAAACAAAATCGCCGTGCGCGAAAAAACAAAAGGCGATTTGGGCGCGATGACGCTCGACGAATTTCAGGAAATGGCGCAGAAGTTGAAGGAAACTCGCGCTTTGACGAATGGTTGAGTTTGGCGAGTTGGACGAGGTTTG
>JBPCRW010000291.1:0-17001 GCA_050996405.1 Pyrinomonadaceae bacterium | reverse complement strand
GAGCCGATGCCGCAGCTTTTATCAATCGCCGAATTTATCACCAAAACGCACGCCATCTGCGTCAAATGCGGCGCGACGGCGAACTATTCACAGCGCACCGTCGAATCCGATTCGCGCGTCGAAGTCGGCGCGGCGGACAAATACGAAGCGCGCTGCCGCCGTTGTTTCGTTCCGCAATCGGACGCGCCGACGATTATGTAGAATAACGACGCACACAATTTTCGCCGTCGTTTTGGTAAAGATTTGCCAAACTCGGAATTGAGAAAAATTTCAAAAAAGCAAGAGTCTCGTTTAAAGTAAAAATTCTGCTGTTTCAGCCAATTGCCGTCGTTTTGTATGCGGCATTTTTGGAATCGGCGACGACCCTGTTGCGACCATCGCGGCTGCGCCAGATAAACAGCATAATCCCGCTAAGAATAGCGGTAATCAGCATCAGAACGACGGAAAGCGTTCGTAAATCCAGAAAAACGGAAGACATAAATGACGATATTCAAATGAAGGCGGGTGAAAATATTGACTGGAAAGAATTTTAGAATGAAATGCCGTTTGACGAGGAAACTTTTTTGACAAGCCAATCGATGGCTTTATAAGAGGTTAGCAAATTTCAAGATAAATTGAAACAGTTTTTTTGATTTCAATTTTTAGTGACGAAATTTTGTTTTTAATCGGCAATCGATATTAAGCCGTCAAACAAAATAGATTTTATTACTTAATTTTGTGAATAGAAAAGTTGAATAGAACTCGATATGACAACACGAGCCGGAAAAAAAGTTTTGTAAATTCCAGATTTTTCATAACTTTGAAATTTAATAAAATCAGTTGACGCTTTCGTGCAGCCCGCGAACGGCTTTTCGCAATTTCCCGACGGTATCTTTTTCGGGCGGCGTATTGGCGGGCAAAATGAGATTTGTGTTGAAAACCAGAATCGAAGCCGTGCGTTTTTTCGGATTAAATTCAATGTAGCTGATAAAACCGTTTTGGTCGCCGCCGTGTCCGTAAAATGTTTCGCCGTTCTGTTTGTCCGAAAAGAAAATCAAGCCGATGTCGGTTGTAAATCCCGCATTTCCATTGGCATCGAGCGGCGCGGGAATTGTCGGCTGAAACATTTCTTCGAGCGACGAACGCTTTAAAACTCCGTCATAAATTTCCTGTTTCTGCGGGTCGCCGATTAGAAAATTCAGATATTTAATCATATCCGGCAGCGGCGAATTCAAACCGCTGTTTGAAACCGTGATGCCGGAATTTGCGTCGAAACGTCCGGTCGTGCGTTTGCCGTTTTCGATGTAATAACTTTGCGAGCGATATTTCAAAAGATGATACGGCGTTGTATCAAAATAGCTGCGATACATTTCGAGAGGCTTCAAAATATTTTTGTCGATATAAACTTCATAATCGTCGTGTGTCAGGCGTTCGATAATTTGCCCTAGGAAAACAATTCCCAAATTTGAATAACTGAATTTGCTTCCAGGCTTAAACAAAATTTCCGTGTAAGGAAGCATCGCCACGATTTGCGAAAAATCCTGCGGTTCAAACGGCTGCCAGTCTTTATCGTCGCTCCAAGGAAAAGTTCGATTGCGAAAACCCGCGCTGTGATTCATCAATTGTCGAATCGTAATCTCGCTCATATCGCCGTAAGGATTATGAACGGCGCGGAGTTCGGGCAGATATTTGATTACAGGGTCATCCAATTTTAACAAGCCCCGGTCGCGCAACTGCATAATCGCAATTCCGGTAAAAGGTTTGGTGTTCGATGCCCAATGATAAATCGTGTTTTCGTCAACCGCCTGATTTTTTTCGAGATTCGCCGAGCCGTAAAAATCTTCGGCAAGAATTTTGTTGTCTTTCAAAAAAACAAAACTGCTGCCGACGATTCCCGCCTGTTTCAATTCCTGCTCGTAAAAGGGTTTGAATTTTTTATATTCTGCGGAAAAATTATCGGATTTTGAAACGGTTTGACTGTTCATTACGGTTGCAAAAAGGCTGAAAAAAAACATCTGGAAAACGAAAAATTGTGTCGCTTTAACAAATTTCACTCGGTCACCTCTACATAAATTCTACCGCAAATTAATTATTTTCTCGCGCCAAAACATTGGCTGAAAGCAAAACAAAAACAATCCATAACAAATCCGCCAAAAGCAGATGAATAATCTGCATCACAATCGGCGCGAGCAGTAAAAATGTCAGCAAGCCCGCCGCGAATTGAACTAAAACAATAATCGTCAGCAATTTTGCAAAACGATTTGTCCAAAAATTATTCTGCGCCTGCGATTTAAGCCAACCGGCTAAAAACGCCAGATAAACGCCGACCGAAATCGAAAGAATCGGATGACTGACGCGCAATCGAAGCAGAATATTCGACGTGGCGGAAAAATCTTTTGCCAGACCTTCGCCGAGAGTTGCGGAAGGAAAAAGCATGCTGCTCAAAGCCGCGACCGAACCGCTCATCCCGACCAGCAGAAAACCTAAAACCGCTACTGCCAGCAATAATAAAATTTTGCGCGGCGCGTTAAACGCAAAAGATTTTCCGCCACTTGCAAACCATGCGGTTAAAACTAAAGCGGCAAGCAGCGAAAAGGTTGTCACGAGATGCGCCGCCATCCAGAAAGGTCTGGTCGGCGTTAAATTTTCGGCAGTGTTTCCCGTCAAAACTAATCCCGCGCCGATGAGTGCTTCCGCAACTATAAAAATAAACGATGCGAACGCCGCTTTGCGAATCCGGCTTTGATTCTTGAATTTAAAAAACGCCCAGACAAATAAAATCAATACAAAAATAAATGCCAAGCCGGTTGACGCGCGATGAGAAAATTCGATTATTGTTTTGAACTGCGGCGCGTTCGGAACAACTTCGCCGTTGCACGTCAGCCAATGCTGCCCGCATCCGTCGCCCGACAGCGAAGCGCGTAAAAATGTGCCCCAGAGAATAACCAGCAAGTTATAAACCAAGACAAACCATGCGTATCCGGCAAATTTCGACAAGTTTGATTCCGCGTTCATTTTTGTTAAATTCAAATTGAGTTTAGCATCGAAAAACCGAATGGCGAAACACTCGGAAAATAAGAAACGCTTAATGGAAACCGAACATTTTTTTACTTGTCCGTATTGCTGGCAAAAAATTTCAATGATTCTGGATTTATCGGTCGAAGAACAGACATATATCGAAGACTGCGAGATTTGCTGCCGCCCGATTCAGATTTTTTATACGGCGCGGGATTTCGGACTGACTGGCTTTTCGGCGGAAAGCACCGAACAATAATTTCGAGGTGAAAAAAAAACGTATTGACAATCTTTTGATAGAATGCGGATTTGCCGAGACGCAAGCGAAAGCGTGGGCTTTGGTGATGGCAGGCATCGTTCTGGTCAATGAACAGCGCGTCGAAAAGCCTTCACAGGAATTTAGCGAAGGCGCGAAAATTCGCTTAAAAGGCGAGTCGGAGAAAACAAAATATGTCGGACGCGGCGGTTTAAAACTTGAAAGGGCATTACAAATATTTCAAATATGCCCAAGCAAATATGTTTGTTTGGATGTTGGCGCGTCAACTGGCGGTTTTACCGATTGTCTTCTGCAAAACGGCGCGAAAAAAGTTGTTGCGATCGATGTCGGCACAAACCAGCTTGCCTGGAAAATACGAAATGACGCGCGGGTCGAAGTCCGCGAAAATGTCAATGCACGATATTTAACGCCGAAAGATTTCAGCGAAAAATTCGATTTGATTGTGATGGATGTTTCGTTTATTTCCGTGACGAAAATCCTTCCCGCGCTCAAGAATTTGCTTGCCGAAAACGGAAAGATTATTGTTCTCATCAAACCGCAGTTTGAAGTTAAGAAAGGAGAAGTAGGTGCGGGCGGAATTGTCAGAGATACCGGAAAACACTCGGAAGTTATTGAAAAAGTTAATGGTTTTGCCGATAGACTTGGATTTAAGGTTTTGCAGATTACCGATTCACCGATATTAGGCGCGGACGGAAACAAAGAATTTCTGGCTTTGTATGAAAAAAAGTGAATCCGACAAAAATGAAAAAGAACCGGAAAAATTTGTCGAAGGAACAGATTATTATTTTGAAAACGGCTTAATGGTTTTAACCGCGCGCTTTCTCAAAAAACGCGGCAATTGTTGCCGCAGCAACTGCCGTCATTGCCCATATCCAAAAACTGAATCAAAGTAAAAAAACTTCCATTTCTTCACGCGAAGAACGAGTTATATTCGTTTCTCGTAATGTATTAAGTTTCGGAGCGCGAATAATAATTGTCTGGGCATTCGTCGGCGAACAGACCAGCGATAATTTCTCATAATCCTGTCGCATCCGGTTATCTGCTCTCAACCATTTTAAAGTGTCCTGCAGAATTTGCGCGGCATAAAAGTCCTTTGGCTCGTTAATACGATAATACATCCATTTTCCCTCACGCCGCGCCGAAACAATTCCGGCGTTCCGCAGGTAAGCGAGATGCCGGGAAATCTTCGGCTGGCTTATATCCAGGACAGTCGTAAAATAACAAACACAAATTTCGTGTTCGCGCATCAAATTCAAAAGCCGTCTCCGGGTTCTGTCCGCCAGAGCGGTAAAAAAAGTTTGTATTTCTCCCATAACGAAAAGATTTTACCACAAATTCTGCAAATTTGTATTGACAAAGTTTCATTACCAGAATATAACTATCAACATATATGCTAGTCCATATATAAATAGAAGGAGTAATTTTATGAATACAATAAAAACATTAAAACCGCATATTTCCTTAAACGTAAAAAATGTAGAAGCGAGTATCGAGTTTTATAAAAAGCTATTCGGCATCGAACCTTCAAAAATTCGTACGGGTTATGCTAAATTCGACGTGCAGAACCCGCCGCTAAATTTTGCGTTAAACGAGTTTCCATATAATGAACGCGAATCTTTATCGCATCTCGGAATTCAGGTTACCGCGACCGAGGATGTTTTAGCAATAAAAGATTTCTGGAAGAAAAACGGACTTTTAACCAGAGATGAGATGAGAGTAAATTGTTGTTACGCGCTTCAGGACAAAACTTGGGTGCGTGACCCTGACGGCAACGAGTGGGAAGTTTTCGTCGTGCTGGAAGATAATCTCGCGGAAGCAAACGCTTCTTGCGTGTGCGGAACGAAATCATTGGAAGATAACGGCGACATATATGTTTGCACAGATGCGTAATACAGTTGCGGACGTAGTGACGGCGAATTTGATGAAGAAAAACGATTAGAAATATTTCGCTTCGTCCGTGAAAAGATTAGAGATTATTTTGTGCAGATGTTTGAAACAAACTAAACAACAATTCAGCTTATCTGGTAAAATATCGGGTGGTGAAAAATCAGGCAACATTGGCAATAAGCGGGTTGGACGCGGGAAAAAGCCGAATGATATATTTATTTCACTTTTTATCATAATCCGGCAAACAATTCAGATACCTGCGCGGCAGGCAAAAAACTATTCATTTTAAAATATGGCAACACAGGAAGAAACAAATCAGGCGGTCGTTAAATGTCTGAATCATATCGGTCAGTGGTCGAAAATCGATTTTGAGGAATACGATGTTGAAACCCAAACGCGGGGCGATTATGACGATGACAATTGGACATACAAAATCGTCCGGCAGAGAGTTTCGCTGGAATACTGGTTTAGCTCGTTTAGTTCGCGCAAGGAAGAAACGGATATTACTTACGGCGCGGACGGCGACCGTGCGAAACTCGAAAGTGATTTACGCGCTTGTTTAGACAAATTGCGGGAAATAGTTAAAAGAAAAAAGAGCATGTTTTAACCGGTATTTCTTTCTTCATTTTACGAATCTTCGATAATTTAATAATCAGCCTGACGAAAATATAAAACTAATTTTTCGCATTTGTTCTACCCGAAGCCGTTTTTCGCCAGACTGCAAAAGAACATAACGACAATAAAAATAACGAGCGGCGCGCCGACGAGATTCCTTTTGTTTATTCCAGTCGGCTCTAATTGTTCAAACATAAACTTTCCTTTCGTAAATTATTTTCTGTCAACTTCGATGAGCGGCGAATTTTTTCCTTCGCTCGTCGCGTAAATTGATTTTCCGTCCGCCGAATAACCGACCGCTTCGCCTTGCGCTCGTGTTCCAAGTTCGATAACCAAAGGTTTCTGCCGCCAGATTTCATCAAAGTTTTTCGCGCCGTCAGGCAGAATCAATTCGTAAGCACTGAAATAATCGCAGATAATTGCGCGTTTGCCGTCAGGCGAAATATCGCCGCCGGTTAAAAATCCGTTCGGCACTGCCGGGACTTTAAAATCCGTGAGTTTTTCAAGCGTATTTGTTTTGCTCAAATCGTAACCGGCTTTGAGACGATAAACCGCCGAAGGCTCGCTCAGGCGTTTCGACAAAATATAAATATCGCCGGTTTGCGAATTGACCATCAGAGTTTCCGCATCGCGGCGCGAATCGGGATATTGAATCTCAATCGCAGCGGCGGCTTCAGTTTCCAGCGGATTTTTTTTGCTTGAATTGGTTGCGCCCGAAACTGTCGGTTCTCGAACTTTGTAAATCGTAAATTTATTTCTCGCGCTCGTGTTGCCGCCGATGTCGCCGATATACAGAAAACATTCGCCGTTTGCGTTTTTCGTTTCCGCAATGTCTTCCCAGTCAACATTTTTCGCGTTCGCAACTTTCCACGTGCCGAGTTTTCTGCCTGTTAAATCGAGCGCGAAAATAAACGCGTCGTCGCCTGAATCGTTGTGCGTCCAGAGGACGTTTTTATTGCAGCCGGACGCGGCGATTCCGCTGCTTTCCGTGATTTCTTTTGAATCAATCGCGCCGATAACTTTCGGTTTGTCGTAATCTTTTGAGTTGTCGTCGTCGCTAACGACTTTCGCGTTTTTCGGCAGAATCGAATCACACGCAGAAAAAATCAGGCAAACGGCAAAAATTAAAATGACAGGCGCGAAAATTTCCGTTATATTTCTTTTCAACATATTCGCTGATGTCATTATAACGCGGGTCGGATCGGGATAGTTCGGAAAACTTTAATCAAACGCTTTTCGTAGAAATTCAAATGATTGTCGGAACGGAATGGATTGTAGATGCCTTCGATTGTGACACAGAACGCTTGCGCGATCTGTCGCTGCTGCAATCCATGTTTGCAAAAATCATTGACGATTTAAATTTGAAAATCATCAAGGAAAACTGGTATCAGTTTGACGGCGAAAAGGGCGTGACAGGTTTTGCAATGCTGACCGAATCGCATCTCGCCTGTCACACTTATCCCGAACACCGAACCGCGACGTTTAATCTTTACTGCTGCCGCGCGCGTCCCGAATGGGATTGGAAAGAAAATTTACAAGAAACGCTCGGCGCGACCGAAGTAAAAGTTACGAAAATCGAACGCGGTAATTCGCAATCCAAAATCCAAAATCCAAAATCCAAAATTGTGAGAGGTGACCGTTGAGCGTTCTCAAAGCAAACTGCCCTTCGTGCGCCGCGCCGATTGAGTTTAAACAAGGCTCGTCAATCGTCGTAATTTGCCCGTTTTGCCGCTCTGCCGTCGCGCGAACCGACAGAGGTTTGGACGATTTGGGAAAGGTCGCGGAAATCGCGCAATCGCAATCGCCTCTGCGCGTCGGACTGAAAGGCGTTTGGCGCGACACGCGGTTTGAATTGACGGGACGCGCCCAATTAAAACACGAACTCGGCGGATTTTGGGACGAATGGTATGCGACTTTTTCAAACGGCTGGACGGGCTGGCTCGCCGAAGCACAGGGGAAATTCTACCTGACGTTTTATCAGAAAACCCCAAACGCTCCGCCGCCGTTTGAACAATTGCAACTCGGTCAAAGCGTTTCGCAGATTCCGTCGAAATCAACGCTGATGGTGACGGAAAAAGGCACGGCGACTTCCGTTGCGGCGGACGGCGAAATTCCTTATAAATTCACGCCGAACGAGCAAAGCAATTACGCGGATTTATCGGGCGCGGGAAACGCTTTTGCGACGATTGATTACAGCGCGAATCCGCCTTGGGTTTTCGTTGGCGAACAGGTTTCATTGGCTGATTTAGGATTAGCGGACGCGCGTCCGGCAGAACGCGAAGCGCAGCAAGTTTCATCCGCCGCAATGAATTGTCCGAACTGCGGCGGACCTTTATCTTTGCAAGCACCAGATAAATCAGAGCGCGTTACCTGTCCAAATTGTGCGTCCTTGCTCGACGTTAATCAGGGGAAATTGACGTGGCTAAAATCGCTCGCGCCGAAACCGGACGCGCCGCCGTTCGCTCTGGAAATCGGGCAGAAAGGAACATTTGCCGAAGGCGCGGAAATGACGATTCTCGGCGCAATGGTCAGAAGCGTGACGATTGAAGGCATCCAGTATTTCTGGCACGAATATCTGCTCTACAATCCGAAAATTGGTTTTCGCTGGCTCGTTCATTCCGATAATCATTGGAATTATGTCGAGCCGGTGAACGCGGCGGAAGTTGTCACAACAGCAAATACCGCAACATTTAACGGCAAGACGTATAAAATTTTTCAAGACGCTCCGGCGCGTGTCGAATACGTCAAGGGCGAATTTTACTGGCGCGTCGAACAGGGCGAAATCGTCCGCGCCGTTGATTACGTCGCGCCGCCTTTGATGCTCTCGTGCGAAGCGACGGCGAACGAAATAAACTGGTCTTTGGGAAATTATATGTCTGTCGCCCAAATTGAAAAAGCGTTCGGTATTTCCGGTTTGCCAAAGCCATGGAACATTGCGCCGAATCAGCCCTGGACGGGCGGATTTTATGTCAAATGGGGTTTTGCGTTTCTCGGACTGCTGCTTGTCACGGCGATTTTTATGCTCCCGTTCGGCGGTTTGTCAAGCACGGTTTTGTCGCAGCAAATCACGCTCGACGCGGCAGCGACCGACACGGCGGCGCAGACGGTTTTCAGCCAGCCGTTTGATTTGAAAGGCAATCGCAACGTCAAAATTTCCGCCAGCGCGCCGGTCAGCAATTCGTGGGCGAACTTGGACGTGGATTTGATAAACGAGCAGAATCAAGAAGTCGAATCGGTCAATATTCCGATTGAATATTACAACGGCGTGGAAGACGGCGAATCCTGGTCGGAAGGCGGGCAGAACGCGGATGCGACGCTTTCATCGCTGCCTGCGGGAAAATATTCGCTGCGTGTCGAAGGCACGAAACAGGCTTCGGCGCAGCCTTTAAACGTGACGGTGAAGGTCGAGCAAAATGTGACGCGCGGCGTAAATTTCGGTCTTTCGTTTTTGCTGCTTGCGCTCGTTCCATTTTTCAGCCTGTTTCGCAAATTCCAGTTTGAATCGAGCCGCTGGAGCGAAAGTATGTTTAATAATAGTGGTAAGTTGTGAGCGGTGAATGGTGAGTGAAAAACCGCTTGAATTTTAATTAAAATTTGATTGCGGAAAAACATTCAACATTCACCACTAATAAAATTTATGATTAAAAAAATTATCTTTTTTACATTCGGCGTGGGTGTGCTTTTATTTTACGTTGCTTCGTCGTGGTTTGGCTGGGAAATCGCCAATTCGGGAAGTAATTCAAGACTCGGACTGCCGTTTATTTACGGCGGTTTTCGTGGAGGAAAATAATGCTTACGGATTTTTTATTTATCGTCAAACTCGACGAGCTTTTGCCGGTTCTTTTGACGACCATAATTTTTGTCGCCATCGGTTTAATAGTTTTCGCAGCGGCTTTTTTCGTCATCGTGCGCATTGTTCCGTTTTCGGTGAAAAAGGAAATCGAAGATGACCAAAACACATCGCTGGCAATTTTAATTGGTTCGATGATTATCGGAATGGCGATTATTATCGCGGCGGCAATCAGCGGCAGCTAAACGAAACGATGAATTATGAACGATGAACGATGAATCAAAAAGTTATTCATCGTTCGTCGTTCAGCGTTCATAATTTAGAATGAACCGAACTCCTTTACTTTTCCTGAACGTTTTCATCATCGCCACCTGCGGTTTGATTTACGAACTCCTGGCGGGAACGCTTTCGTCTTATGTTCTCGGCGATTCGGTGACGCAGTTTTCCATCATCATCGGCATCTATCTTTTTGCGATGGGTGTTGGCTCGTATCTCTCAAAATTTATCGAGAAGAACGTCGCCGAAAAGTTTATCGAAGTCGAACTCGCCGTCGCCATCTTAGGCGGATTTTCCGCGCCTCTGCTTTTTTTCGCGTTCGCTAGATTAAGTTATTTTTCAATTGTACTTTACGGCGTGGTTTTCGGCATCGGCGTTCTGGTCGGACTGGAAATTCCGTTGTTGATGCGGATTCTAAAAGACGAACTCGATTTCAAGGATTTAATTTCGCGTGTTCTAGCTTTTGACTACATCGGCGCGCTGGTCGCATCGCTGTTATTTCCGCTTTTTCTCGTGCCGCATTTGGGTTTGGCGCGGACATCTTTGCTTTTTGGAATGCTCAACGCCGCAGTCGGAATTTGGGGAACGTGGCTGCTCGAACCGCTGATAAAGAAGAGCAATAATTTTTTGCGCGTCTGCGGGTTCATTCTCATTGTTTTGCTGCTCATCGCCTTTATCAAAGCCGATACGCTGACCTCTCTAGCCGAAGACGGGCTTTACACCGACAACATTATTTACGCAAAATCGTCGCCGTATCAGCGCATTGTTGTCACTAAGGGAAAAACCGGCTACTCGCTTTTTCTGAACGGAAATCTGCAATTTAATTCATTTGACGAATATCGCTATCACGAAGCGTTAGTGCATCCGGCGTTTGCCGCGTTCGGCGCGGGAAATCCGAAACGAATTTTAGTTTTGGGCGGCGGCGACGGTTTGGCTTTGCGCGAAATTTTGAAATATCCGTCCGTCGAATACGTGCGACTCGTTGACCTTGACCCCGAAATGACAAGCGTTTCAAAGCACGTTCCGGCTCTGGGCGAACTCAATCGACATTCGTTCGATAATCCAAAAGTTCACGTCACGAACGCCGACGCTTTTGTCTGGCTCGATTCGACCGAAACTGAACCCTTCGATGTCGCAATCGTAGATTTTCCAGACCCGAACAATTTCGCTTTAGGAAAACTTTATACGACGCGGTTTTACAATCTTTTGAAACAAAAATTAAAACCCGATTCGACGGTCGTCATCCAAACCACGTCGCCGCTGATGGCGCGAGAAGCTTTCTGGTGCATCATTAAAACTTTGGAAGCGGTCGGTTTTACCGTCAAACCTTATCAAACAACCGTTCCATCATTTGGAATCTGGGGCTACGCGCTCGCAAAACTTCAGCCGTTCGACGCGCCGACGAAACTGCCCGAAAACATCGAACTGAAATTTCTGAATGAACAAACTCTCGCCGCGATGTTCGAGTTTTCGGCGGATACGGATTTACCGAATGAAGAAATCGAAATAAACCGTTTGGATAATCAGTCTCTCGTCCGATATTACGAAGCCGAATGGCGGCGTTTCGAGTAATAAATGCAATTCACCCGACGCGAAATTTTGACAGCTTTTCTCGGATTACCGTTCGCGCTTTCGGCGTGCGAATCAAGCTCTGAAAATTCATCATTTCCCGAAGGCGAAATCGTCGGGCAATCGGTTAATATCGGGCATATTTTGCGCGAAAACAGAAACGTGCAAGTTCCCGAAAATAACTGGGAAACGGTCAAAGTCGCCATCGTCGGCGGCGGCGCGGCGGGTTTGAGCGCGGCTTGGAAATTCCAAAAAGAAAACTTCAATGATTTCGTTCTTTTGGAACTCGAAAACAAAATCGGCGGGACGGCGCAGAGCGGAACTTCAAACATCGTTTCATATCCGTGGGGCGCGCATTATTTGCCCGTTCCGTTTCAGGAAAACGCGGAATTGATTTCCCTGCTCGACGAAATGCAGTTGACTGAAGGCAGAAATCCAAACGGCGAAATTTTAATCAAAGAACAATATCTTTGCCGCGAACCGGAAGAAAGAATTTTCTATAAAGGTCGCTGGTATGAAGGTTTATATTTAAACGTCGGCGCGTCTGATGACGACAAACGTCAATACGCCGAGTTTCAAAAACAGATTGATTTTTGGGTGAACTGGCGCGATGCGAAAGGCGAACGCGCGTTCATTTTGCCGATTGCGAACTGCTCGCGGGATGCGGAAGTTTTATCGCTCGATAAAATTTCTTTCGGCGATTGGCTGCGGCAAAAAGGTTTTACGTCCGACAGACTTTTCTGGTATTGCGATTACGCGACGCGCGACGATTACGGTTTGAAACTCGAAACGGCTTCGGCGTGGGCGGGACTTTTTTATTTCTGTTCGCGCGTTCGCAAAAGCGGCGAAGAATCACAGCCGTTCATCACGTTTCCCGAAGGCAACGGGCATTTTGTTAATTATCTAGCCGGTAAAATAAAAGATAAAATCCGCTTAAAAACAATCGCGCTCGAAATCATTCCAAATGAAAAAGGCGTTGACGTAATTTATCTCGACACAAAAACAAACGAGATTCGCGGGCTTCATTGCGAAAAAGTAATCTTCGCCGCGCCGATTTTTACGGCTAAATATGTCATTCGGGATTTCAAAACAAATCCGCCCGAATACGTTAAAGAGTTTCAGCACAACGCATGGTTCGTGGCGAATTTATTTTTAAAAGACCGCCCGAAAAATCGTTTCGCAAAAGATTTTCCGCTCGCGTGGGACAATGTTTTGTATGAAAGTCCCGGCTTAGGCTACGTCAACGCGACACATCAAAAAGGCATTGATTACGGCGCGGCGGTTTTCACTTATTATTATCCGATGTGCGCGGAAACGGACGGACGAGCCAAACTCTTCGCGCTCGATTGGCGCGAACTCGCCGACGTAATTTTAGCCGATTTATCACGGGCGCATCCGAACATTCAGGAATTAACCGAAAGAATTGACATTATGCGCTGGGGACACGCAATGATTTCGCCGCGCGCAAATTTTCTGTGGTCAGGAGCGCGCGAACAGGCGCAGCAGCCGTATCGCAACATTCATTTTGCACATTCCGATTTAAGCGGTATCGCGCTGTTTGAAGAAGCGTTTTTTCACGGCGTGAGGGCAGCGAATGAAATTTTGAAAGTATAATTATTCTGTGAAAGTCGCAGCTAAACAAAAATACTGGCTATTTAGCGCGCCGATTGATTTGTCGGTTTTTCTCGGCAGCGCGGTTTTATCACTCGCGCTTTTGGCGGTTGGCTGGCAGATTGGAATTTTGAATGACGAATCGCCGGATTGGACTTGGATTTCGTTTATTTTATTGATTGATGTCGCGCACGTTTGGGGAAGCGCGTTTCGCGTTTATTTCGATGCGGAAGAATTTAAGCGCAGAATTTGGCTTTACACGCTCGTACCTATTTTCGGTTACGCGCTCGGAGTTGCGCTTTATTCGGAAAGCGCGTTGACGTTTTGGCGGACGCTGGCTTTGCTCGCGGTTTTTCATTTTGTGCGGCAGCAATACGGATGGGTCGCGCTCTATCGAGCGAAATTGCGGGAGACCAGCAAAATAACACGCTGGATTGATGTCGCGGCGATTCATCTGGCGACAATTTATCCGCTCGCGTTTTGGATGACGCGCCTGCCGAGAAACTTTGAATGGTTTGTGCCAAACGATTTTTTCAGTTTGCCGGAAATTGTCGAAAAGATTTTGTTTCCGATTTACGTTTTGGCTTTGCTCACGTATTTCGGAAAATCCGTTTATCTTTATTTCGCAGAAGGCTTTTTGAATGTCGGCAAGGACATCGTTGTTCTGACGACCGCCGTTTGCTGGTATGTCGGTATCGTCGCGTTTAATTCCGATTACGCTTTTACCGTGACGAACGTAATAATTCACGGCGTTCCGTATTTCGCGCTCGTTTATTTCTATGCGAAATCCAGGCGCGAAACTGCCGGAAGATTTTACAAATCAATTTCGCATAACTGGATAATTTTTCTCGCAACCTTGTGGGCTTTGGCGTATATTGAAGAATTGTTCTGGCATCGCGGCGTGTGGCACGAACGCCAATTTTTGTTCGGCGCGGATTGGAATTTGGAAAACTGGAAAATGTATTTTGTGCCGCTTTTAGCCGTTCCGCAATTGACGCATTATGTTCTCGACGGTTTCGTCTGGAAACGCAAAAATAATTCAAACTTTCGCTTGATTTAAGTTGATGAAAAAAGACTTTTTCAAAATCTTGCTGATTCTGCTGCTGGCTTTGACGGGTTGTAAAAAAAGCTCCGATTCGTCGTCCGGCGGTCTGGATATTTTGGGTATTTCTGACCAGACGGATGACGCGGGCAAAATTGTTGCCGATGCCAACGTTGACCTTAAGAAAATCAAAGTCATCTACAAAAATAACGAAACGAGCGTCAAAGAACTTGAAGACGCGATGAACGCGCAGGACGTTGAAAAGGTCAAAAAAATCGCCGGTGATTTGGTTAACGAAATCAATAACGGAATGGCTCTCGGCGAAAGTGCGGTCGCAAAAATTGACGATGCCGAAAATTTAAAAATCAACGAAACATATCGAAATTATCTGGATTTAAAAAAAGCCGCGTTGCGAAAACAGCTCGACGCTTTTGAATTTCGCAGGCAGTCTGCGATTCTTCTGCGCGACGGATTCGGCGGAAAAGATAAACTCGAAATCGAGAAAGCCAAAGCCGCTCTCAAAGAACGCGAAGACAATTTCAAACGCCTGATGGCAACGGCAAAGGATATGAGCGAAGAAGCAAACCAGATTGCCAAAGACAGCCTTAAAAAATAAAGTAGAAATTCCGTTAAATTATTTCAACGGAATTTCTACTTTATAGAAAATCGGAACTGGAAATTACGGAAGTTTAATTATTTGTTGACTTAACCTTTAACTTGGATTATAAAAAATTCGATGTAAGGAAACTGAAATTCAGTAGAATAGAAAGTTAAATTTATTTGCGGCAACGGCTTAGCAGAACGTAGGAACATTTTAGTTTTAAAATTTGTAATTCCGCAAAAAACCTAACTCAATTGTTAAACGTTAAATCTTTCATCAACGTAGTTTCCTCTTTCTATAAGCAAACGAAAAAACTTTTTCAAACATCAAACTTCTGCAAACTTAAAGTTTTCAAAGGGTGATGAACAAAATGCAGAATCGTTTTTTTCAACCGATTGCGCTCGCGGCGGCAATCGTTTTATTTTCCCTCGCGGCTTTCGCGCAAACAGCGCAGCGCGCTCCGTTCGATGTCACAAATTACCGGATAGACGCGACATTGAATCCTTCACAAAATCAATTGCAGGCTGTGGCGGACGTAACTTTTACGCCGCTTGCAGATACGCGAACGATCGTTTTTGAATTAAACGGCTCGCTGAAAATCGAAAGCATTTCGCGCGTCGGCGCAGCTTCTCCGTCTTTCGACATTTCAAAGGGAAGAACTGCTTCGACTCCGGCTCAATCGCAGCCGCAATTGGGTATAACTTTTGTGCAAGACCAGGTTGGCGTTTCGGATTTGGGTCCAAATGTGAAAGTTGATTTGGGCGGAAATGTCGCGGCAAATACGCCCGTAACCTTACGTTTCAAATATGCCGGAACGCTGGCGACTGCCGAAGGCGGACCGCTTTTGAATAAACGTCTTGCATACGTCGGACGCGACAACGGTTATTTATTTTACGCGGCGCGCTGGTTTCCGTTTCACGACTACGCCGCCGACCGCGCAACGAGCGACGTGACGATTTCCGTGCCGAACGGTTTGACGCTAGTCGGTTTCAGCGACGCGCCTGTTTCTTCCATTGGCGGAAAATATCATTTCGTTCAATCAAAACCATCGCTTCCCGGAAATTTCGCGTATGGAAAATATGTCAGTAAAACTCTGCGTTTCGGCGGCTACGAATTGCAGTTTTACACAAAAGCCGGAAACGACCAGGCGATTGCCAATTTCGGTCAAACGCTCGGCAACGCGCTCGATTATTACGCAAAACAATACGGCGACCCGGACAGCGGAAAGCGTTTGATTGTAGTGCAAACTGACGACGACACGCTCGATTTTTACTCAAGCGAAGGAATGCTGTTTATCGCCAATAAATATTTTGAAGAATCGCGCCCCGTCACCGAAGAACGACTTCAGCGCGAAGCCGCTCTGCAATGGTGGGGACAAACCGTCGGTTTGAAATCTTTTGACGATGCGTGGCTTTCGCAAGGTTTGGCGGAATTCAGCGCGTATCAATTCCGCGAATCGAAATTGAGCGAAGGCGCGCAATTAGATAATCTGCGCCGCGAAACTCTGGAAAAGGCTCTGACGTTTGAACAGACGGCTTCAATCGCGCGCGCGCCTTCGACGCTCGACGACCAATCAATCGCGTATCAATATATTATGTATGCCAAGGGCGCGACGGTTTTCCGCCTCTTGCGCGACACGCTCGGCACACAGAAATTTAATCAACTGCTTCGCACATTTTTGCAGCAGTATCGCGGCAAAAACGCTTCGATTGACGATTTTGAAAAACTGGCGACGCAGATTGCCGGAAAAAATATGCGCTACTTTTTCGCGCGCTGGGTCGAAGGCACGGGCGTGCCGGAATTCACGGTCGATTATCAAATTATCCGCACGCGCGAAGGGAAATTTATCACGCGCGGAACGGTCAAACAGAATTACGACAATCTGCAATTGCCCGTAGATTTACAGCTTCGCAGCGAAGGCGAAAACGCTCTGCAAACCGTCAAAGTTCAGATGGACGAATCGACGGCGGATTTCAATATCGAATCCACCGGCAAGCCGATTGAAGTCATCGTTGACCCGAATTATAAACTTCTGCGGATTTCCGACGATTTAAGAATTTCGTCAATCGCGCGGCGCGGCATCGAGCAGTTTAAAGAAGGAAATTACGTCGAAGCGCAGCAGCAGTTTGAAGCCGCTCTGAAACTCGACCGCTCGAATTCGTGGGTTTATTACAATCTCGGACTTCTTTTCCTTGAACAGCGCAATTACGATTTGGCGGTCGATAATTTCAAAGCCGCGCTTGCGGGAAATTTGAATCCGTCGTGGCTCGCAGTTTGGGCAAACGTCAAAATGGGTAACGCCTACGATGCGAAGGGCGACCGCACCCGCGCCGTCGCCG
>JBPCRW010000281.1:0-9755 GCA_050996405.1 Pyrinomonadaceae bacterium | reverse complement strand
GCTGTGTTGGTTCTTGCCACCTGATGCCTTTTCCAATAGCGGCGGTAATAGCTCCTAGAAAGGCGATTGAGAATATCGGAATAAGTTTTAATCCTAACTGCTGTAAGTCAGCGAAACTTGAAACACTATGACCCTGCGAAAGTTCGATTGTGATAGCTCCGATAGCGGTCGCAAACGCTCCGGCGATAACTGCTAAAAAGGTTCTAACGCCTCTTTTAAACAGAACTAGAAATTTGTCGCTCATTTGTTTTGTTATGAATGATTAGTAAAGGTAATTGGCATAAAGCCGGTAGTTGTTACCACCAACGGTGGGTCTGCCAGAAGTTCCAAGCGTTTTGCCAAGAACCGTATCTTGAGATTGCGTAGGAATTGCACCATTTAATTTGAGTTAAAGGATTGGTTAGATAATCAGTTCCTGCGGTTGCCATTTTACTTGCCGGGAGGCTTTGGCATATTCCGGTAGCTTTTGATGATTTATTAACTGCGGTGGGGCGGCATCCGCTTTCTTTGGTAAATATATTTACCGCAAAAGGTATGTCTGTTTCAGCTATTCCGGCTTGTCTTGATAATTCGTTACAGTCTTGCGAACTACTGCGTCCACTGGTTTCTGTTTCTTGATTTGCAGATATAGATTTGACAACCTTTTTGACAGAGAATTTGCGAGGAATTTCTGTGGGCAAAGGTACAGCTTCGGACTGGTATTCGGTTTGAGGGTTATCAGGCTGCACATTTACTTCTTGTTTAATTGGTTCAAATATAATTTGTGCTTTGACTGGCTGCGGTATTAACCAAATAGGAGATACCAGAAGCATTAAGGTAAGTTTTATAATTTACTCATAGTAGCGTTGTAGGGTTGCTTTCAAACCTCCTCGTTACAGGCAAACTTTTTCCACGCTTTTCTTTATTATACACCTATAGGTTCTTGCGGGAATAGGAGTTATCCCCAGTTAAAAACTATAACCAAATAATCTAACTACATAAGCTAATGCACCTAAAATTATTAAAACTTTAATTAAAGTCCAAATAATTGTAGGTAATGCTACTGCCGTAGCTAATAATCCAACTAAATATAAGACTACTATTACTCCGATTACTAAAACGATTAAACTTATTATTGTATTCATATTTATTTTGTTAATTCTACTGCTCGTGAGATAAATAAACTTCCGGCATCTCCGCCGCCGTTACAATTACCGTCGGATTCTTCCGGCAGCTTGACCCACGCATACGCATACACCTGACCGCTATTAACAAGTTCAGGCGTTCGACCTAACTTTGCGCCGCTCGGATTACACCATTCGCCTTCATTTGTTTTACCACCGTTTCTCGAAGTGTCAACGATATACTGTAAGCCATTTTTTAGTTTTGCTAAGACATTTTTGGCATACGTTTCACAAGTAACTGTGTCCTTATATCCAGAAACATTGACTGATATTCCGTCGGCTCGTTCTACTCCCGCTCCCTTGACCCGTCCTGCCATATCAGAAGCATTTACCCACATCGGAGCATCAAGAAATACTTTCGTATTCGAGTTCTTTTTTAAAATATCAACTGCGGCATTAATACAAGGATATGTAGTAGGTTTATCGTTTAGTAATCCGAGCGCATCCGGTTCAACGATAAATACACATTTCTTATTAGACTGCTGAATTTGCCAGCCGATAGCTCCAACCCAAGCATTGTAAGCATCTACGGTCTTAAAACCGCCTGCGCTGTATTGCTGGGCATCTCTATCGGGAATGGCGTAAATCACAAAGCAAGGGATACTCTCCCCGCAATCCGTCATTGTCTTTTTAACAAGGTCAATATCACTTTGTGAACCGTTCAGCCAGATAAACTTCGGGACATCGGCAATTTTTGTCTTTAAAAGACTATAATTCGGGTCTGTCTGGTGAGTTTCCAGCCACGCGGTTAGTTGACTCGGCGCGACATAAAAACCTTGTGGCGGGGCATTTTGAGGCTCTGGGGGTATTTCCTGCGGATGCGTGAAGAGTTTGACAATCCACGCATACAAACGAGAAAAAAAGTTTTTCATTAGGATAAAGTTTTAGTGATGGTGATTTTCGAGAAATCTAATTTTCCGTCAGGCGTGAGCGGGACATCCATCCCCCTGTTTCGCATTAAGGTAATCAGCCCGTCCTCACTTGTCGCGGGGTCATAAATTCCTAACTCATCTCCGTTTTTGACTATCAAACTATTGGTCATTGATTGTTCCTTTGGAATAAGCGTCCAGACAGAGAACGCATTTCCGGTTAAATAATAATTTTCTTTAATATGGTGTTCACTAACGTATTTAGACCACGACGATTTGGCGATGATACATTTTTGTCCGTCGTGCGTGTGACAGCCCATCGCATAAAGAGCGTGTCCCCACAAAGTTTCTCCACGAAGCGGCGGACGCGGATTTTTCATATCCTGCCAGCCCGGATTTGAGCCATTAACTCCAAAAACAACGCCTTTATAATTTTGTATTCCCCATGCCACGCCGTTGATGTCTTCGTGCGACAGGCGGAAATAGTTAAGTTCTTGGTCGTCACTTCTGTATTCTGGTTTTGTGCCGCTTGCATCCCGCATATTCTGGGGAGTTTCAGGGTTCGGGTCGGAAACTTCATCACGGGTCGCTTGACCGCTTCCGACCAGTTCTTTGCCGCCGTCCCTGATATACGCTCCGTAATTTATCGCTATCCGGCAGAATAAATCTCTGCGTGAATAATTTTTGCCGTGTAGCTGCCAGTGGTAGTAGCTCCAGCTTTGCGCCACGCAAGAATCCGATGAACCTTGGTCTTCCGGCGGCGGTTCTGGTAAGCGAAATTCTTTTGACCAATCTACCGTTGCTGCACCAAGTATGTCCTTATCAACCATATAATCACGGTCGTCGGGTAAATCGGGTAACGCACCCTTACCTACATTGTCTATGTCCATTTGAGTTATTTAATGATAAAGTCTTCGGTTTTGAATTTATATCCTCCAATTGTTTTTTGAGATATTGGAAACATATTATGAAGTTAATTTATCAATAGATGTATCAACTTCTTGATGTAAATCTTCTCTAACACCTTCAACTCGCTTATCAACTGTTCTGTATTTAGAAAGTTCAGTTTCAAGGTCTGTAACCCTAATTCTTAATTGCTTATTTCCTTCTTTAAGGTTTGTAATCTCTTCATTTTTAGCAGTCAAAAGAATTCTCATTTCCTGAATTGATTTCTCTTGAATATCTAACCTTTCTTCTAATTGATTTGCTCTTTCTTCAAGCTGTTTGGAATAATCTCTCCACCTGAGGGCAATGCCAGTTTCAATATCTTGCTGTATTTTTTCAGCTTCCTTTTGCGTGAGAGGCATCTTTTGTTTATAGGCAAAATAAGCTCCGATACCTCCTGCTCCGAATACTCCTGACCCTAAAGATATTATTATTTGGGTTGGGTCAATCATTTAAACGATTGGATTAATTCTTTTTAACCTGTAGAAACTTCGAGAAATTGTTATTAAAAATAATATTACCGCAATTCCTTCTAATGCCTGATAAAATGCCTGATAAGAGAAAATGAACTCATTATGATAATTAACTAACGTTTTTATAGTTTCATTCAAATAGCTAAGTCCAACTAAGTTCCCAAGTGCCATAGCAAAAAATGCAACGCTTACAATCATCCAGCCTCGTGTTTCAGTAGTGCGAAGCCTAGCAATCCTAACGGCATAAAATGCGGATAGAATACTAGCGAATAATTTAAAAAATATCAGGATTAAGAAGATGGTTTGCATTGGGGATAAGTGATTTGTCTTAATTATAGCAAATGCTAGACTTAGGGTATGAATTTACTGTTGTTCGTATTACTGGCAATAATTATTGGGAAACACTTTGACGGTTGATTTTGCCGACCTGATTGAGTGTTTTTAGTGACGGAACAGCCGCTGTTTTAGCAAATTGGGCGGTTTTTGTATTTTTAATTGCATCAAATACTGTCTGAACAGCTTTATTACCTAACCCTAAAGCTCTGACAAATTCTCCAACTAAACGAGGTGAAGTAGTCGCTAAGACTGCTAATGTTCCGGGATGAAGAAGTCCTGCTATTCCTGCTTGATACGCCGCTCCTCCTTCAATCAATTTGCCCGTTAATCCTCTAGGAAGTTTCGGATTCAATGCGCTTCCGGCAATCTGTCCGGTTAAATCTTTCTCTCCGACATCTTGTAATTGTTGAACAAGCTGAGTGCGGAATTCGTTATTTTGTTTTAATGCGCCGGTAAGTTTATTAAGACCTGTTTCAACCGAAGCTTTATCTCCAAGAGATAAATTTTTAGTAACATCTTGAATAAAACTACTTGCTTGACTATATCCTTTAGTCATATCTGCATAACCGGGAACTTGATTTTGCAAAACATCATTAACTGAACTTCTAAGCGATGTCGTAAAAGCCCTGCTATCTTTATTAGCTGAATAAAGATTATCTAATCTTCTTTTGAGTGTATCTATCCCGACGGGTGTTAAATCTCCCTCTTTACTTCCCCAATCTTTAACATCTTGAAACGCTTGTTTGACGGTTTGAATGTCATCAGCGTTTGACAAAGTAGAACGAGAAAAATCAAGACCGCCACTTGCATCAAAATTGATTCCGAATTTTTTTAGGTTATCACTTAATTTACTAACTACAGGGGTTAAATCGAGTTTTATATCACCAGAAATTTTAGCCAAACTTGATTGGTAAGCAGCAGCTCTATTATCCTTGACGGTATTGAGTGCATCTTTAGCTGTAGTGAATATATCTTGCGCTGAAGTATTTCCCCGAAGTGCGTTTGTAAAACCCTCACTTGGATTAGTGAATGCCTCTCTAATTGCTCCTGCACCTGCTCCGGTTGCTGTTCCTAATGCTTCGCTAGCAAGTTTCCCTGCGCCTTCTGCTGCATAAGAAATACCTTTACCTACAGCATTAATTGGATTAGCTAATTCTCCGGCTTTTGAAACAGCTTCACCAGCCCGACTAATTGCACCGATTTTTGAAGCATCTCCAATTCCTGTAATTGCTCTGGCGGCTGGGTCTAAAATACTCGAAACGTCCAAAGCCGCTCCCACAGGGTCGTTATATAAAGTATCTACCGGATGCGCGATTCTTTGCCCATAATATTGAGCTACATTATTTAAGGTCTTTGAAGCATTCGGATTACCGGATGAGACTCCGGTTATTTTCTCTAATGCGCCCTGTCCGATATTACTGATGTTATTCAAAGTATCTAAGGGATGAGCAACGCTGTGAACAATACCACCTACTGCGTTTTCGGCACTCGAAGCTATATTGCCTAAAAATCCTCCAACACTTTTTTGTTGTGGCTGAGAAGATTGGTTTTGTTGTGTCTGTTCTGGTTGAGCAGATTGATTTTGCTTGACTATTTCCTGCAAGATGTCCTGTGATTGATGCCCTTGAGTTTTTGCAGCCTGAATAGAAGATAAAATATTCGGATTTTGTTTAGATATTTCATCTAACACTTCATCGGGGTTATACCCTTGACTTAGTGCTTGCTGAATTGAATCTGAAATCATTTTATTGTCCTATCTTAAAGTTAAATCCTGAAAGTGTCCCTCCATTAGTAATGTTAGGCGTACTTGATGGCTTATCATATCCCGTCGGCAAGTGAGATGAAGTAACAGGATTCTGGTATTCTTTAATCTTCTGACTCATTAATGTTCTAACTTTCTCAATAACTGCTTGTAAAGATTGCCCCCCTAAGTTATCAGGAACAGTTTTACTTGCTTCTGCTCTTGAAGCATCAGTTGCTTCACCTCCGCCTAATACCTTAGCTAATTCGCCTCTAACAAGTCCTAAATTACTATTAAACGATACGAAGTCAGGATTATTTGAATTTGCCTGAAACACTTGCTTGTTAAAATAGTTACCAAGTCCGAAAAATGAATGGTTAGTAAGTTTGCCTTTAATATTATCGAATGAATTATTAAGTTCTCCAATATGGGTTTCAGCGGTTTTCTGTGAATTTTGAATTTTACCCAAAGCTCCGGCGTTAGTAGCCTGAGCCGTTGAATTTGTTTGATAGTTTATTTGAGCATTTTCAAAGTTGAATCCGGGAATAGTCTTGTTAATTAAATCACGCACTCGCTGTTGTTGTCCGGGCTGTCCTTTACCTGCCGACTTGTTAGAAAGACTGCTTATTGTTGATTGCTCATTGATAATTGACTGTGCTGCCAGTCCATCGGGCGTATTAGGAAACGAACCAGATGAACTTGCGTTTGAACTTGAAGAAGCTGACTGTCCTGCTTGAATTGTTGTTCCGCTTTCCTTTTTAGCTATAAATTGAGCAAGTTGAGCCGGATTTATTTGACTTAACGGAGTATTTGCACTAACACCTAAAGCTGCTGTGGCTTGCTGAATATATTGTCCGGTATTATTTTCAGACGAAGGAGCATAAACATTTATTAACTGAGAAAGTGTGCTGTTAGGACCTAATCCGTGACTATTCTGACCTGTCATCTTACCCGTAACATCATTCACTAGAGCTTGATAACCAGATTCAGCGGAATCAAATCGTGCAAAACCTCCTGCACCTTGTGAAGCTCCTGCTTGTCCAGCATATCGTAAATTACCCGGATTATTGTTTCGACCAGCCAAGGTATTTGAAGGAATAGAAATACTTGGTGTTCCTGTCCCTGAGCCAATATCTGAAACTTGTCCAGTTTTAGGATTAAATACGCTTTGCTGTCCGGTATTATAGTTGTAAGAAAGTTGATAACTAGGCGACGTATTATAATTAGCATTTTGTTGTTCAAGTCCAAAACTTCTATTGCCTGAAAGTTTTGTATAATCAAATTGTTTATCCCTGAACTGGTTATCAACATTAGTTTGAGCTTTGGTAAAGTCAAACTGATTTTGCTGTAATCCGAATGACCTGTCGGCGTTTTTCTGGTCATTAGTGATAAATTGTTTCTGAATGAAGTCTTGAGGAACTTCTGACCAGCTCTTAAAGCCGAATTCATTAAGAAAATCTTGAGGATTTGTGTAGGCTTTACCTGTTTGAGTGTTAATGATTGTTTTTCCACCATCTACTGAATATGTTGGGGCTTTGACATTGTATTGAACTGAAAACTTTTGTGCGTCCTGCTGGTGCTGATATTGTAATTCTGCTTGTGCCTGTTTGTTTTGTTGTAACTGCTGGGCAAAGTTTAGATTAAACTGTCCGTTCTGCATTTGGGCTTGAAGTCCCTGCTGTAAGGCTTGTTGTTTCTGTTGGAGAACCGATAAGTTATCCGAATAAGCACTTAACGAATTAGCTAAAGATGACCTTGTAAATGACGCATCACGGTTAAGAGCGGATTCTTGTCCCTGCTGAAATTCAAGGGCAATCGGCTGCTTCATAATGTTTTGAATACCGCCTTGCAGGGAAGTATCGAAGTTCCTTAAAGTCGCTTTCGATTGATTAACATCCTGCGCGGCTTGCGTCAGTTCAGGTGTTTGGGCGAACGAACCGGCGTATTGTTTAGCGATACTGTTATTCTGTTGGAGAAGTGAATTAACATCACTTGGGGAAGTCGGATTTTCCAAACTCTTGGCGGGAACTTCTTTACTGATTTGAGTATTAAGCGGAGTGTAGCCTTGTTTTAAGACATCAAAAATATTACTCGCGTTCGCATTCGGAGCATACGGCTGAACGGCTGTCGCCAGAGCCTGCGGATTCGCATAACCTTGTCCGTTTTGCTGGTTAAAAAATTCAGTTGAACCGCCGCTATTTAATCTTGTTCCGACATACTGGTCGAATCCTTGCCCGACAGCAGGGTTTGCAGGACTAACAGCAGGACTTGAGGGAAGCGTTGCCGTCTGTGTATTTGTGAGTTGTGTATTTACGTCTGGCATATATTTATGTTTGAATTCCTATTTTTTCCCACTGCACGGGGTTTGCCTGAATACAGATTTTTAATTGTCGTGAAACAACCGCCAGTTCTCCGACTCTGCCGACGGTCGGGTCGGCTGCCAGATTCTCCATTATCAATCTCGCGCCGCCCGCAAGTTCAATGCTTTTTAGAAACACTTCGCTTGACGGAAATGAGTATTTAAGTAGAGGGGACTGTTCAAGTGTAGCAAGCCTTTGTTCGAGGCTATTGATTTGGTCTGTATAATCGCTCACGAAATTGAATCTGTTAATTCTGAATATCTAAACTTTACTCCGGTAATGGATGCGCCCTGTGATGTTACGCGCAGTTCTATTTCCCTGAAAATACAGTTAAAGTTCAGTGACGGAAAAGAGAGCGACCCGACTGTATTTTGGGTAGCCACCGCAGTCCACGCGCCGCCGTCTTTGCGGTATTCAAGTGTTACCGACTGTCCTGATGTAAGCGGTTCAAAAGTTATGACCGCGCCGATTGCCTGATGCTGCCGTTCGGCTTCTCCGATAATCTGCGACTGCCAGACTGATGATTGGTCATAAACCGGATTGTTGTTGGTTCGTGAGATAGAGCCGTTACCGGAATGAGCGGTGTAGAGAAATTCTCCTATCCGGTAAAAACCATTAAAGGAAGTTCCGGGCGTTTCGGTTAAAAGAGTAAGAGCATACTGGCTATTTGAATCTTTGCGTCCAAAACTCCAAATCCCTGAGTTTCCGTCAAGTGAAGCGTAAAACAGCAGACTGCCGCCTTTAACGGCTTTATACTGACTGATAGAACCTGTTTGGACATAGACTTCTTTTAAAGTTTCCGCCGTCTGACCAAATTGATTCAGAGCTTTAATTATCATTGAGGCTTGTAGGTTTCCGAGCGTTCCCGAAATATATTTGTCTATGACCGAAATAAGAGTGCCGTTGATATTCTCAATTACTTTGACCGTTCCTTCTCCGAGATTGATAGAGAAATTGAAGGTCGGGGCTGAACCGTCCCACAAAAAGATTGCCGAAGTGGTGGTGGGATTAGTCGTGTAAGCTGCAATGGCAATATAATGATTATAATTAGCCATTGAGGTAATGACGTAATTTGAAGGCAGAGTAAGAGCGTTGGCGGCGATTGTCCCGTTTGACGAGATAGCGTAGAGATTATTGACATCGCTGACATAAATTTTATTATCCCCAAACACAACCGCGCTTGGAATCGGCGAACCGTTAGCCGTGACATTTAAAAGTTTATAATTAGGAGTGTAAACAACCGGAGGGATGTTGTAATCAATTCTGGCAATGTAGTAAAAACCACTTTGGTAAAGAATATGCCACAGGTAATTGTCTTTGAAAATCACGAATCCGGGAACTGCCTGATAGGTGCTTTCAAGTGGGGCTGGCGTGGTGTTAAAGTCTTTTTCTTCCGTCCAGCTTGTTGATAACGGGTCTATTTTGGAAAAGTATTTTGAACCCGTGCCGTCGGCTTTTGTGCCGATAGCGTTGATTCTTCCCATTCCGCCGTAAGAAATAGCTTTTAAGTTATAGGCTCTGATTCCAGTCGGTGTCCCAAAAGTTTCATCTCCTATCCAGCCTCTGACCGGAGCAAGTTTCTGTTTGTCTTTGTAGATATTAAAATTCTTGGCAAACTGAAAGACATTCCCTTGATTATCTCTGGGAGAGTCGGAGATTCCGCCGTCAAAACGGCTATATTTTACTTCGACTGCTTTTGGCATTATTTTCCTAATACAATTAATCTCAATCCATTATTAAAATTTCCTGACGCAACAACTGCTGATATAGATGTAATCTGCGTTCCATTTGTCCAGACCCCCGAACTGGTTATGGGGACAGGAATAGCACTAGCATTGGAAAAGAAAACAGTATTGCCGATAACCGGC
>JBPCRW010000260.1:0-6236 GCA_050996405.1 Pyrinomonadaceae bacterium | reverse complement strand
TGTGCGACAAGTGCAAGGTTGTCCACCGCAAAGGCGTGGTGCGGGTGATTTGTGAAAACCCGAAACATAAACAACGTCAAGGATAGATTTTGTAACTGGTAATAAGTAATTAGTAATAGGTTTTTTTCAACTAACTGTTACCAGTTGCTTATTACGAAATTGGAGAAAATATGGCTCGTATATCGGGTGTGGACCTGCCGCCGAATAAAAGGTCACAGATTGGTTTAACGTATATTTACGGCATCGGAAAATCGCGGGCAACGACGATTTTAAACGAAGCTCAAATTAATCTCGATACCAAAATCAGAGATTTGAGCGAAGACGAATTAACAAAAATTCGCGCGATTTTAGAAGCGCGGGGCGAAGTCGAAGGCGACTTGCGAAAGCGCGTGCAGATGGACATCAAACGCTTGATGGACATCGGCTGCTATCGCGGTTTGCGGCATCGTCGCGGTCTGCCCGTGCGCGGACAGCGCACCAGCACAAATGCACGAACTCGCAAAGGTCCGAGAAAAGCGGCAGTCGCCAAGAAAAAAGCACCGGGCAAAAAGTAATTAGTCATTAGTAATTGGTAATTAGTCAAAAAACTTTTACCAATTACTTATTACTTATTACCAATTACTAAATTATGGCAAAGCAGGCAGCATCAACTAAAAAGAAAACTTTCCGCAAAAAAGAAAAGAAAAATATTCCGACCGGAATCGCGTTTATTTCCGCGTCGTTTAACAACACGATGGTTTCGATTACCGATACGCAGGGGAATTTAATCGCGCAGTCTTCATCGGGCGCGCGCGGATTTCGCGGCTCTCGAAAGGGAACTCCGTTTGCCGCGCAGCAAGCCGCTTCGGAAGCGGCGCGTAAGGCATCGGAAGTCGGAATGCGAGAATGCGAAGTGCGCGTCAAAGGTCCGGGCGGCGGTCGTGAATCGGCAATTCGGGCAATCAACAACGCGGGAATTCGCGTCACGGCAATCCGCGACACGACGCCGATTCCGCACAACGGATGTCGTCCGCCGAAACGCAGACGAGTGTAACGATTTCGGATTTTAGATTTTGGATTTTAGATTATCCGCAGTCTGAATCAACTTTAGATTTTTAATTATCGAAAGGAAGAAGGGAAATTTCAGAGAACATTTCCCGTAAACTTTTCCGTCAAAAATGAAATGCCGATTTGAATTTTGCGAATGACCGGATTGAAATAAATCCAAAATCCAAAATCTAAAATCCAAAATCATTTTAGCCGGAAGCAGCAAAAAATTATATGGCTAGATATAGAGATGCGGTGTGCCGCCTGTGCCGCCGCGAAGGTGGAAAATTATTTTTAAAAGGCGACCGCTGTTTCAAACCGTCGTGCGCGATTGAGAAACGCGGAACGCAGCCGCCGGGAATGCACGGCGCGACCGCCCGGCGCAAAGTTTTAGTCGGCTACGGTCAGCAGCTTCGGGAAAAGCAAAAAGTGAAACGCATTTACTTTGTGCTTGAAAATCAATTCCGCAATTATTTTGAAAAAGCCTCGCGGCAGAAAGGCATTACGGGTGAAAACCTGTTGTTTATGCTCGAACGCCGTCTCGATAACGTCGTTTATCGCGCGGGTTTTTCCACGTCTCGCCGTCAGGCGCGTCAGCTTGTTAATCACGGACATATTTTAGTCAACGGGCGCAAAGTTGATATTCCCTCGTTTCAGGTAAAACAGGGCGATGTCGTGACGGTCAAAGAAAACAGCCGCAAAAACGCGCACGTCGAAGGCGCGTGGTCAACTGCCGCCGGTCGCGGTCGCCCGAACTGGATTACGATTACCGGCGAGGATTTAAGCGTGGCAATTTCGACTTTGCCGAAGCGCGAAGATATTGACCAAAATATCAATGAGCAGTTAATCGTCGAGCTTTACAGCAAGTAATTTTAAGGTTTCCGGTTTCAAGTTTCTAGTTTATTCAGCAATCAGCCGACTAAAAACCAGAAACTTGAAACCAGAAACTTGAAACTTTTAAGAACAAATATGACACAAAATATTCTTTGGACAGAATTTCAAATGCCGGGTCGGTTGAATGTCGAAACCGAAACTTTGACCGAACGCTACGGGAAATTTTTCGCGCAGCCGTTTGAACGCGGCTTCGGCACGACCATCGGCAATTCTTTGCGCCGCGCGCTTCTGGCTTCGGTCGAAGGCGCGGCGATTACGGCGGTTAAAATCGAAGGTGTCGAACACGAATTTTCATCTATCAAAGGCGTGGTCGAAGACGCGACGGACGTTATTTTAAATCTCAAGCAAATTCCGTTCAAATTAAACGGCGCGGGTCCGAAAACACTGACCATCAGCAAAAAAGGCGCGGGCGAAGTGACCAGCGCGGACATCTCGGCGGACGGCGATGTCGAAATCCTCGATAAGAATGTTCACGTCGCAACTTTAGGCGCGGGCGGGAAATTGAATGTCGAAATGCGGCTCAAACACGGGCGCGGCTACGTCTCCGCCGAATTTAACAACGACGAAGACTTGTCCTTAGGTTATATTCCGATTGACTCGGTTCACACGCCGATTAAAAAAGTTAATTACGCGGTTGAAGCGACCCGTCAAGGTTCAAATACCGAATTTGATAAATTGACGATTGAAGTCTGGACGGATGGTTCGGTCAAACCGGATGATTCAATCGGGGTAGCGGCGAAAATCGTCAAAGACCATATGACGATTTTCATCAATTTTGAGGAAGAAGAAGAAGATTATAAATACGAAGATATTGCGCGCCCGCCGCTGATGCGAAATGACCTGCTCGACCGTTCGGTTGACGAATTGGAACTGTCTGTGCGTTCGTATAACTGTTTGAAAAACGCCGACATTCGCACGATTCGTGATTTAGTTCACCGTTCGGAAGACGAAATGCTCGATACCAAAAATTTCGGCAAAAAATCTTTGACCGAAATCAAGGATATGCTGCACGGAATGGGATTAGATTTTGGAATGGATTTTGACGAGCAGGGCAATCCGATTCCGGGTTCGGGCGGACGCGGCAGCGCAAGCTGATTCTAGTGGTGAATGGTAAATGGTGAGTGGTGAGTGAAAAACTTTCCGCAACTCACCACTCACCACTCACCACTCACCACTAAAGAAATGAGACATTTAAAAGCACATCGTAAATTGGGAAGAACGACGGAACATCGGATTTCGCTGCTGCGAAACCTGGCGACATCTCTAATCAACGCGGAGAAAGGCTATATCGTAACGACTGTTCCGAAGGCAAAAGAACTTCGCCCGTTTGTCGAAAAAGTTATTACATTGGCACGTCACGCGCAAAATTTGAGCGGTGACGAAGCCAGGACGCAGAACGTTCATCTGCGTCGTCAGGCAGCGAAATTTTTTCATGCCGGAAATCATAATCACAATCGGGAATTAAGTCGTTTTCGCGGCAAAAAAGGCGAAGCGAAGAAAAGACCGGAAAGAACGGCGGGTGTTTTGGCGGTTCAGAGATTGTTCGGCGAAATCGGAACTCGTTACAAAGACCGCAACGGCGGCTACACGCGCATTATCAAACTCGGTCGCCGCAAAGGTGACAATGCGGAAATGGCAGTCATCGAATTGATTGACAGCCCGCGCCAGGCAGCAAAAGCGGCGGCGAAATAAAGAATAGCCACAAAAAACACAGAAAGCGCAAAAGAGAAAATAGTTTTTGCGTGTTTTGTGAATTTTCGTGGCTATTGTGTTGAGGAGTAAAAGATGAGCGAGCAGACAGCGGCGGCAAAAAAAGAAATAACGAAAAAACAGGCTAAGGCAAACGCGGACACAAATACTTCCGAGCCGTCGTTGAATATGACGGAACTCCGCGAGCTTGCCGAACTTGTAGACCAGCACGGATTTACCGATTTTGAATTTGAAAACGAAAAAATCCGCGTTCGTTTGAGCAAGCAAATCGCGCCGCAGATTGTTCAGCCCGTCGTTCAATCGGTCGCACCGTCGGCTTCGACAGCCGTTAAAACCGAAGCGAAACCCGAAACCCCGCATCCGGGCGCGAAAGCCGAGCAGGACGCGGCGGCTGATGAAGATTTATACAAAATTACATCGCCGATTGTCGGAACTTTTTACAGCGCGCCTTCGCCGGACAAAGACCCATATGTCAAAATCGGCAGCCGCGTTTCCGACGACACGACCGTCTGCATCATCGAAGCGATGAAACTGATGAACGAAATTCAAGCCGAAACGAGCGGCGAAGTAGCGAAAATTTACGTCCAGAACGGACAGGCGGTCGAATACGGGCAGCCGCTTTTCGGGATAAGAAAATAGCCACGAAAATTCACAAAAGACACAAAAATTTATTTTCTCTTTTGTGCTTCTTGTGCTTTTTTGTGGCTATCCTTTTTGTAATTATATTTGTTTGATGAAATTGTAATTATATTTGTTTGATGAAAAAGCGAGAATTTCGCAAAATTTTAATTGCCAATCGCGGCGAGATTGCCTGCCGGATAATTTGGACGTGCAAAGAGATGGGCATCAAAACCGTCGCCGTGCATTCTGAAGCCGACAAAGAGGCTCTGCACGTTCGTTTTGCCGACGAAGCCATCTGCATCGGCGCGGCACCTTCGGCGCAGAGTTATCTGAACATTCCGGCGATTATCAGCGCGGCGGAAATTACGAACGTTGATGCGATTCATCCGGGTTATGGATTCTTAGCCGAGTCGGAAACTTTTGCGAAAATTTGCGAAGACTGCAACATCAAATTTATCGGACCGCGACCGGAAGTTATCAAAATGATGGGCGATAAAGTCGAAGCGCGGCGCACGATGTCTGCCGCCGGAGTTCCGATTTTGCCCGGTTCGCCCGAACCGATTGAGTCGCCGGAAGAAGCAAAAAGACTGGCGAAAAAAATCGGCTTTCCCGTTATTATCAAAGCGGCGGCGGGCGGCGGCGGGCGCGGAATGCGGATTGTCCGCAAAGAATCCGAACTTGCGTCAAACCTTGAACTAGCGCAGACGGAAGCACTCGCGGCGTTTAAAAACGGCAGCGTTTATATCGAGCGTTACATCGAGCGACCGCGCCATATCGAAATTCAGGTTTTAGCCGACGAATACGGCAACGTGATTCATCTCGGCGAGCGCGAATGTTCGATTCAGCGGCGGCATCAGAAACTTTTGGAAGAAGCTCCTTCGCCAATCATTACACCTGAACAGCGCGAAAAAATGGGTGCGGTTGCGGTCAAAGCGTGTCAGGAAATCGGCTATTCGAGCGCGGGAACTTTCGAGTTTCTGCTGGACGAAGACGGTTCATTTTATTTTATGGAAATGAACACGCGCATTCAGGTCGAACATCCGGTGACGGAAATGGTGACGCTCGCAGACATCGTGCGAAACCAAATCCGCCTTGCCGAAGGCGAAGAGTTAGGCTACGTGCAGGAAGACGTGCAGATTGTCGGGCATTCCATCGAATGCCGCATCAATGCTGAAGACCCCGTGACATTTACGCCGTCGCCGGGAAAAATTACGGCGTTCAATTTTCCGGGCGGACCCGGCGTGCGGCTCGACACGGCGATTTATTCCGGCTACGTCGTGCCGCCGTATTACGATTCGATGATTGCTAAACTTATCGTTCACGCCAGAACGAGAGATTTAGCGATTGCGCGAATGCGGCGCGCGTTGGAAGTGATGGTTGTCGAAGGAATAAAGACGACAATTCCGCTTCACTTGAAAATTATGAACGACGAGAAATTTCAAAAAGGAGATTTCTCGACCAAGTTTATGGAAGAATTTCAGCAGTAATTGATAATTGATAGTTGATAGTGGATAATGCAGAGGAATACTTTTTTAATTATCCATTTTCAATTATCAATTATTCATTAAATTTTGCGGTTACGACTGCGAGCAAGGAGAGACCATTTTTGGAAGTTATGGCAACAGATAAAGACTTAAAAGAAAAAATTGTCGGCGATTATAGAACACACGCGGGCGACACGGGTTCGTCACAGGTGCAGGTCGCGCTTTTGACGCAGCGAATTAACGAACTGACCGAACATTTCAAAGTTCACAAGAAAGATAATCACTCGCGGCGCGGGCTGCTGAAAATGGTTTCCGCCCGCCGCAAACATCTCGATTACCTCAAACGCACGGATATTGAACAATATCACGAAATGGTGCAGAGATTGGGACTGCGCCGTTAACGGCGCAGAGTGGTAAGTTGTGGACGGTGAGTGGTGAGGTAAAGAAAAGTCATAAAATCACCCATCACCGTCCCCAAATCACCAATCAAAGAACGAATGC
>JBPCRW010000197.1:0-29457 GCA_050996405.1 Pyrinomonadaceae bacterium | reverse complement strand
GCAATTTAGAGAAGAGTATTTCCCGACCTGGCTTTGAAACTTTGCGAAACTGCTTTTGTCAAATAACCACAAGCCTAAGACAAAAGCAACGATTTCAACAGCTTACGTTGCTTTTGTCCTGTATTTAAAAAAATTTATACAATTACCCGCCAGTCATTTTCATTAATGAAGTCTGTGCAGCCTGCGCTTCCGAATGATCGAAAACTTCGTCCAGTTCTTTTTCTATATTTCCGTGTCCGGCAGGAATTTTTTTGACGAGCGGCGCGAAATTTTTGAAATCGTAAAGCTGTGTATCGAGCAGATGCGAACCCGTCACGTTTGATAACGCCGTCATAATTGACGAGCGGATGAACGGGATTTCTTTTTCCAAATCATTCACTAGATTTTTGACGCGGGCGCGTTTCATATTCGGCTGCGAACCGCACAAAGTGCAGGGAATTATCGGAAACTGCTTTTCCGTCGCAAATTTCGCAATGTCTTTTTCGCGGCAATACGCGAGCGGGCGAATGACCGTGTTTGTTCCCGCATCCGAACGCAGAATCGGCGGCATCGCTTTTAATTGTCCGACGTAGAAAAGATTTAATAAAAACGTCGCAATCACGTCGTCGGCGTGGTGACCGAGCGCGATTTTTGTGCAGTTTTCTTCGATTGCCGTCGTGTATAAAATGCCGCGCCGCAGACGCGAACACAAGGAACAAAAAGTTTTGCCTGCGGGAATATGTTTCGTGACGACCGAATAAGTATCTTCTTCGACAATGCGGTATTTTACGCCGAGATTTTCTAAATAATTCGGTAAAACTTCGGCGGGAAAATCCGGCTGTTTCTGGTCGAGATTGACGGCGAGAATTTCAAATTTGACGGGCGCGCGTTTCTGCGCGTCGAGCAGCAAATCGAGCATCGTATAACTGTCCTTTCCGCCCGACAAACAAACCATCACCTTGTCGCCCGCCTCAATCATCGAAAAATCGCGGACGGCTTCGCCCATCTGCTTTAACAATTTAGTTTTTATTTTACTTTCAACAAACAATTTTCTAATTACCTTTACTAAAAATCTTTTCTTACAATCGCACGAACGAAATATAATTTGCAAATTTGATGCTTAAAACCTTGACTTTGCTGCTGAAAAGAAAAATAATCGGGTAATCTCAGAGTTAAAAGTCACCGCAAGCAATTGCGCCAGTCCCGTAGGAAACTAAAGAAAATTTTAGAAGCAGTAAAAAAAGATGAAAATAAATGTGGTTTTTAAGAGCATTATTGCGTTGTTTTGTTTAGCCGCTTCCGGTTATGCCCAGAACCCGACCCCGACTCCGCCGATTGTCGGCGAAGTAACGGTGCGGGCGACTAGAGCCAATATCGACCCTGTTTATACGGAATTTCGGAAGTTGTCCGAAGCCTCTAATTCGTTTAGCGGCGAATACGCGACGGTTAATAATTTGGTGCTGAAGCGCGACGCGGCGACATTCAATTTGCGAAGCGGCGAAATCTATTTTCTGACTCCGGCGGAAGGCAAAACAACCGGCGCGTTTTTTTTCGGCGACGGCGAAATGTCGCTTACGCCGCCCGTCGAATCGGAAAAGAAAATGATGAATTTTTTCATCGGCTCGCCTGATTTTAAAGAGCAATTTTCTCAACTCGTGATCTTCTTTACCGACCAGACGTTTGACGACATAAAAAATTCTCCGAACGCTAAAATTTCTTCAAACGGCTCGCAAGCGGGACGCGCCCGCAATGCTTTTCGAGATAAAGAAGACCTTTTAAAAGACCAGTTTCATTACAATATGACCGAGCGCATTTTAATGGACGCTTACGCTCCGCCGCGAGCCGGTTTTTTTACTTCCTTTATCGAAGGCAAGAAAAACAGCAAATTAGTTTATCAGCTTGACCCGCTCGGAATCGAAGAAGTTTCGCCCGAACAGGTTATGCTTTTAAATTACAGCGATACCGAAGGCGGAGTTTGGACGGCGTTTCATCTGGCGGACGAATACAAAAAAGGCACGGCGAAAAGTTCGACCGACCGTAGAATTTTCGACTTAACGAATCACGAACTTGATGTCACCGTGCGGGGAACAAAACTTTACGCTTCGGACAAAGTAACAATGGTCACGCGCGTTCCCGGACAGCGGGTTTTGCCATTTAGTTTATATCCTTCGCTGCGCGTGAAAAAAGTTTCGAGCGAGAGCGGAGACGAAATAAATATCATTCAGGAAGATAAAAATAAAGACGGCAGTCTGGCGATTATTCTTCCGTCCGCGCCGGAAGTCGGAAAACCTCTTAAATTGACTTTTGAATACGAAGGAGAAGGAGCTTTGCTGAGCGCGGGAACGGGGAATTTTATTTTAAATCCTTCGGCGCGCTCAACCTGGTATCCGAATAACGGAGGAACACAATTCGGAGACAGAGCGACTTTTGATATTACATTTCGATATCCGAAGCAATTTATTATGGTTGGAGTCGGCGAACTGGTTGAACCGGAAAAAATCGAAGGTGATTTGAAAGTCGCACATTGGTCAACCAAAGGAGTCGAAATGGCAGTCGCCGGGTTTAATTACGGCGACTTTGTAAAGAAGGAATATACCGATACGCAAACCGGCTACAATCTGGAAGTTTATACCAATCGGGAATTGCCTGAAAATGTAAAAGACTATATTCAGAGGGTCCAGCAGGCGCAGGAAAACAGCCAGCAAAACGGCGCGATAATAACTTCGACGCTCGGCGCGCTCAACACTTCGGGAATGGCGAATAATATGATGGCGCAGACACAAAATTCCGTCAGGATTTACAACGCTTATTTTGGGAAACTGCCTCATAAAAGAATCGCTATGACGCAGCAGCCCGCCGGAAATTTCGGACAAGCATGGGCGACTTTAATTTTTATGCCCTATACCGCGTTTTTCGATCAAACAAACCGAATGCAGCTTTTCGGCATTGAAAACGCGAACGATACTTTTTGGAAAGAAGTCGCGCCGCACGAAATTTCGCATCAGTGGTGGGGACACGCCGTCGGCTGGTCAAGTTATCACGACCAGTGGATGAGCGAAGGTTTCGCACAACTATCAGCATCTTTATATATTCAATACGTTAAAAAAGATCTTAAGGAGTTTAATGATTTTTGGGATGAGCAGCGACAGCGAATTGTTGAATCGTCGCCTGCTACTAAAGGATTAAAGCCCTACACGGTTGGACCCGTAACGCAGGGTTTTCGTTTAAGCACGGGTAAAACCGGAAATACTTATTTTTATCTGGTTTATCCAAAAGGCGCGTATATTCTTCATATGCTTCGGATGATGATGTATAGCCCTAAAAATGGAGACGCGAACTTTAGTAAAATGATGAAAGATTTTGTCGCTTCGCACTATAATAAAGATGCTTCGACCGAAGATTTCAAAGCGATTGTCGAAAAACATATTACGCCCGAAATGGATATTGATAAAAACGGAAAAATGGATTGGTTTTTCGACGAATGGGTCTACGGCACGGATGTTCCAGCTTATAAATTGGAATACAGCGTCAGTAAATCCGGCGATAAAAATGTTCTAAACGCTAAAATTACTCAATCAAATGTTTCGAGCAATTTCGTGATGCCCGTTCCCGTCTATATTGATTTCGGAGAAGGTTTTGTTTCGCTCGGAACTGTCACAATTGTTGGAAATAATTCGATTGATTTAAATGATATTCAACTGCCGAAAGCTCCGAAAAAAATTACTATTGCGGCATTAAGCGACGTTTTAATGACAAAACTCGATGTCGTTAAGAAATAGAAGATTGACTAAACGGGAAGATTTCACGGATAAATTTTTGTTTTGTAATCTTCCCGCAATTTAGCCGCATTTTTAATACAGCCTCTACTTTCCGCGAAAATTTCTGGACAGATTTTGCTAAAATCTGTATGATTAAAAAATCCGGCGGTAAAAATTCCAGCGTCATCATTCAGATAAAATTTTAACCAAACTTTTTCGCAATTCGTTTCGAGCATTAAACAAAATCCAGAATTTACGGCGGATAAATCGCAGAAATTTCAATCAGAGGTAATAAATTATGATTAGAATGGGAAGAAGCAAAGTCGAACCGGCGGACGCGCCGCAGCCGCAGGAGCGAAGCTATTCGGGCAACGCCAATAATTTATATGGTTCACCGCAGGAAACCGCGCCGGTAATAAGTCGCGGCGGCGCGATTTCCGAAAGCGAATCGATGGCGCGCGACATCAAAGAAGGTCGCCTGAGCGGTTTTGTCGGACACGGCACGGTTTTGACGGGCGAAACAACTTTTCACGCGATGCTGCGCGTGGACGGGCATTTGACGGGGCGCGTGACAAGCGAAAACGGAACTTTAATTATCGGTTCGAGCGGGCAAGTCGATGCCAACATCCTGGTTGCGGCGGCGATTATTAACGGCACGGTCAACGGCGACATTATCGCTCTGGAAAAAGTCGAACTCGGACGCACGGCGCAGGTTGTCGGCAACATTCAATCTCCGCGTCTGGTTATCGAAGACGGCGCGATTTTTGAAGGCGGATGCAGTATGACAAAGGCAAAAGAAGCTCTTGAACAGCGCATTGCCGAAAGCGCGCAGCAATACAGTGAACCAGAACCAGCAGATTATGAATCCGCCGGTTACGCGGATGAAACTGAAGAAACGGAGACGGCAGCCGCTTAATGCGAAAATAAGAATTAGAGGGCAAGCGGGAATTTATTTTTCCGCTTGCCTTTTTTCCTTCAGACAAATGCCGGAACAAAATTTTATTGTCATTCAAACCTTTTATCCATTTTTGCGCCGCGCGGAGAACTTTTTGCAGGCAGCGAAAATTTTAGTCGGCAAATTTCGCTTTTTTATTTTCGGCTTTGTCGTTTAAAAATTGAACTCGTTTTCCGATTCGCTTCATATTAGAATTGATTTTCATCCGAAAAGCGCAAAAAACGTAAAATAAAATTTATGAAAAAGTTATTCGTATTTATCTGTGTTCATCTGTTAACGATTCTTCTTTTTGTTTCCGTTTCCACAGCGCAGGATTTTCAAACGTTGCGCGACGGCATCGAATACGCGCGCGTTACGCGGCAAAGCAAATCGGCGGACGGCAAAGACGAAAATGTTGTGATAAATCTGCTGCGGCTCGATTTAACCAAAGTCCGGCTCGATGTCGTTCACGCGATGGATTCGGCAATCGGCTTGGAAAAAACTTCTTCGATTGCGACCCGTCACGGCGCGTTTGCCGCCATCAACGCCGGATTTTTTCGGATTGATAAAAGCATTTTTGAAGGCGATGATGTCGGACTTTTGCAAATTAACGGAAAACTTTTGAGTGAAAGCAACGGGCGAACTTCGTTGCTGATTAAAAACGAAAAGCAAGAAACTAAAATATCTTTCGACAGGCTTAATTTATCAGTTGAATTATGTTCAAAATCACAGGAAATTAAATCAAAAATTTCAGGAATCAATCGGGAGCGTAAGAATGAAGATTTAATTTTATATACGCCGGAGTTTCATTCCACGACTTTAACTGACAACAATGGAGTTGAAATAATAGAGGAAAACGGAGTAATTAAACAGATTTTAGAAGGGCAAGGTAGCAGTCAAATTCCAGGCGGCGGTTCTGTAATTTCGGCAACAGGAAATTACAAAGAAAAACTGAAATCTCTAAAAATAGGAGATAAATTATCTACGTGTCTTCAGCTAACCGAAGGTTCTAATCCTACTGACAATTTTAAAATAATAAGAACTGAAGATATTGTCACCGGCTCACCACAGCTTATCAAAAACGGCAAAATTGACATTACCTGGCAGGAAGAAAAAACTTCAAAATCTTTTGTCGAAACGCATCATCCGCGAACGGCGGTTGCAAAATTAAAAGACGGAAAATTTTTGATGGTGACGGTTGACGGCAGAAGCGAGGAAAGCGGCGGAATGAGTTTGTATCAACTAGCGGATTTTTTGCTCGAACAGGGCGCGACGGATGCGATGAATCTAGACGGCGGCGGCTCAAGCACGATGTTTTTAGACGGAAAAGTCGTCAATCATCCGTCCGACAAAGAAGGCGAGCGAAAGATTGGCGACGCGATTTTGGTTTTCCAGCGCAAATAAGTTAGAGTTTTAGAGAATGGAAAGTCAAGCGGAAATAATCGAGCAATTCGGCAAGCGCGTTCAACGCTGTTGCGGCTGTCTGATTGCGTTTTATATGAAAAATATGTGGCTCGGCGAAGACATTACTTATTACTGCGAAAACTGCAAAGAGGGCGCGATGTTTCACTTTGACGATTACACGAAAGTTCTCGACGTTTCAAAACTGCGCGAAGTCGCGGACGACCATCAACACTAACAAGGTAAATAAGTGGACGAAATTATTTGATAGATGAATCAGTGCAGAAACACGCTACGCACGTAAGTGTGTCTTTTGTGACCTTACTTATAAAACAATTCTGTCCGGTTACTTACAATGAATTACGAAGATTTCTCAAACAATAATACGAAACCGACAGCGACCGATGAGCGACCGAACTACAGATTTCAGGAATACGAAAATGCCGCAGGCGACGGCGCGCCCGCCATTTTTCGGCAAAACCAGCAACTCTATGAAAATCAAATTGATTTTGCCGCTCAAAGCAATGATGAAAAGCACTTAAATCAGCTTTCTCTGGGATTTAAAATTTACGCCGGCGTTAATGCGCTTTTTTCTTGTTTTCCAATTATTCATCTTGTTCTCGGAATTATGATGGTAACGGGCGGAATGAACGACGGAAAAAATCCGCCGACTCCGCCCTTTTTCGGCTGGTTTTTTATTATTTTCGCGCTGGTTTTTATGACTTTCGGCTGGACATTATCAGTTTGTAATTTTTACGCCGGACGATTTTTGAAACAGCGGCGCAATCATACTTTCTGTTTTGTGATGAGTTGCGTAAACTGCGCCTTTATGCCGCTAGGCACAATTCTCGGCATATTCGGGATTATCGTTTTAATACGCGATTCGGTTAAAAATCTATTTTCCGAAAAATCAAAAGCAGAGCGGTTCAGATAAAAGAAACGAATTTTAATAACAAAAAAGGACAAATTGGAAATTTCCAATTCGTCCTTTTTTGTTTGAATTGATAACAATTTAGAATTACACAATTTCTTTTACAGCATCTTTTCATTAGGAAATTCGACTGTTCTTTCCACTTTAACTTTTGGTGCTTCAACAGGAGATTTGTGATTTGAATTAATTGCGATATGCGGCGCAATAATCAATGCCACAATGCTCATCAGCTTAATTAAGATATTCATCGAAGGTCCTGATGTATCTTTGAACGGGTCGCCTACAGTATCGCCCGTTACGCTCGCTTTATGAGCTTCGCTTCCTTTGTATTCCATTTGCCCGTTAATCATTACGCCGGCTTCAAATGATTTTTTGGCATTATCCCACGCGCCGCCGGCATTATTCTGGAACATTCCCATCAGCACGCCCGAAACGGTCACGCCTGCCAATAAACCGCCGAGAACTTCCGGTCCGAAAACAAATCCGACGACGACCGGCGTAATTAAAGCGATTGCGCCGGGAAGCATCATCTCTCTGAGAGACGCTTTTGTAGAAATAGCGACGCATTTATCGTATTCCGGTTTCGCTTTATACTCCATAATTCCCGGAATGTCTCGAAACTGCCGCCGGACTTCCTGAACCATCGCCATCGCCGCTCTGCCGACCGCCGCGATACAAAGCGAAGAAAAGATAAAGGGAATCATTCCGCCGACGAATAAACCTGCCAGAACATCCGCTTTATAAATATCAATTGAGCTAATTCCCGCAAGACCGACATAAGCGGCAAATAATGCGAGAGCCGTCAGCGCAGCCGAAGCAATTGCAAAACCTTTGCCCGTCGCCGCCGTCGTATTTCCAACCGCGTCTAAAATATCTGTTCTCGCTCTGACTTCTTTCGGCAGTCTGCTCATCTCGGCAATACCGCCCGCGTTATCGGCAATCGGTCCGAAAGCGTCAATCGCAAGCTGCATAGCCGTTGTCGCCATCATTCCCGCCGCCGCAATCGCAACTCCGTATAAACCGGCAAAGTGGTGAGATAAATAAATACCTGATGCCAGAACAAGTGTCGGAACTAAAGTTGACTCCATCCCGACCGAAAGTCCGCCGATAATATTTGTCGCCGCGCCTGTGCCGGATTGTTGAACGATTGAATTAACCGGACGTTTTCCCATCGCCGTATAAAATTCAGTCACAATACTCATCAGCGCGCCGACAATTGACCCGACTAAAATCGCTAAGAAAACTCCCGTATTTGTGAAGTTATGACCTCTCAAACTCATATTCGCGGGCATCATCCACATCACGATAAAGTAACAGACAATCGTCGTAATAATAATCGAAGTCCAGTTCCCACGATTTAGTGCTTTTTGGACACTGCCTTTATCGTCGGAAATTCTGACGAGTGTAAAACCGATAATAGAAAAAATAATTCCAAGCCCGGCAATCAGCATTGGAAGAATCATCGGAGAAAGCCCGCCGAATTTATCGGTTGCGACAATCTCACGTCCGAGAACCATTGTCGCAAGAATTGTCGCCACGTAAGAGCCGAACAAATCCGCGCCCATTCCGGCAACGTCGCCGACGTTATCGCCGACGTTATCCGCGATAGTCGCCGGATTTCTCACGTCGTCTTCAGGAATTCCCGCCTCGACTTTACCTACTAAATCCGCGCCAACGTCCGCCGCTTTCGTATAAATACCGCCGCCGACTCTGGCAAAAAGAGCGATTGATTCAGCACCGAGAGAAAAACCTGCAAGAACTTCAATCGCTTTTTCCATCGCCGCGCCGTTTACCGAAGCACCAATGCTCACAACATAGATTTGATAAAGAATTATAAAAAGCGAGCTAAGACCTAAAACGGCAAGTCCGGCAACTCCAAGTCCCATTACCGTTCCGCCCGTAAAGGCGACTTTAAGCGCGCCTTTCAGACTGGTTCTCGCTGCTTGTGTTGTTCTAACGTTTGCTTTTGTCGCAATGTTCATTCCGAAGTATCCGGCAGTCGCGCTAAATACCGCGCCGATAAGAAATGAAATCGCAATTACAGGAGAAGAAGTTTCAACTAATGTTCCAGACCACGCAAGAACAAGTGCCGCAACGATTGCAAAATAACCTAAAATTTTCCATTCAGACTTCAAAAACGCCATCGCGCCTTCAGCAATATAACTCGCCAGTTCGACCATATTTTCTTCGCCGGTAGCTTGCTTAGATACCCATGAAGATTGAACTGCCATCACAATTAACCCCAAAATCCCTAATGCCGGGATTAGATAAAGAATTGTAGATTCCATTAAAAAACCACCTATTTTTATGATTAAATTATTGTATTAAAGCCGTAAAACACTAAATATTTATATGATTTGACGCGACAGAAACGCTTCCGCGCCTTCTTTAATCGCGTTTGAAATTTTTTGCATTTCAGGCGTGCCGGTATCGCGTTTCAAAACGTTCCGCGCTAGCCAAAGCGCGAATCCGATTGCCAGCATATTGATAATAAGAACCAGCCAAAGTTCCATTTTATTAAATTCCTCTTTCGTTAATTTATAAAATTGTGATATTTTTGTGCGCTTCGCCTCACTGAATAAATCAACGAAACTAAGACAAAAGCGTAATTATTGCCGATTTGTATATGAACATTCAAGCGAACAACCGATTTTTCCGAACTTTCCGCCGATTAAAAAAGTAAATGTTTTGGCTGAAAGCGCGAGTTTTAAGTTTTGACGAATACAAAACGCGCGGCATAACGCTTGCTCTTGTTTCCGGCGAAATGCGGATTTCGTTATCACAGATTCACACGCGCGGCTTTGTTGTGATAGAACTAAACCGGATGCTCCCGCTCAAACTGCACATCAAAACGTCTTTGCTCGCGTCGCTGATTACGGTGCTGATGTTCGTCGTCGCGCTGACTTTTGTCAGTATCCGCATCGCTTCGCTTATTCAGGAAAAGGAAAAAGATTTGGCGCGGACGCAGGCAACTTCGTTCGCCGAACACATCGAAAATCTGTCGAGCCGCGACAACGATTCTTTGCAGGAAGCGACAAATTTGATTGACAGCACGCAGCCTTCAGTTTCCGCCGTGCGCGTCTGGAAAGCCGACACGAATAATTTTTCCGAACTCGTCGCCTCGGACGACAGCGCGGACGTGCAGGCGATTTCCGTCGAGAACGAGTCTGTTTTGCGAAGCGGCAAGCCGACCGAAGCTATTTTTCAAAATCGCCGTAAGGAAACCTTTCGCGCCTTTGCGCCGATAACAGATAAGAACGGAACTGTTTTCGGCGCGGTCGAAATCGCGCAGGATTTAGACCGCCCATGGACAATCGCGGCGGGCTACGCGCAGAGCGAAATCTGGGTCGCGCTCGTTACCGTTTTGCTGATTATGGCGGCGACTTACTTATTGTTTCGCTATCTTGTCTATCGCCCTTTAAAATTACTGCTTGATGCAATGGCGCAAGCCGAAACGGGAAATTTATCTATTCAAGCACCCGTTTTTGCCGAAGACGAACTCGGACAGGTTGCCAGTAAATTTAATCGAATGGTTTCGTCGCTCGACGAAGTGACCAAAGAGCGCGAAGCGTATCAGGAAACTTTGCAGACGCGCATCACGGAAGCCACCGGCGAACTGCAAAATAAAAATGAGCAATTGTCAGACGCAAACCGCGAACTGTGGCGCGTTTCCAAACATTTATCGGAAGTCGAACGGCTCGCCGCCGCCGGACAAACTGCCGCGCAGTTCGCACACGAAGTCGGCACGCCCTTGAATTTAATCAGCGGTCATGTCCAGCTTTTGCGCCTCAAATCAAAAGACGAAAACGACACGCGATTGCAAATAATTTCCGAGCAAATCGAGCGCATCGAGCGTATCGTGCGCGGAATGCTTGACCGCACAAAAATTACCAAAGGCGAAAAAAATCTATTGGATTTGAACGAAGTTTTGCGCCGCACATTTGAAGCGACCGCGCCGCTGCTCGACGAACGGAAAATAAATTTAACGGAAAATCTCGAAGAAAATTTGCCGCTGATTTTAGGCGACGGCGACCATTTGCAGCAGCTTTTTATCAATCTCATTAACAACGCGCTTGATGCGATGACGGCGACGGACGGCGAACTGAAAATTGAAACGCGCCGCGCGGGAAATTCGGTCGTCATCGATTTTGCAGACAACGGAACGGGAATGAGCGAAACCGTTCTGGCGCGGATTTTCGACGTTCTTTACACGACGAAAGGAACGCGCGGCACGGGTTTAGGTCTGGTCGTCGTCAAACAAATTATTCAGGAACACGACGGCGCAATCGAAGTCGAAAGCAAAGCCGGACAGGGAACACGGTTTCGCCTCCATTTTCCCGTATCCAGATAGTATGACATTTTTGTCGGAACGAACATTTTCGCCCCGCTTTTTCAAACACGAAAATTTCTTAAAGCCCGAAATATAAGACTTTTCGTGGTGGCACGAACATTGCTCAATAATTGTCAGAAAGCGTTAGTCGAAATTTCGATATTTGGTAAAGGAGAAGAAGATGGCTGATATAACAAAGTTTTTTGACAAGACCTACGAACAAAAGGATTTCAGCGAATTGGCGGATGCGCCCGTCGAAGCGATTTCCGGCATTAGTCAAGCGGATGCGGAGGCTTTACGCAAAGCCTTTAACATTAAAACCATCCGCGATTTATCCGAAAATAAATATGTCCGCATCGCGCAAGCCGTCGTCGCTCTATCGGCGACCTCGAAAGATGCGTCGAAACATGCTTAACGCGAAGCAATTCTTTAGCTGAAGATTGTTTCAACTTTAAACTGAAGCGATTGTTGATTTATTTTTGAGTTTTTACGATTCCTCTCCTCCAAACTGAAAAGCGGTTGATTGCCCGAAAAGCGTCAACCGCTTTTTCCTTGAAAGCGGAGTTTTGAGTTATGATTTTTCCGTTTATGAAAAAAATTCTCGTGATTGATGACGACCGCGCTTCGTGCGAACTTTTAAGGGAGATTCTCGCCGCGCAAAATCTGAGCGTCGAAACGGCGCAAACGCCCGCTAAAGCCTTGACTCTCGCCGGTCAAACCAAATTCGATTTGGTTGTCAGCGACATCAATCTCGAAGCCGAAAAATCGGGTTTTGATTTGCTTCAGGAATTTCGCGGAAAATGTCCGGTGATTTTGGTGACGGGTTTCGGCTCGCTCGACGCGGCGGTCGAAGCAACGCGCGAAGGAGCATGGGATTTTATCTCAAAACCTTTCAAAGTCGAGGAAATCGTCAAAACGGTTGGGCGCGCGCTCGAACAAAAATCGAGGGCAGCAGACGATGCGGAAACAATTTCGGCAAAGGCGGAAACTGCCGGAATGGTCGGACGCGCCCCCGCGATGATTCAGCTTTACAAGGAAATCGCGCGGGTCGCGCCAGCTAAATCGACCGTCCTGATTCTAGGCGAATCCGGCACGGGAAAAGAATTAATTGCTCGCGCCATTCATCAATACAGCCCGCGCGCAAGACGCGCATTTGTGCCGGTCAACTGCGGCGCGCTGACGGAAAGTTTGCTCGAATCCGAGCTTTTCGGCTCGGTGCGCGGCGCATATACGGGCGCGCACGCCGACCGGAAAGGTTTATGGGAAGAAGCCGACGGCGGAACTTTATTTTTGGACGAGATTGGCGAAATCAGTCTGGCGATGCAGGTTAAACTTCTGCGCGCCCTTCAGGAAGGCGAAATTCGCCGCGTCGGTTCGTCGCGCACAATTGAAGTCAACGCGCGAATTATCGCCGCGACCAATCGCAATCTCGAAGAAGAAGTAAAAACGGGACGTTTCCGCGAAGATTTATTTTATCGATTGTCGGTCGTGACGCTGAACGTTCCGGCGTTGCGCGAGCGGCGTTCTGATATTCCGCTGCTCGCCGAAAAATTCTTAGTAAAAGCTGGGGAAAATGCCGGACGCGAGCATTTGCAGTTCTCGGAAAACGTCATGAAGGTTTTGACCGCTTACGATTGGAAAGGCAACGTCCGGGAACTCGAAGCCGCCATCGAACACGCCGCCCTGCGCGCTCGCGGAAACGAAATTCAGCCGGAAGATCTGCCCGATAAGTTGCGCGGCATCGATACCAAAAAGCTTTTGAAAAACTCGCTCGAAAACCTTTTTTCCGATTTACCTTCGCTCGACGAAGTTGAAAAAAGATATTTGCAGTATATTCTGGAAAAGGTTGACAATAATCGCACGCGCGCGGCGGAAATTCTGGGAATCGACCGCCGGACGCTTTACCGGATGGCGGAAAGATTCGGCATTGATTTGGATGAATAAATGGCGGCGGTCTTGCTTGGAAAAACATTTTCGCCACAACGTTTGTTTGACAAATTCATTGAATCTGCCGAAATCCGCCGTTCGTTACGGCATATATTTTGCTTTGTTGTGATATGATTTAACCGAAGCCCGTGCATAAATCGAAAGTATTTTGAGTTTTGACTTTAGTTGGCAGTCATTTGAGCGACGAATTTACCGCGCAGACGTAACACTCAAAACGTCCTTCCCTTTATTACAATACCCGCTGAAATTAAACGGTCTATTTATAGACAATTTTATTTAGCCCTTTCCGGTTTCAAAGGAGAAAATCAATGTCCATTTCAGTTCTTACTTCCGAACTAACGCTCGCCGCCGGAGCCGGATTCAGCACGCTTTATTTGAGTTTGAAAAATTTGCGGGCGGCAAAATATCCGCTGCCTTTCCTGCCCGGCAATGAAAGCCAGCATCTCATTCGCCTGCAATCGCTCTACGGTTACAATCCGCATTCTTTAATCGCGGTTTCGGAAACCGACCGCGCGTGGTTTGATTTTCCGACGCAGAGCTGCGCCGCTTATTCCGAACACGGAAAAATTCGTCTGGTCGCAGGCGACATCATCGCGCCGGAAGACAGCTTGCGCGAAGCGACTGAAAAGTTTATCGCCGCCGCGCGCGCGCAAAATCGGATAGCGGCTTTTATGCCTGTGACCGAAAGATTCGCCCGCGCTGTCATCGCCAACCCGTCCGACCGCATCAAAGCCGTCAAAATCGGCGCGTCGCCGTATTTCGATTTGCAGAACTGGAATCCGCGCGGAAATCGCGCGAAACATCTCCGCGCCAATCTCAATCAGGGACGACGCGCCGGAATCTGCGTCGAAGAAATTTCCGACATCGGAAAATTGTTTCAAGCGGAAGTTTCCGAATTGTGCGAAAGCTGGCTAAAGAATCGGCGGGCGGCGGTAAAATTCGGCTGGCTTTTTGGCTTATCGCCGTTTAGCCTGGCGGAACACAAAAGATTTTTCGCGGCGCGCGATACGACCGGAAAATTAACCGGATTGCTTACCGCCAGTCCGATTCCGGCGCGTGACGGCTGGTATCTCGAAGACGTTTTGCGCTGCGCCGACGCGCCGAACGGAACGACGGATTTACTTATTTGCAAAGCTCTGGAAACCTTTGCCGCCGAAGGCGCGCGCCTGGCGACGCTCGGCACAGTTCCGCTGGCTTCGGATGGCGAAGACACGCTTTCGACTAACGGAAACACTTTCTCCAGACAATTACTAAATTTTTCACGCGCGCATTTGCAGTCAATCTATGGATTTGAAGGTTTGCGAAGATTCAAAGCGCGGTTTGTACCGGATTGGTGGGAAAGCGAATATGTTCTCGTTCCGCGCGGAATTTTTGTCGCGCCGCGTGTCGCCAACGCTTTTTTTCGGGCGATTCTTCCGAATGGATTATTTGATTTGGCAAAACGGCAAATTGTCCGCGCCGTTTTGAAATAGGAAAATAGGACGCGGATGAACGCCGATTTAAAAGATTTTCGCGGATTCTTTTAGATAATCCGCGCGAACCCGCTAACTCTGTGTTCATCCGCGTCCTATTTTCTTCAAACAAATTCTTAAACTTTTGCTTCGACAGTCACGCTCGGTTCGGGTTTTGCTAGAGTTTTCGCGCGGCTGAAACTTTCCGTATGTTCGACCGTCGCCTTGCGTTCGAGTTTTCCCCACCCGACAATCGCGCCGCGAATCGCCGTCCAGACCGATTTGACCATCACCCAATACATCACCTGTCGATAACCGAAACGCTGAAACGGCAGCCACCACAAAAGTTTTTTCTGCTCGCCTTTTTCCATCAGAAAACCAAAGAACGCGCCCGCTAAATCAACCAGCAGAAACAGCGAATAATAAAACGCGACTTCGCCCAGATTCGACGGCGTTTGCGCGTATTGCTGTCGATGTTCGTAATAGCCGATAATCGCTGAAACAAACGTCCAGATAAACATCAAATCCATCAGGGGCGAAACCAGCGGAAAAATAACCTGATAAATCCAGACGTTCGGCATTGCGATAAAACCGAGTGTGCCGTATTTCGGGTTAAAAAGCGCGTTCTTGTGTTTCCACATACATTGCAGAGTGCCGTATGCCCAGCGAAATCTTTGCTTTGCCAGACCGCGCAAAGTGTCGGGAGCTTCGGTCAAACCGATGGCGTTTTCTTCGTAGCCGATTTTGTAACCGAGTTTGCGAACCTGAATCGTTAAATCTTGGTCTTCGGCTAAAGTATCGGAAGAAAATCCGCCGCATTTTTCCAGCACGCCGCGCCGCCACGCGCCGACCGAACCGGGAACGACCGTGATGCAGTTAAGGGAAGCGAACGCGCGACGGTCGAGATTCTGCGACGTAACATATTCGAGTGCCTGCCATTTCGTCACGATGTTAATTCGGTTTCCGACTTTCGCGTTTCCGGCAACCGCGCCGACCGTCTCGTCTGCAAAACGGTGAACCAGCGCGGCGATTGTTTCGGGCGTAAAAAGCGTATCGGCATCGAGCGCGACGATAATGTTTCCTTTGGCAAGCTGCCAGCCGAAATTTAAAGCCGAAGCCTTGCCGCCGTTTTCCTTGCGAAAAATCGAAACTCTTTCATTTGTGCCGTATTTTTCATTGACGACATCGAAAGTTTTATCCGCCGAGCCGTCGTCCAGGACGATGATTTCAAAATTCGGATAATCCGAACGCAACAGACTTTCGACAGTTTTGCAGATAACTCTTTCTTCGTTAAACGCAGGAACGACGACCGAAACAAACGGCTGAAACTTCTCGCCGAAATGTTCGACTTCGCGCCTTCGAGAACGCCATTTTTGCGCCAGTGCCAAGCTGCCGATTATTATCACGCGCGACAATCCCAAAATAATGCCGAGTAAGAATAGCCATTTGATAATCGAACCGCCGAGCGACATTCCGTAGAAAACAACCGAATCCGTCTGCGTCAGATAATTTTGATTTTGCGGAACGGGCGGCATCGCTTCGTCGCGCGTAATACCTGCCAAATCCGAAACGGTCGTCAGTTCATAACCCTGCGCTCGCAATTGTTCGATAATGCGCGGCAACGCCGCGACGGTTGCCGAACGGTCGCCGCCGCCGTCGTGCAGCAGTACGATTTCGCCGCGTTCTTCAGGCGTGCGAATTGCCGCCTGGTCAAGCGTTTCTTTGACTAGTTCATCCGCCGTGCGCCGCGTGCCGTCTTTGTCGTAAAGCTGCCAATCGTCCGGGTCAATATGTAGTCCGACCGAGATATAACCGAGCCGCTGCGCCTGCGCCGTCGGTTCAACTTCGTCGGGCGTAGTCGGTTCGGCATCGCCGAAATACGGCGCGCGGAAAAGCCGCGTCGAGCGTCCGGTCAAAGATTCAATCAGACGCTGCGTCGCGCTCAATTCCAAATCCGTGACTTTTGCCGGAACTTCGCCCAAATTCGGATGCGTGAACGTATGATTGCCGATTTCATGACCTTCATTAACAATTCGCTTGACCAGTTCGGGATTCGCCTGACCGTTTTCGCCGATGACGAAAAAAGTTCCTTTGACGTTTTCCTGTTTGAGAATGTCTAAAATTTTCGGAGTCCAAGTCGGGTCGGGTCCGTCGTCAAAAGTGAGAGCGATTTTGCCGACTTTATCGCCCGTCCGCTGCATCACATACGACAGCGGAATCTGCTGATAGACTTCGCTCGTAATCATATTATCGGCATCGGTTTTCAGTTCGCGCACGCCGTCCTGCGGCTCGGCTGTGACCTGCAAAATTTCGCCCGTGCCTTCAAAATCAACGTCGTAGCCATATTTGATATTCTGCAAGCCGTCGGTCGAAAGATTTGTTTTATCCGCGCCGAAGATATTCCACAGCGACGGGTCTTCCGAACCTAACCGCCACAACGCGAATCCGGCGACGTTATAGGGTTTAGCGGCTTGCAGTTCGTTGTATGCCGTCACCGCGTCGAGAAACCAGACATTATGCGTTTTGCCGTCGTCTTCGACATACGAAAAATGCGGATTTTTCGTGTCCGCGTCAAATTTTATCTGCGACGGCGAATCGAGCGAATCACGCGCGGCGAGCAGGGATTCCTGAAACGTCGCGTCTTCGCCGTTCGTGCCGACCCAGTTGTAGCCGTAATTGCCGAAACAAATAATCGTTTTGTCGGGCGAAAGTTCCGCCATCCGTTTTTTCAAAGTCGATTCATACCAATTCTGACTTGCGAGCGCGCCCGCCGTCGAAGTTGACCAGTGTTCGTCATAAGCCATCAGCATCAGAAAATCGGTCGCGTCCGAATACGCTTTATAATTCCAGTCAGGATTATCAAAAGGCACGGCTTGCGCGACAATCAAATTGCGTTTTTGAAATTCCGTGTGCAGTTCCTGTATAAACGTAAAAAGATTTTTCTGCGCCGACGGCGGAACTTCTTCGAGGTCAATCGTCACGCCGCCGAAATTATTTTTCGACACAACATCGAGCAGCGAATTTATCAAAGCGCGGCGCGTATCTTCGGTCACCACCGCTTTGGCTAAAATGTCCGAATTCCACTGCTCGTTTTTATAATTCTGGACAAGCGGCAAAACGGGCGTATCGGGTTTGTTGTTGTGAATAAATTCAAGTGCCTTCGGTTCAATATCCAGAACCAGCGGATTTGAATCGTCGCCCGACAGCCGAATCCACTCCGGCACGACCCAGTCGAGTTGGTTGAGATTGCGCTTGAGCGAAGCAAAACTCGAATCATCCCAATTGACATAAAAACCGATTGCCAGCGGGCGGGCGCGATTTTCCTTTGCCGGTGTCGGCGCGGGATTGACGTTAAAAAACTGGTTGGCTTTTTCAGCTTTTTCAGCCTGTTTTTTCGCGCGCTGATTTTTTTCCTTTTCGGCTTCGGTAATAATTTGTTTGGTCGTTTCGCCCGGTTTTTCGGGAACGGTTTCCGCCGTCGGCGTTTTTAAACGAAGTTGCGGAAGCGACGGGTTCGCCAAAATACTGGCGAGAAAAATGACGAATAAAATAACCAGCACAATCGTCGAAGCAAGCCACACGCGGTTCATCACGCGGCGGCGGCGCCCGCGCGCGTCAAAAAATACCGGCTTATAATTATCTGAATCTTTTTGCATTTTCGTTTAAAATTTTATTTCTGTCATTCGTAAAGAAAGGAACGGCAAAACCGTTCCTTCCCCCTGGCGTTTCTAATAAGTTTCTTTCCCTTGTTCGTTTTACTGATTCGACATTATTTTCGCATCAGTTTTGGTTATCGTCACCACCATCTTTCTGATGATGACGGCGGCGGCAATGTCTTTTTAGTCTAACATTTCCTTTTTCCAAGCTCCTTACGCAAAGGCTTTTCGCGTCGCCGCTCGACGTTAGCCATTACAAAGGCTGTGCCACAGCGCGAAACCTTTATTTTATTGAATTATAAGGCAAAAGTCGAATGAAATCGTTGTGGCATTTTTGTGAGAGCGGGCAGAAATGTCACAAGCCGATTCGCCGCAGAAGCGGAAATTCCTGACAACTGTTTGTCTGAATCATCCAATTCGTGGCTATAATAGTTAAACATCAACGGGAGAAAAAATGCCAGAAAATATGTCAAACGCGATTGAATCCATTTTAAACGAATCGAGAGTTTTTCCGCCGCCGCCGGAATTTTCCGCGCAGGCGTATATCAAAAGTTTTGCGGAATACGAAGAAATTTACAACGCGGCAGCCGAAAACCCCGAAGCGTTCTGGGCAAGCGCGGCGGAAAATCTGCACTGGTTTAAAAAATGGGACACGGTTTTAAGATGGGAAGAACCGCACGCCGAATGGTTTCTCGGCGGCAAAATCAACGCCGCGTATAATTGTGTTGACCGCCATCTGGAAACGTGGCGTAAAAATAAAGCCGCGATTATCTGGGAAGGCGAACCGGGCGAAACCCGCACTTTAACTTATCAGCAGCTTCACGCGGAAGTTTCAAAATTCGCCAATGTCTTAAAAAAACTCGACGTAAAAACCGGCGATAGAGTCGCGCTGTATATGCCGCTTGTTCCCGAATTGGCGATTGCGATGCTTGCCTGCGCCCGCATCGGCGCGCCGCACACCGTAATTTTCGGCGGATTTTCGGCGGACGCGATTCGTGACCGCGTAATTGACGGTGGCTGTAAATTAATCGTCACGGCGGATGGCGGCTATCGTCGCGGCAAGGAAATTAAATTAAAAGAAATTGTTGACCGCGCCGTTAGCGAAACGCCGGATGTCGAAAACGTCGTCGTGTTCAAACGCACCGGCTCGGAAATAAATTTTGATGAAAAACGAGACCACTGGTGGCATGATTTGATGAAGGACGCGAACGCGAATTGTCCTGCGGAAGAATTGGACAGCGAGCATCCGCTTTATATTCTTTACACATCTGGAACAACCGGCAAGCCAAAGGGAATTCTGCACACGACAGGCGGCTATCTGACGCAAACTTACCTCACGTCAAAATGGGTTTTCGATTTAAAGGACGAAGACACATACTGGTGTACCGCCGACCTCGGCTGGGTGACCGGACATTCTTACGTCGTCTATGGTCCGCTGGCAAACGGCGCGACGGTTTTGATGTATGAAGGCGCGCCGAATTATCCCGATTTCGACAGATTCTGGGACATCATCGAACGTCATAAAGTTTCTATTCTTTACACCGCTCCGACGGCGATTCGCGCTTTTATCAAATGGGGCGAGCAGTATCCAAACAAACACGATCTATCGAGTTTGAGAGTTTTGGGAACAGTCGGCGAGCCGATAAATCCCGAAGCGTGGATGTGGTATTACAAAGTTATCGGCAAAGAAAAATGTCCGATTGTCGATACCTGGTGGCAGACTGAAACCGGCGCGATTATGATTTCGCCGCTGCCCGGCGCAACGCCGACCGTTCCCGGAACGGCGACGCGCCCGTTTCCCGGAATTTTGCTCGACATTCAAACCAGGAGCGGAAAATCCGTCGGCACAAACGAAGGCGGCTTTTTGGTAGTAACTCATCCTTTTCCTTCTATGCTGCGCTCAATCTGGGGCGACGACGAGCGGTATCAAAAAACTTATTGGTCGGAAATTCCGCACGTCTATTTTTCGGGCGACGGCGCAAGGCGCGACTCGATGGGAAATTACTGGATTATGGGCAGAGTTGACGACGTTTTAAACGTCTCCGGTCACCGGCTCGGAACTGCCGAAATCGAATCCGCGCTCGTTTCGCATCCGGCGGTGGCGGAAGCGGCGGTCGTCGGCAGACCGGACGAAATTAAAGGTCAGGCAATCGCCGCGTTTGTTACGCTCGAAGGTGGACGAGAGGGAAGCGACGCGCTTAAAGAAGAACTGCGCCAGCATGTCGCCAAAGAAATCGGCGCGTTAGCTCGTCCTGACGATTTACGTTTTACAGACGCTTTGCCGAAAACTCGTTCCGGCAAAATTATGCGTCGTCTGCTGCGTGAAATCGCGGCGGGCAACAAAATCGCGGGCGACACGACGACGCTCGAAGATTTTTCCGTGCTGGAAAAATTACGTGAGGGCGAAGGTTAAAAATAGAAAAAGAGAAAAATGCGAATCAGTAGTTGAAAAGATAGACAAACCGGTTGATTGGTAGAATTTTCTTATCATGGAAAATCAACTAATCGAACTTTATTTGTTTGTCTGCCGGATTTACGATGCACGGTTGGTCGCCCGACGACAATAAAATTTTGTTCGCCGGACAGCGCGACGGTTTTTGGAATGTGTGGTGGGTTTCGCGCTCGACGAAGAAAGAGCAACGGTTGACCGATTACAAAAAATTAAACTCATTCGCGCGTTATCCGGCGTGGTCGCCTTTGGGAAATCAAATTGTTTATGAATACTCCGAAACGACGGGCAACATCTAGATTGCCGATTTGAAATAACGACCGTCGCGTTCGTGTTATAATCGAAGCGTTTTGGAGAAGAAAAATATGCTGCGAACAGTCGAAGCGGAAATTGATGTTGACGGCAAGGTAGCGTTGCTCGAACCCGTGCGCGTGACGAAAAAAACGCGGTCAATCGTTACTTTGCTGGAAGAAACAAACGGAAAATCTGAAAGAGAGGGAAACTCGAAAAAGATTTTAGAACTTCTCAGAAGTCCCGAATTCGCTAATCGAAAAAGTTATTCGGCGGAAGAAATCGAATCGCAAATCCAAGAGGCGAGGAATTCTTGGGAATGAGCAGAATTTATCTCGATGCCTGTATCATTATTTACATCGTCGAAAAACATCCGGTTTATTCAAATCGGATTGAAAATTTAATGAACGTCCTGTCGTCCGCCGCGTTTTGTTATTCGCCTCCGGCGTGGCTCGAATGTTTAGTGATGCCGTTTAGAACAAAAGATTTACAACTGCAAAAACTTTACGAAGCGTTTTTCGATGCCCAAAAAATCCTCGAAATGCCGCAAGCGGTTTTTGACGAAGCCGCGCAGCTTCGCGCCGATTTTACGAGTTTGAAAACGCCCGACGCTTTGCATCTTGCCGCCGTTTATTACAATTGCGGCGAGTTTTGGACAAACGACAACCGGCTCGATAAAGTCGCTCCGAATCTTGTTAAAAACACTCTCACAATCTAAAAATTATGCGCGATATTCCGGTCGGCAACGGCTCTCTGCTCGTCGCGTTTGACGACAAATATCAAATCCGCGACGTTTATTTTCCGCACGTCGGACAGGAAAATCATACGGAAGGTTTTCCGTTTCGCTTCGGCGTATGGGCGGACGGCGAATTTTCGTGGATTTTCTCGGACGACTGGAAACGCGATTTATGCTATCTGCGCGAAACGCTGGTTACAAATGTCAAATTAACCAACGAAAACTTAGGTTTAGAAATTGTTTCAAACGACACGGTGGCGAGCCACGAAAATATTTTTCTGCGGCGCGTTCGGGTTTCAAATCTGCGCGATACAAAGCGCGACGTGCGCGTTTTTCTGCATCACGATTTTCGGATTTACGAAAACAAAGTCGGCGACACGGCATTTTACGATGCGGAAAGTTTCGCGCTCATTCATTACAAAAAACACCGCTATTTTCTGATAAACACCGAGCCGCATTTCGACACTTTTTCAACCGGACGCAAGGCTTTCCGCGACCAGGAAGGAACTTGGCGCGAAGCCGAAACGAATAATTTGAAAAACACTGCGATTACCGAAGGCTCGGTTGATTCGACCATCCGAATTTCGCTCGCGCTCGAAGCGCAAGAAACGCGCGAATTTTTTTACTGGATTTGCGCCGGAACTTCACACGCGGAAGTGCTGGAATTGAACCGTCAACTGCTCGAACAAACGCCCCAGAATTTTCTCAACCATACGAAAAATTACTGGCGCGTTTGGGTTAATAAAAACGATACGGATTTCGCGGATTTACAGCCTGAAATCGTCGAGCTTTTCAAACGATCCTTGCTCGTCATCCGCACGCAGATCGACAATGACGGCGCGATTTTAGCCGCCAACGATTCCGACGTGACGGAACGCGCGACAGACCATTACAGCTATCTCTGGACGCGCGACGGCGCGTTTGTCGCGCACGCCTTAGACCTTGCCGGATATTCTTATTTATCACGAAAATTTTACGAGTTGTGCGGAAAAATTATTCACCGTAACGGTTATTTTTTGCAGAAATATAATTCGGACGGAACGGTCGCGTCGGGCTGGCACGCGGGCTTTGATTTTTGGGCGAACAAACGGCTTATGCCGATTCAGGAAGACGAAACCGCGCTCGTCATCTGGGCTTTGTGGAAGCATTACGACTTTTACCGCGACATCGAATTTGTCCGCCAGCTTTATCGCCCATTGATTACCAGAGCGGCGGATTTTATGAAAAATTTTCGTCACTCGTCTGGACTTCCCGCGCCGTCTTGGAATCTTTGGGAAGACCGTCGCGGGATTCATACGTTCACTTGCGCGTCGGTGGTCGGCGGGCTTCGCGCGGCGGCAAAATTTGCAAATCTGTTCGGCGAAGCGGAACGTGCCGCAGGCTACGAAACGGCGGCGGACGAAATCACAGCGGCGATGCGCGAGCGTCTTTTCAGCCGCGAACATCAACGTTTTTTGCGGTCGCTTCAATTTCAAGACGACGAACATTTTGAATCGGACGCGACAGTTGACGCTTCGCTTTTCGGAACGTTTTATTTCGGCGCGTTTGACGCGAAAGATGAAATGGTCAAACAGACGATGCGAACCGTCGAACAAAAACTTTGGGTGGCGACGGAAATCGGCGGCGTGATGCGTTTTGAAAACGACCCGTATATGCGAATCGCGCCGAACGCGCCGAGCAACGCTTGGTTTATCTGCACGTTATGGCTGGCGGATTACCGCATTGCCGTCGCCGAACGACGAGAAGATTTGCGCGGCGCGTTGGAGATTTTGGAATGGACTGTAAAACGCGCTCTGCCGTCCGGCATTTTAGCCGAACAGGTTCATCCGATTGACGGCTCGCCCGCGTCCGTCGCGCCCTTAACATGGTCGCATTCGACGTTTGTCGCCACCGTGATGAATTATTTACAAAAAGAAAGAATGTTAGCCGCTAAGTCTTAAACTATATTTGAAAATCATTCTGCTAACATCTAACATCAATCTCTGAAATCTTTTATGAGACGAGCAAAAATTTTAGCTACATTAGGTCCGGCGACCGATTCGCAGGAAGTTATCGAATCATTGATACAAGTCGGCTTGAACGCCGTGCGGATAAATATGTCGCACGGCGAATACGCCGAACACGCCGAAACAATCAAAAATGCGCGCGCCGCCGCCAAAAAACTGGAAAAGCCGCTGGCGATTCTGGTTGACCTTTCGGGTCCGAAAATTCGCACGAAAACTTTGATAAACCACACGCCGGTTTTTCTCGATAACGGAGCGCGGTTTATTATCACTTCGCGCGACATCAAAGGCACGGCGCAGGAAGTTTCGACGACGTTTAAAGAACTGCCGCGACTGGTCGAACCGGATACGCGAATTTTACTGGACGATGGCGCGATTGAGTTAAAAGTTGAAAGCGCGGACGGCGCGGATGTCATAACCAAAGTCATCAATGGCGGCTGGCTTTCGGAGCGCAAGGGAATAAATTTGCCGGGAACGAGTTTGCCGATTCCGAGTTTGACGGAAAAAGACCGTCGTGATTTGGACTGGGCAATCGAGCAGAACGCCGATTATATCGCGCTGTCGTTCGTGCGCCGCGCCGAAGATTGCAGGGAAGTTAAAGATTTAATCAAAAGTTTGAGCAAACGCAAAACGGGTCGCCCGTTGCTCGTCGCCAAAAGCGAAAAGGCGGAAGCGATTGAAAATCTCGATGCGATTTTAGATGAAACCGACGGCGTGATGGTCGCGCGCGGCGATTTCGGCGTGGAAACCAGCGTCGAATTAGTTCCTGTTTATCAGAAAACGCTTATCGAAAAAGCGGTCGCCAAAGATAAATTCGTTATCACGGCGACGCAGATGCTCCAATCAATGATTAGCGAGCCGCGCCCGACACGCGCCGAAGCATCGGACGTGGCAAACGCCGTCTGGGACGGCACGGACGCGGTGATGCTGTCGGCTGAAACCGCGATGGGAAAATATCCTTTGCAGGCGGTGGCGACGATGGCGCGGATTATCAACACGGCGGAAACGGTGAAAACCGAAAAACTCAAACGCCCGATAAAATTATATGAAGAACCGACCGGCAGAAGTTCGCAGGCAATCTGCAAAGCGGCGGCAATCGCCGCACGCGAAATTCTGACCGATAAGGCTGCGGTTTTTACCGAATCCGGCTTGATGGCGCGGCGGCTTTCGTCAATTCGTTCGGGTCTCCATGCGTTTGCGCTGACGCATTCCGACGACGTGCGAAATCAATTGTCTTTAATTTGGGGCGTTGAGCCGTATTGTCACGGTAATTCCGAAACGACCGAGCAGATGCTCAAAGAAGGCGAAAAAACTCTGCTTGAAGCGGGTGCGGTCAAAGACGGCGAGACGATTATTATGATGGCTGGCAGATTGTCGGGCTTGGGTTTGTCAAACTCGATTATTGTCTGGACGGTCGGCGAAGACGTGCCGCGCAGATAATTTTTAAAACGATTTATGGCTTATCGAAAAGATTCCGAATTTGAAAAAAATTTTCGGGAAAAAATTGAAGCGGAAAAAGACATCTCTGAATTTGCGCGGATTCGATGCCCGTTATGCAAATGGCAGCCGAACGCCGCGAGCCGCTGGTTTTGCGCCGATTGCGAATATCCCGAAAACTTTTTCGGCGGCTGCGGCGCGATGTTTAATACTTTTGAAACCGGCGGAAAATGTCCGACCTGCGCTCATCAATGGCGTTGGACAAGCTGTCTCGCCTGCCGCGCATTTTCGCTGCACGAAAATTGGTATCCGGCGGAAAATCGCTAAACGACAAATTAGTCACTACCGGAAAACTTCGAGTCAAACGGCTGGCTCTGTCCGAAAGTTTCAGACGATTTAGACTGGCTTTTCTAAAATCCCTTGCTTCCGCAAACGGATTTCCGCCAGTTGTAACCTTAGAAATAAATTTAATTGGTAAGCTATTTGCTTACAGGGTTTTGTAAATTTTATAATAACGCGGAGGCTTTTCAATGAGAAAATTACTTTTCGCAGGTTTTATCACAGCTTTATTGACTGCCGGAGTCTTTGCACAGACTTCCGCAAGTAAATCAAATCTTGAAACCGTTCCGTCGGTTGACCTGAAACGATATAGCGGAACGTGGTATGAAATTGCGCGTTACCCGAATAAATTCGAGAAAAACTGCGCCGGAAACGTAACGACGACTTATACATTAAAAGACAACGGCAGCGTCGAAGTTTTAAATAAATGTTTGAAAAAAGACGGCAAAATAAACAATGCAAAAGGCGAAGCTAAGATAATTGACAAAACGACCAACGCAAAACTCAAAGTGCGATTCGCGCCCGATTTTTTATCCTTTATGCCGAAAGTTTGGGCAGATTACTGGATAATTGATTTAGCACCCGATTACAGCTATTCGGTCGTCGGCGACCCGAAACGCGAATATTTGTGGATTTTAAGCCGCGCGCCGCAGATGGATTCGGCAACTTATGAAAATATTTTGCGCGGAGTTGAAAAAAAAGGATTTGTTCCGAACAAGTTGATTAAAACTCCGCAGAAAGTTGAAACCATTAAAGGCACGGTAGTTCAGAAGCAGTAAATTACGAATTACGAATGTAAAAAACGTAAATTCGTAATTCGTAATTTTTCACTACCAGTTTGTTTCCGTCTTTTTCACAGTCTCGCCGTGTTCGACCAAAAATCGCTCGGCATCAATCGCCGCCATACATCCCGAACCGGCGGCAGTGATTGCCTGCCGGTAATAAGAATCCTGCGCGTCGCCGCACGCGAAAACTCCGGGAATGTTGGTTTTCATCGTGCGACCTTCGGTTTTCAGATAACCGATTTCGTCCATTTCCAGAACGTCTTTAAATAATTTTGTATTCGGCTCGTGTCCGATGGCGACGAAAACGCCCTGCGTCGGAAATTCTTTTTCTTCGTTTGTTTTATTGTTGTAAAGCCGAACGCCGGTTACGCCGTTTTCCCTCGTGCCGAGAATTTCTTTGACTTCCGTGTTCCATAAAATCTCGATTTTTTCGTTATTTAAAACTCGTTCCTGCATAATTTTTGAAGCGCGAAACGAATCCTTACGATGAACGAGCGTGACTTTTGAAGCAAAGCGCGTCAGAAAAGTCGCTTCTTCCATCGCCGTGTCGCCGCCGCCGACGACGACAATCGGTTTGCCTCGAAAGAAAAATCCGTCGCAGGTGGCGCACGCCGAAACGCCGTTGCCGCCCAAACCTTCCGGCACGGGAGCTTCGCCCGGAATGCCGAGCCATTTAGCGGACGCGCCCGTCGAAATTATCAATGTTTCCGCCAGAATAATGGTCGAAATTTCTTCGCTGTCTTCGCTAGCTTTGCCGTAAAGTTTAAACGGGCGTTTCGGTAAATCAACTTTGTCAATCCAAACATTTAAAATTTCCGTGCCGAAACGTTCGGCTTGCGCGCGAAACTGGTTCATCAATTCCGGTCCCATAATTCCGCTCGAAAACCCCGGATAATTTTCTACGTCGGTCGTAATCGTGAGTTGTCCGCCGGGCTGCGGACCTTCGACGACGAGCGGCGCAAGTTCGGCGCGCGCGGCGTAAATAGCGGCGGTCAAACCCGCCGGACCCGAGCCTAAAATAACTATTTTGCGATGGATTTCGGTTTGCGACATAAATATTTTCTAAATTCTTCCTCGAAATTTTATTTGAGATATAGCATTTTTATTTGCGCTTATAGTATAACTATGACGGAAAGTGTAGTCGAATCAGAGCCGGAAAGGTTTATTTTTTCAAATGAATTAACAGATTTTTTGCTTTCATTAGAACTTTTTCGTGTTAAACTAATTTTTCAATTTACGCATTTTCAATCAGTCTAGACTTTGCAATGTCAACAAATATCCAGCCTCGATTTGAGGAAAAACGTTTTGCGCTGCGAATGGCTTTGCGCCTGCCGATTGTCGTTTCAGGTCGCGCGGACGACGGGGCGGCGTGGTCCGAACCGACCGAAACCGACGATATTTCGACAACCGGCGCGCTGTTTCATCTGAATCAAAAAATAAACGAAGGCGAAAATCTTTACGTTCGCTCACATCGACCGGACGGCGTTCCGGTCGAAGTCAAAGCGCGCGTTGTGCGCGTTGCTCCAGCAGTCTATGGCTCGGCGCGCATCGGCGTGGCAATAATCGAACCGGCGGAAAATTGGCTTAGACTTTTTGTCGCCTGGGTTGCCGACGACCAGCCGGAAGAAAATGATTAAATGCAAAATAAGTTATTCGATTCAATTTTGAATTTTGCATTGTAAAAACCTATGTCGAATTACGAAACCATTTTAGTTGAAAAACGCGAAGCCGTCGCTATTTTAACCATCAATCGTCCCGACAAACTCAATGCTTTAAGTTCAAAAGTTCACGCCGAAGGAGTCGCCGCACTCGACGAATTGCGAACGGACGACGCAATTCGCGTTTTGATTATCAAAGGCGCGGGCGAAAAATCTTTTATCGCCGGCGCGGACATTTCCGAGTTTGTCGGGCAAACGCCCGCCGCGCAGAAAAATTTATTTTCCGAACGAACGCTTTTTAATTCGATTGATGTCTTTCCAAAACCTGTGATTGCGATGATTGGCGGTTTTTGTCTGGGCGGCGGCTGCGAACTCGCACTTGCCTGCGACATTCGTCTGGCAAGCGAAAAAGCCAGATTCGGACAGCCGGAAATAAACTTGGGAATTATTCCGGGCGGTGGCGGAACGCAGCGTCTAACAAGGCTCGTCGGCGAAGGTAAATCGATGGAAATGATTTTGACCGGCGAGATGATTGACGCGGACACGGCGTTTAATGTCGGTCTGGTCAATCATGTTTTCGCAGCCAGCGAACTCGAAACAAAAACTATGGAAATGGCGAGCAAAATCGCCGAAAAATCGCCTGTCGCTTTGCAGCTTGCAAAAGAAGCCATCAAACTCGCTTCGCGCTCGAACTTGGACGAAGGCTTGCGCCGCGAAGTTGATTTGTTCGCTCTCTGCTTTTCGACCGCCGATAAAACGGAAGGCGTTTCGGCATTTTTGGAAAAACGCAAACCCGTCTTCACAGGAAAATAACGCAGCTTGTTATTGAAAACCAATTTGCTAACTTATAATTCGTAACTTACAATTCGTAATTGATTTCGGGGTCGCAGCTCAGATGGGAGAGCGCATGACTGGCAGTCGATTCGTGTCAGTTGAAATTTTTGCCCTTTATTTTCAACAACTTACGCCTCGTTTTTTGATTCAAAAAACCTCAAGTCATACACTCTTAAAACGCTTTAAGATAAAACAATTTTACCACACTTTGAGAAAAATCTTCCATATTCTTTGGTTATGGGCGTATAATCCGCGCCATAGGAGGTATATATGTTTTTAAAATAATGCTCGGTTTGGCGGGGGTACTTGTCTTTGGGTATTTAATTTTAACCGCAATAGCGCAGGATAAGTTAGGCGGGTTATTTGTAATTATTTTTGTGGGGTTATTCATATTTTCTTTTGTTTTATATATTACTAAACATAAGTAAGTGGACAGAATTATTTTATAGATATTTGAAAATCTTGTATGGTTGTTTAATGCGAAAAAAATTTATCAAACTAAACGAAGCCGAAAAAATAACTTTACAAGAAGGCAGAA